>CAYTUI010000001.1:0-67008 GCA_964441335.1 uncultured Gammaproteobacteria bacterium
GAAGGGGTTTTAGCCCATGAATTATCTCATATCGGCAACCGGGATTCTTTACTCATGACAGTTGTAGTTATCCTGGCCGGTTTGATTTCCATCATGGCAAATCTTTTTTTGAGAGTCGGCTTTAGAAGAAGAAGAAGCGATGACGAGGGCCAGCTCGGAATAATTCTAATGATTTTCGGCGTTGTCGCCGCGATTCTGGCGCCTTTGGCCGCCACCCTAATACAATTGGCCATTTCCCGGAAAAGAGAGTTTTTAGCTGACGCTTCCGGCGTCTTACTGACCAGGTATCCCGATGGCTTGATTCAAGCTCTTGAGAAGATAAGCTCTGACAGATCTCCGATGAAAGTTGCCAATACCGCCACGGCCCATTTGTACATTGCCAATCCCTTTAAAGGGGGGCAGGCCACGAGCTGGTTTACCAAATTATTCATGACTCATCCGCCAATTGAAGAAAGAGTCAAAGCTTTAAAAGAAGTTAATTTATAAAAATATAACACAAATATAAATAACTATTTAATGCCGTGAAACAACCACTAATCAGAACAATTTATCTTTATCTTTTTACTTTAATCGGGCTGGTTTTAATCACCATCGGCTCGGTTAATCTGATAAACCTGGGGTTAAAAAGATTTATCTTTACCAAAGCAGACCAGGAATTAAACTATAATCTCAAGCCGTCTTTTCCAATGATGATCGACGGAAGAGCAGCAACAGAGGAAGACTTTGTTTCTGCAATAGAAAAGTGCCAGGAAAAATGCGATTTAACTTCAGAGCAAAAGCAGCAGATTGCCAGCTGGCTGAAAGATTACAAGATTTGGCAGGAGCAGGAAAAACAATTTGATTATCTGGCCCAGCAAAGGCAAAGAGAGTTTTCTCTGGCTCTGGCCTTGATCATGGTAGGATTGCCTCTTTATCTGTATCACTGGACTATAATTAAAAAGGAAACGAGGGAAGAGGTATAAAAAATCCTCAGGAGGAGTCGCATAGCGGCCATTGCAACGGCTTGGAAAGCCGTGATCCGAAAGGGTCCCGCGGGTTCGAGTCCCGCCTCCTCCGCTTTGGCAAAATTCATACCATTCGGTATTGAATTTTGACAACATGAGTGTGGGACTCGAAGGGCACGAGAGCGCGCAATGCCCAGGCCCGAATCGGAGTGAGGGGAGTCCCGCCTCCTCCGCCATGACAATTTTTTATCGGCATGACCCGAGTACCTATAATAATAAAACAATTATGGCTTTTCCTAAGACAACCGAAGTTAGTGAGGAGTATAAAGCAAGAATCAATTGGTTAGTACAGCCCACATTGAATAATGTAAAATTTCAACAATTACAAAACAAGCACTTGTTTAAGTTTATATTATACTGGATGATATTTGATTCATATTTGACTGAAATTTCTCAATGTAGAGCGGATGAAGAAAAGCTAAAATATTTCTTTAAAGAAGATAGCGATTTTAAAAAATACATCGCAGATAAAAAAATTTCTGCAAAATCGCTAAAAGAACTTTCTCCCGTACAAGACATGCGTCCAAATTCAAACAGAAGCATTCTCCTAGAAGACGAAAATAATTTAGAGCAAATAATTAGATTTTTGTATCAAATTAGATGCAATCTCTTCCATGGCGCAAAGGATTTAAAAAAAGCCAGAGAGAATGACTTAGTATATGAAGGCGCCAAGTACTTAGAATTATCAGTGGGAGGCTGGATAATAGGACAATAATTTTAAACACCCAAACCCACGTGCCCCAAGCCTATCTCTTTTCAGGCCATCAAAAAACCCTTACAATACTTGTATAACTTAGGTACATAACCCGAGTGTCCCGCCAAGGTGCACCTAGTAACGTTACGCACAGATCCTTAGACTATTACCATTATAAAATTAACAATCGGCAATACCGCTGTTTTTTTTATTCCCAAACGGAGTTATAATGTAAGTATGAAAAGAGCAGAGGTTGTCGCTTTAATTATCGTTATTCTGGCCTTTATTTTGGGCTGGTATTTTTACCCGTTATTACCGGCGCAAACGGCCTCCCATTGGAATGCGGCCGGGCAGGTTGACGGTTATATGTCCGGTTTCTGGGGAGCTTTTTTAATGCCGGTAGTGGTCTTGGGTATGTGGCTGATGTTTTTTATCATCCCGCGCATTGATCCTTTGAAAAACAATATTGAAAAGTTTCGGAAATATTTTGATGGTTTCGTAATTTTGATTTTGTTGTACATGATCTATATTTACGGTCTGACGATTGCTTGGAACCTTGGTCAGCAGTTAAACATTGTGCTCTGGATGACTCCGGCCATGGCAGTGTTGTTTTATTTTATCGGAGTTATGATGAAACACACAGAACGGAATTGGTTTGTCGGGATTAGAACTCCTTGGACTTTAAGTAGTGATAAGGTTTGGGAAAAGACTCACCGTTTGGCTGGCTTGATGTTTAAGATCGCGGCCGTTGTAAGTTTATTGGGAGTGTTATTTCCCGATCAAGCAATTTATTTTATTTTAATTCCGATAGCCATCGCCGGACTTTTTCCAGTTATTTATTCTTATTTTATTTTTAAAAAATAATTATATGGCTAATAAAGCTTTTGATGATTTTGATAAAAAAAAGATTGGTTTCGGTAATAAATTCAGATCAGGCCAGGGTTATTTCCAGAGGACCGGCTTGGACGGCGCTTTCAAACGACTTAAAGACCCGTCTTATGGTGGAGTGGCTAAGAATCTGTCTTCACAAGATATTGATGCATTCAAGAAGATGCTGGAGGCTAAACTCAAAAGTAAATACGATTACAGCAAGGGTTTGAATTGGCAGGACAGAAGGGATATGACTCATGTACTGGAAACTTGGGTACGGGCCGGAAAAATTACCAGAGAGGACATGGCTGATTTTGAAGAAATTATCGGCAAGTTGTCAGACTAAAGATTTGACTATTTTTGGACAAGGTGTTAATAAATAAGCGTTTGCTAAGGAAGCTCATCACGTGAGTACGAATACGTAGCTCGCTGCTAACTCACAATCAGCGGCGACTTTTGTTCCGTCCGAGCAAAGTCTGACGATTACGGTCGTCAGGGGCTGCCGAATGGGCATGGGGCTCCTTTCCAGACTGCAGATCGAGCTGCGGTTTGACGTTGAGCAGAACGTTACCCCAAGTATGAACTGCCGGAAGTACCACACATGATCAATGGGGAAAGAGGCATTCAGGCCGAATTCCTGCTACGGGGTCTGGCTCGGCCTTAGCAAATTGCGCCTTCTGCACTGCTCTATGCGGAAGGCGCTTTTCTTTGACTTTAGACCTGTTTCAGATTAAACTAGGCACATATGACGCCAATTGAGGAAATAAAATCACGTCTGGATATAGTGGATATTATCGGCGGCTATTTTCCGCTCAAGCAGTCAGGCACCAACTGGAAGGCTAACTGTCCGTTTCATCAGGAAAAAACGCCGTCTTTTATGGTTTCCAAAGATAAGCAGATTTGGCATTGCTTTGGCTGTAATGAAGGTGGTGATGCTATTTCCTTTGTGCAAAAATATGAGGGTTTGGAATTTTCCGAGGCTTTAAAAATGCTGGCTGACAAAGCCGGTGTTATTTTACCCGATTTTAAAACCGGTGATCAGAGTTTTAAAAAAAATATTCTCTGGGAATTAAATGAGCAGGCTCTGAAGTATTGGCAAAATATTTTAAATCAGGAAACCCCGAGCGCTGTTAAGACACGTGATTATTTACATCAAAGAGGTCTAACGCCGGAAACAATTACCCAATGGTCTTTGGGTTTATCTTCAGAAAAATGGGATGGTCTTTATAATTATTTGAAAGAAAAAAAATACCAAGACGAGGATATTAATCAGTCGGGGTTAATAATCAGGAAAGACAGTAAGGTTTTTGATCGTTTCAGACAACGTTTAATGTTTCCGATTCGTGACGGTCAGGGCAAAGTAGTTGGTTTTACCGCGCGGACTTTGATGGGCTTTGTTTTTGAAGGTGAAGATTTTGGCGGTAAGTATGTCAACACTCCACAGACCGCAGTTTATAACAAGAGCGCTATTCTTTATGGTTTGGATTTTGCCAAACAGGAAATTAAACGACATGATTATGTAATTGTTGTGGAAGGCAATATGGATGTCATCATGTCGCAGCAGGCCGGAGTAAAAAATGTGGTAGCTGTATCTGGTACCGCTCTGACCCCAGATCAATTGAGAATAATTAAGAGATATACCAATAATATAATTTTATCTTTTGACGCTGACGCGGCCGGCTCGCAGGCGATATACAAAAGTGGAATAATTTCCGCGGCGGACTTTGATATGAATGTTAAAGCTTTAATTTTGGAAGGCGGTAAAGATCCGGCTGACATAGTTAAGGCAAATTCGGAAGATTGGAAGGCTTTAATTAAAAAAAGTATTCCAATTGTGGATTTTTATTATAGTGAAATATTTAAACGAGTTGATATTAACCGCGCTGATCATAAAAAAATTGCGGTTCATAAAATATTGAGCATTTTGGCGATGCTGAAGGATAAGGTGGAGCAGGATCATTACATCAGGAAAATTGCCGATGATTTGAATATCTCCTCACAAGTTTTGTGGGAACAGTTGGCCAAGTTAAATCGGCAGAATTCTTCGCAGGTTGGTGAGGTAGTGGGAGTAAAGACCAAACTTGCGGACGACAGGGTTGATTTATTGAGTCAGACGATTTTGGCATTGGTTGGTTCATATCCAGCCTGTTTGCCGGCTTTAATAGATAAGGTAGAACCGGAGGTCTTTTCTTTGGAGCTCCAAGACCTTTACAAAAAGATAATAATCTATTACACTAAGAACCAATCTGACGATTTAAAGGGGCTTGGTACTGCCTTAGATAGTCAACAATTGAATCAGTGGAGCAAAATAGTTCACCAGTCTGAAGAATTTTATAATGATTGGGATGAACAACAGCTGGTCAAGGAGTTTGAGCAGTTATCCAAAAGATTGCTCAAGCGCTGGTTGCAAACGCGACTTAAAGCTCTGTCTCAAAGGATTGAGGCGGCCGAGCAGGCTGGTTTGCAGGAGGATGTTGACAGTTTAACCTTAGAATTTAGCGATTTGAGTAAAAAACTCTCTGAATATTTATCTTAATCTATGGTAGGTAAAAAACATAACACCAAGAAAATTTTAAAAAAAGTTGCCAAAAAGAAAATCGCCGTTAAAGCTAAGAAGAGTTTAAAAACTAAGGCGGCTAAAAAGATTATCACCGGACGCTCGGCAATAAAGAGTCCGGCGAAGATTAAGTTAATGCCGGCCAAGAAGTTGATTTTGGAACAGGAGACTGTTGACTTCTTAGAAAAGAAAGGAGCTTCCCGCGGTTTTATTACTGAAGATGAGGCTTTGCGGGTTTTTGTTGATTTGGAAAATCACGTTCAAGAGTTTGAAGATTTTTTGGACGCTTTGGAAAAGAGCAGTATCCAACTGATTAGTATGGACGGCGGTATTCTGGATTTATCCAGCAAGGAGAAGTCCAATTCTGTTTTGAGTAAATTTGGTATTGCTGGAGATCAAAAGCGTTCTGATTTAGCTGACATTTCTGCTGACTCCATCCAGATGTATTTACGGGAAATCGGTAAGGTTCATTTGCTGACTTCGGAAGAGGAGATCTCCTTGGCCAAGCGTAAGGAAAAGGGCGAGCTGGAAGCCAGACGTCGTTTGGTGGAAGCTAATTTGCGATTGGTAGTCAGTATTGCCAAAAAATTTACCGGCCGATCATTGACATTGTTAGATTTAATTCAAGAGGGTAACATTGGTTTGTTCAGAGCCGTAGATAAATTTGATTACCGCAAGGGTTATAAATTTTCCACTTATGCTACTTGGTGGATCAGGCAGGCTGTCACCAGAGCTTTGGCTGATCAGTCCAGAACAATCAGAATCCCCGTCCACATGGTGGAAACCATCAATCGTTTTCAGCAGGTTCAAAGACGTTTGATTCAGGATTTGGGACGCGAACCATTGCCCGAAGAAATTGCTTCAGAAATGGGTGAAGATATTGATAAAGTCCGACACATTATTAAAATTTCACAGGAGACAGTATCTCTGGAAACTTCGGTCGGAGATGACGGTGATGACGATAGCACCTTAGGAGATTTTATTGAGGACATAAAGACCATTACTCCTGATAGAGTCGCCTCCTTGCAGTTATTGAAAAATCATGTTAATGCAATAATCAGTGATTTAAGTCCCAGAGAGCAAAAGATTTTGGAAATGCGTTTTGGGCTGAAAGACGGTATTGCTCATACTTTGGAAGAAGTCGGTCAGGAGTTTGGTGTTACCAGAGAGCGAATCAGGCAGATTGAGGCTAAAGCTTTGGAAAAGATTAAGCATCACCGGAGTATGAGGAAGTTGAAGGATTATTAGGTTAGTGAGTAGTTTGTAGTGAGTAGTGAGTAGTTTGCCCCGCCATTTCTTTATAATTATATGGTTAGCGGGATAGGAGTAGTTAGTAGTTTAGGGTTTAGAGTTTAGGATTTATAATTTGCAGGCGTTAGCCTGCTACGTCGCGGGGTAGAGCAGTCAGGCAGCTCGCCAGGCCCATAACCTGGAGGTCGCCGGTTCAAATCCGGCCCCCGCTACCACGCCATTCGCGAATGGCGTGGGCTACCCACATCGTTCCCGAACGACATGGGCTACCCATCACGCCATTCACGAATGGCGTGAGTCCCCCACTTTATTATGGTGTCCACAATTTTACGCGCAGCTCGAGAACGATATAGTTTATTAAATAATTATCACAATAAACAGGGAAACCTGTTTTTATGTTTTATTTTTATATTATACAAAGTCAAAAAGACAAAAATTGGTTCTATAAGGGTCAAACCGGCGATTTGCGAAATAGAATGCGGCGCCATCATAGTGGGATGGTTAAATCAACCGCTAAATATTTGCCAGTTAGATTGGTTTATTATGAGGCTTATATAACTAGGAGAGCCGCTAAACAAAGAGAATGGAGTGTAAAATATCATGGATCGGTTTCTGTCCCGTTACTTAAAAGAATAAAGAGAAGCCTTGAAGATAAGGACTAGGACTTGAAAAAATGCCTATTTAAGGTATGCTTTCTATGTTTTGGCGGGGTAGCTCAGTTGGTTAGAGCGCAGGACTCATAAGCCTGAGGTCGTGGGTTCGATTCCCACCCCCGCTACCACGTCGCTCGCGAGCGACGTGGGCTACCCACATCGTTCCCGAGCGACGTGGGCTACCCACATCGTTCCCGAGCGACGTGGGCTACCCACATCATTGCGAATGGCGTGAGCCACCCATAATGATTATAAATTAAATAAAGTATAACAGATGCCCGTAAGGGCTGTTTTTTTATTTCTGAACATGTATACTTGGCTAATGAAGAACTTTAAACAAATTTTCTTAGCAATACTTGTGCTAATTATTGCTAATGGCTGCAGTTTATTTATCAATAAATCCAATGTTCCGGTTAAACCGATCATGCCGGTTAATTCGCCGACTAACTCTAAAATATTAGACTTGAGTAACCAGGGTTTAACATCTATTAAGGCTGAACAGTTTAATGATGCTAATGTTACTGAGCTAGATGTTTCTAATAATAATCTGATAGGGTCGCTGCCGGCGGAGGTCAGACGTCTCCCGGCGCTACAAATAATTAATGCTTCACACAATAATTTTACCGGTATACCGGCGGAAATAGGTCAACTTAAAAATTTAATAAGTTTGGATTACAGTTACAATAATTTGGACACCATGCCGGATGAATTACAAAATCTTGTGGGCTTGAAGTATTTGTCGCTGGCCAATAATGACTACCAAGAAGTGCCGTTTGAGATAGCCAGTTTGAAAAATTTAAAGGTCTTGGATTTGGACGCTAATCCGATTCCGTCAGATCAGATTGATAAATTGCGTCAGGCTTTGCCCCAGACTGATATAAAATTTTAGGTATAAATTACAACACCCCCGTCCAGTCAGATGACAGACGGGGGTGTTTTGGTTCAGACCTCGGTGAAACAGGCATCGGCCAGTGTTAGGCCGGTTCGTTGCAGTTCCGGCGCCAGGAAATCCTGCAATAGCTGTTTGAATCGCGCTTGTTGCTCGGGATCCAAGGGATTGAAGAAGGCCGCCAGTTCATGTCTGCGCTTCTCGTTGAAGTCATAGAGCATACTGGTTAACCACGTTTCCATCGCGCGGCTGTAGCTGTAAGACAGTTGACCAGGCTTTCTGAAGTTCAATGCTTTCCACATAGTAATCAGCCCCTCAGGGGTGGAGCAGTTAACCTGAACCCAGTATTTGATATCCCTGACGCCAGGATTGCTGGTGATTGGTCGCACATTCATCCAGACTAAGGACTCATTTTCCTTAGGCTCGATGTTGATGATGTCAGCACCATTGAGACGCTGATCCCAGCGCCAGAGACGCAGATTAGTTGCTGACTGCAAGACCAGCTTGGCATCTTGACTGTCGGGTTTGATGAAGGCAGCACGATTAGGACCGACGCTGGTCACCATAACCCAGTGAGTGAGCGGCCAGATAAGCAGCCATGCCAGGCATGACAGAAATATTGCCATTGGCAAAGCTTCGGGGTCGCTCCTATTGGTGTAGGGATCGGCCAGGACGAGCAGATAAGTGGCAGTCAGAGCCAAGCCGTAGCCGATGACACCGGTCACGAAGAATTTGTTGAACTGGACGCGTTTCATGGTCAAACCTCCTCGGTGGTTGTGTAGAGAACAAAGATCAAAGTAGCTTAGGCCGAGCGGCTTTTTTTGTCAAGTTACTGACGGTTTGTTTTATAAATAAAATTCTCGTCCAGATACTCTTTGAGGATAGTTCGTTGGCAGTGCTGTGACTGCTTGGCATGGCCGACTAAAGTTATATTTTCATTTTCGGCCGCTTGGGCAATTTGCTCCAGAATATTTTGAATTCGCGGTTTTTTAAGTCTTTCTAAATACTGTTGCCGGAAATAATCCCAGTCAAATTTCTGACCGTGCCAATTTTTTATTAACTCCAACTCACTGCCGAGTTCCGGAAACCACATGTCAACAATATTACGCTCGGCAAATTTTGGCCAAAAACAGCTGACTAGAATTCTCTTGCCGTCAGTCGGTTCAATAGGGTCGTGAACTGATTTAGTTTTTATCATGGATTAGAAGATAGGGAATAGTAGATAGAAGATGGGGAATAGGAGATGGAAGGTAGGGGATGGAAGATAGAAGATTGGGGTTGCCCCTCGTTCTTAAGTTCTTTGGTTCTTTCGTTCTGTGTTCTTCGGTTCTTTTGTTTTTACGTTCTTTAGTTTTTAGATTATAGGTATTAGGTTCCCTCGTTCTTACGTTCTTAAGTTATTTTGTTCTTCGGTTCTTCAGTTCTTAAGTTCTTTAGTCCCTCCGTTCTTCCGTTCTTTCGTTCTTCGTTCTTCAGTTTCCCCGTCCCTCTGGTAACAAATGCTTTGTAATACTGGCAACTGATAGAATTAAAGCCAGGTAGAAAATATAGAGCACTATTGTATTGTTAAACGTATTAGCGGGCATTATCAGCAACCACAGAACGCCTAAGGTTTGGAAGGCCATTTTATATTTACCGAATTTATTGGCACCCAAACTCCGGCGCTGACCGATTTTTTCAAAAAAAGGTTTAAGTAAAAATACCAAACAAACTAATAGTATCTCCAGACCGATGGTCGACCAGACTAACCAGAGTGGTAGAATTTTAATACCCAAGAAATAAAAAATCGGCAACACCATTACCTTGTCTGCAAAAGGGTCTAAAAGTTTGCCGTTGATAGTCGTTTGACCTCTAAGCCTAGCCAATGGTCCGTCAAGGTAATCTAGGGCGGCCATGATGAGGAATAATAAAATTGTGGTGAGATGAGCAGCGTAGATAACCGAAAATAACAAAGGGATGGTCATTACCAATCTAAGAACTGTCAGGTGCATCGGATGAACTCTGGTCGGAAAAGTAGAAACAATTTTTAAGGCCAGATTTTCTTTAAATTCAAAAAATGTCATAAAAATTTTTCAACCACCAAAGCGATAATTGTGGCGTAAATCCCGGCTAGAATGTCGTCGGCCATGATGCCAAATGTTTTGGGTAATGATTGCAGATAATTGATACCAACCCATTTAGTAATATCAAATAGTCTAAAAGCAATGAGACCCACCGCATATAACCAAATGTTTTGGGGTAGGAAAGTAACAACCAGTAGAGCACCGACGATTTCATCGGAGACGATAAAGTGAGGGTCTTGATAATTGTACTTGCTTCTGAACAGCTCGGTTGCTGGCCATAGTATTAACAAACTAACAATGAAAATTAACGCTCGCCAGGTAATGTCCAAAGGACTGACAAATAAATAGGCCAAAATGAAAATTATTAGGCTGGTAATCGTGCCGGAAGCGGCCAGATAGCCCAAACCGAAAAAGGTGCTTAATAGTTTGCTAATTTTTAACATGGCGGTTGGTGATTATTGGTAAAGCTTGTTTAATGATCTCTATATTGAGTGATTTCTGATTGTCTTCTAAATAATCTCCGTCAACTTGAACCTTATCGTCGGTTTCCAGACGGATGACGAAATGCCTACCTTCTATGATAGATAAATGACGAGGTGGGCTATCATGAAAATAATAATAGTAGGTAGCTTCAATAAAGCTGAAAAAATTTTTATTGGTGGCCACGGTTAATTCAAATTTTCCGTCCTGCAAATCGCTGTTACGCTTTGGCTCAAAGCCAAAAAGTCTGGAGGTGTTGACGACAAATAGACTGTTGCCCTGTCGCTGATAATCCTGACCGTCCACAGTAAAACTAAAATTATATTGGGGCATTCTGGTTTTCCAAAGGAAACTCATTAAATAAGCCATAAAACCGAAAGATCTTTTTAGTTTTTGTTCGGCAGCCACAACTCTTTCCGATAAATAACCGATTGCAAAAGCCTCTAAGAAGTAATCTCTTTTGTTGATTAAGCCCACATCAATGTATTCTATGTTGCCCTCGTTAATAACCTCAAGAGCCTGATGGAGTGATCGGGGAATATAAAGACTTTGGGCCAGCACGTTTGCCGAGCCGGTAGGTAGTATTCCGATGGGGATATTAAGCTTATTTTTTAGTATGAATTCTGCTACCCGGCGAATAGTTCCGTCGCCACCGGCGATAATAATAAGGTCGTATTTATAATCTTTGGCTAAAGGTTTGACGTTCAGAAAATTTTCAAAGTTTTTAAAATACAGCTGGTATTTGGATCGTTTAAGATTCTTTTTGATGGTTGGCAAAAGTCTGGAGCGGCGTCTGCGCCCGGCGGCTAAATTATAAATGACTAAAACTTTTTTCATATTACCACCAGACTTTTTTTATTTTGAAATAATAGCCGATTAAGTTAGAGACTGGATGAACCGCCAAAGTTATAATAACAGCCGCCCAGACAATTTCCGGAGTCCAGACGACTAATAGCCAGGTTAGTAGAAAAAAACCAACAATAAAATCTAGTTGGTCAAACACCGGCCAAGCATTGCCGGATGTAATTTTAACCCGTCTTTTAATAAAACTTTTAACTAAATCTCCGCCTAAAGCTCCTAGGCCAGCCAAAAATCCGAACAGCAAATAATTCAGCTCCCAGTAGTTAATCAAGCGTATACTGTCCAGCCAGCCTATTTGCTGGAAAAATGTCTGTATAATAACTGTTATCATGGCTACCAGCACGCCAATTATTAATCCCCGCCAAGTTTTACCTTTGCCCAATAAATCCTGGCCGAAAAGTTTTAATCCACCGTCAATCGGTTTAGCCAGTTGTTTCCAATAGCCAAGACGTTGGACAATCACTGGCGCCATGTTTGCTAAATAAACGGGCAACAGTAAATAAATGGTGGCCAGAATCAGCAGTATGTCTAATGTCATCAAGCGTTTTTTAAAATTCTTAAAGTTTCAGCGGCTGTTTTTTCCCAGCGGAATTCTTGGCTACGTTTCAGTCCCTTGGTAATAAGGTCGGTCTGTAGGTTTTTGTCATAGTATAGTTTATTTATCGCCTCAACAACCTCGGGAATATTATTGGCGTCAACCAGTAGGGCGGCGTCCCCGGCAATTTCTGGCATACTGGCGGCACGATTGGTAATAATGGCTGTTTGGCAGGCCATAGCCTCAATTAAGCCAAAACAAAAGCCTTCATATTTTGCCAAATGGATATAAATAGCCGCTTCGGATATAAGTTTATATTTTTCTTCTTCATTAATCCAGCCGTGACGAATAACCTTTTCTTCCAGCCGAAACTGTTTGATCAGATTTTCAGCTTCTTGCCAGCCGCGGCTAGGATAACCGACTAAGTGTAAACTTATTCTTTTGCCCCAGCTAGTCTTTTGCATAGCCGCAAAAATCCTGATGAGTTGAGCAATATTTTTTTTACTTTCCAGCCGCCCGACAAACAGCAGATAATTTTTTTTCTGTTTTGACGCTGGAGGAATTTTTTCGGGATTACTTAAACCAAGATAAGTTACCTGAATTTTGTCGGCGGCAATTTGATAGTACTTGATAATTTCGCTTTTAGAAAATTGTGAAACAGTGATAATTTGGCTACAAAATTTTTTGGCCCACTTAGCAGATAATCTTTGGTAAGCTCGCCCCTTCCACGACAGATCGTTTTTATACGCTTCATAGGCCACGTCGTGCAGAGTGGTAACGGTTCTTTTGGGGGAGATGATAGGGATAATTGAAGCCGGGATAAATAAGACGTCAGGAGGGTTAAACAGCATTTCTAAAGACAGGCGAACTTGCGTCCAGAGATATTTAAAGGGCCAATATAGTCGGCGATATTCCACATTAGGACCCAAGTTCAGCAGTTCGGTTTCAGGAGCGCTATTGAAATAAAGCCTAAAAGTTATAGTTGGATCCAGTTTGGGCAGTTCCTTGATTAAAAAAAAGGAGTACCATTCTACCCCGGTTTTTTGTGGTTTGTTGGCCCTGGTCGCATCAATGCCTATAATCATAATGAGGGTATTTTAGCAGACTATGGCTATAAAATGAAGCGTCCACAGATTGACAGCAGAGCATATTTTTAGTATCTTAACAACGTTATTTTGTTGCCGCTGTGTCCCTCGACTTCGCCATCAGCCATTGGCTGATCGGGACAAGCGGACGTAACGTACATGATAATAGTAAGTTTGTAAGTTAGCAGTATTATTGATATTTGATGCCGCTGTGGCGGAACCCCACTTCACTGAAGTTTCGTGGGGCAGGTTGGCAGACTCCGTATCGCTAAAGCTTTGCGGGATAGGCGTGCACGACTCTTGTCAGAGGCGAATAGGCAAAATCGCGCCTTGATAAGTGTATTATGTAAATTGTTATCATTTGTTGCCGCGGTGGCGGAACTGGTAGACGCGTAGGTCTCAAAAACCTATAGGAGTTCTCCTGTGAGAGTTCGAGTCTCTCCCGCGGCACCAAATGGAAGTAATATACACAGGTTCGCCTGCCCGCCGTAGCTTTAGCGTAGGCGGGACCCCGACCAGCGGCACCATTTAGTTAGTAGCTAGTAGTTAGTAGTCAGTAGCTTGCAGCCAGTAGCTTATGGAGTAGAGCTCGTAGTCCTTAAGTTCGTCAGTTCTTAAGTTCATCGGTTCATAGGTTATTAAGCATTAAGACTTAATACTTAATTATTATAATCATGGATATTAAACTCTGGGTGGCTACTAAAGCTTTTATTGTTTATCAGGGCAAGCTTTTGGTTATTAGGGAATCGTCAAAATATAGTGACGGAACTCAAACGGGTAAGTACGGAGAAGTGGGCGGACGGGTGACGCCTGGTGAGAATTTTCGCGACAGTTTAATCAGAGAGGTAAAAGAAGAAACTGGTCTTGATATTAAAATTGGTAAACCATTTTTCGTCAACGAATGGCGGCCGGTCGTCAGAGGGGAGCAATGGCAAATAGTAGGGATTTTTTTTGAATGCTTTGCCGATACTGATGAAGTTGTTTTAAGCGAGGATCATGATGATTACAAATGGATTGAGCCGGCTAACTGGCAAAACGAAGGAATGATTGAGAACTTACGGCCGGTTTTTGAAGCTTATTTAAAGAAATAGATAAATACCATTTCAGGTTAGATTAAAAGAACAAATTATTGCTGAACTTGTCAAAATTATTGGACATGGTATACTATGCAGTGTAGTAGAAAATAAGAGATATATGGCAAAAAACAGTATAAAAATATTTGGCGATTTGGAAGCAGAAATAATGGAAATCGTCTGGAAATCTGGCTCGGCATCAGTCAGGGATGTTCTATTGGCTTTAGAGAAAAGAAGAAAAATCGCCTATACCACCGTGATGACTGTTATGGCCAGGCTGTATGAGAAGGGCATTTTAAAACGCAAGATGGATGCTTGTAATGCTTTTATATATTTACCGACTCAAGGTAAACAGGCTTTTATGCAAAAAGCCTCTGAGAAAATAATCAAGGGATTCTTGAAGGAATACGGTGATGTTGCTGTAGCTCAATTTGTGGGTATAATTGAAACATCGGATGCTAAACATTCCGACGAATGGAAAAGAAAATTGAGAGGTCTGATTAAATAATATTATGCAACGATCTTTTGCGCAGAAAGCCAATCTGACATTTGTAGAAATTATAGCTATTGTTTTAAGCACAGTTGGCGTGGTTATTTTTTTATTTTGGGAAATTTATCAAAGAGTTTATTTATATGGTGGTGTCTTAATTCATAAATTACTAACCGCCTGTGGTTGTACGCAGATGGCCCAGTTAATTGCTATGCACCCATTAATATTTATTGCTGTAATTACTCTCGGTTTGGTCATTATGACCTATTTATTTTATACAGTTTATCGATTAATAAAATTAATTATTCAGACAAGAAGGTTTGTATCTTTATATTTAAAACGGGCAAAAGACCAACACTCAACAAAATTGCGCGATGTTGTAGCTGGTTTAAATATTGATGCATCCAAGGTCATTGAAATTAGAGATGTTAGGACAGTGGTGTTTTGTTTTGGTCTTTGGCGTCCCAAAGTATGTATTTCTAGCGGTTTGATAAAAATGCTGGACAAAGGCGAGTTAGAAGCTGTTTTACTACACGAATATCATCACTTGATTTCCAGGGAGCCTGTTAAAATGTTTGCTATAAAATATTTTCAAAGTATTTTCTTCTTTTTACCGGGAATAAAAGCTGGTGTAAATAAGTATCTGACATATTCAGAATTAGCTGCTGATGAACGGGCGACGAATAATTTTCTTGATAAATTGAAGTTGGCCAGAGCTTTATACAAAATATCTGAAAAAGAGGAGAACTTACTTTTGCGAACTGGCTTGGCCTTATCTTTTTTCAGTTCCGTTATTGGGGTACGGGTTAGTAAGCTTTCAAATAATGACTACGTGCCTAATTTTAAATTGCAGGTCACGAGGTTTTATACGGGGTTAGGTATAGCAATCGTGGTTCTTTTGGGTATGATGTTATTTTTAACAGATAGCTCAAAAGCGTTCGCCATGCATGACACGGGCAGTTGTATTTCAAATATCAACGGAACTCAAAATAACGGCTTGGTTTGCGATGATAATACTCAGCAATCAGCCGGCTTAAATGAAGGCAATTACTCGGCAGCGTTAACCAACTGTAAAATGAAGTAAAGGTGGTTGTGGATAACCGGGGCTGGACAAAATATATAAACCCTACTATACTGTGTAGTAGGGTTTATTAATTAACCATAAAATACTAATTTAAAGGCTTTTTGCGAGTTATTCAATGTTAACATCAGTAAAATATTTAATTTCATTAAACTAACTAAGAATTATTTATGAGTAAAATTACAGTTCCTATAAAGGGCATGCACTGCCGGTCGTGTGAGATACTAATTGAGAATAATCTACATAACGTACCGGGTGTAAAAAAAGTTGAGGTAAGTCATAAAACTGGCAGAGCTGATATTTTTTATCACCATGAATTGCCGGCTGGAGATTTGATTGATCACGCTGTCCAAAACGCCGGTTATAGTATCGGGAAGAAAGATAAATTGGCTTGGCTTTCAAGAGACAGAAATGATTATCTCAATTTGCTCAAAGGAGCGGCAATTTTATTAATTCTGTATATTGCTGCCGAACGTTTCGGTTTATTTAGTTTGGGGGTTAATACGCAAAGCACAAGTTTGTTTGTTGCCTTGATTGTTGGTTTGGTTGCGGGAATTTCCACTTGTATGGCTCTGGTCGGCGGATTGGTATTGAGTCTATCTGCGCGTCATGCTGAATTGCATCCAGAAATTTCCACAAAACAAAAATTTGTGCCGCACCTGTACTTCAATTTAGGCAGAATATTAGGCTTTGCTTTTTTAGGAGGCGTTATTGGGTTGGTTGGCTCCGTGGCCAGACCATCAACTGGCGTGCTTGGTTTTATGACCATAATCATAGGTGGCGTGATGATTTTCTTGGGACTCAAGTTAGTTGAAATATTCCCGATATTAAAAGATAAATCCATATCTTTACCTAAGAGTATCTCAAAATTTTTTGGCTTAGGTCGGGAGCAAAAAGAGTATAGCCATAAAAATTCAGTTATCACAGGCGCCTTAACATTTTTCCTGCCTTGCGGTTTTACTCAAGCTATGCAGTTATACGCTGTTTCTACAGGTAGTTTTGGAAAGGGTGCATTGATTATGGGATTATTTGCTTTAGGAACCGCACCTGGATTACTCGGGGTTGGTGGTTTGGCCTCGGTCTTTAAGGGTAAAAAAGCTAAAGTATTTTTTGCTGGCACTGGGTTAGCGGTTATGTTGTTGGGTTGGTTTAATGTTGCCAATGGTAGCCAGTTGTTTTTTCAGGGCAGAACACAAGCCAATGTGGGCGTAGCTAATTCCACGGGAGTTCAGGAAGTTAAAATGGCTCAAGGCAGTTCAGGTTATTCGCCCAATGTATTTACAGTAGAAAAAGGTAAAAAGGTAAGATGGATCATTACCTCGACTAATCAATTTACCTGTGCCAGCTCACTTGTTATGCCAAAATATGGCATTAATAAAGGTCTGCAAAAAGGTGAAAATATTATTGAATTTGTGCCGACAGAGGTTGGGGAGATTGCTTTTTCCTGTTCAATGGGCATGTATCGGGGGAAATTTATAGTGGTTGAATCAGGTCAGGTGGGCTCTGCTGGTAAAAATTTGGCAGTTGCGCCAAGTGCTAACCTGCCCGCAGGTGGCGGGTGCGGTGGTGGAGGCGGAGGAGGGGGCTGTGGCGGGTGCGGTGGTGGTGCAAAAAAACCTTTAGATGCGGTTTCAACCAACGCCAAAGAGAACGCGACCGGTGAACAAGTAATACAGTCGGAATATACTTTAGCCAAAGATATCGTGCCCAATAAATTTACAGTGAAAAAGGGTCAACCGGTTAGGTTTGAAGTTAACGTTAAGGAAAACGGGCGGGGTTGTATGAGTACGATTATGATACCAAACTTGGTTAATGACCCTCAGTATTTGCAGGGTGGGACAAAAATCGCCCTGACTTTTACGCCGGATAAAGCTGGGGACTATAATATTACTTGTGCTATGGGAGTGCCTCGAGGCGTAATTACCGTAACAAATTAAAATAATCATTATGCAAATAAATTTTACAATTACCAACATCGACTGTGCGGCTTGTATTAAATTAAGCCAGACAGCGCTCAAAGGTTTGCCCGGGGTGCTAAGAGTGGAGGTAAAAAATAACGGTTTAGTGTTGATAGAGTCCGAACAGGATATTGCCTGGGAGGAAATCACTGAAGCCTTAGTTAAGGTCGGTAAAAACGCCAAACAAAATTAAGTTACTATTAATAAATATATGCACACAAAATTGGACATAAAAATCAGAGGAGCGGTCGGAGTTGACGATCTTAAATTAATCGAAGGTAATTTAAAATCACAGAGCGGAATCAATACCATTAGAGCCATGCTTACTAAAGGACAGGCTATAATTAGGATTGAATTTGACAGCAAAAAAATTAGTCAACAACAAATTTACGCAATAATTAAACTGAGTGGCGATTTTAGCGTTGAAGAGCAAAGTGAAACAGATACGATACACTCCAAAGAGCTAGAGAGAGCGCCTCTAAAATCAGTAATGTCTCTGCCTGCTATGGTTAACTATGGCTCAGAAGCTAATCCAAACAGAGCTCCATTTATTTGGGGTCTGTTGTGCGGTATTTCTATAGGTTTGAATATAATTTTTGGATTCTTGTTAATGACAGGCGGTGCTAATAACTTGCTAGCCACGAATTTATTTGCTAAGACAAATGGTCAGGTTGTCCAACAGGCAGTACAGCCACAGGCTGTTGCTCCTTCACCAAGCCAAGACGCTGGCGTGATTCAAACTTTTAATATCACTAAGAGTGATCATGTCCGCGGTGATTTCAACGCCCCGGTTACCTTGGTGGAGTATTCAGATTTTCAGTGTCCGTTCTGTGGTAAACACTTTCCGACCCTAAACAAGGTTTTGAGTGATTATACTGGGAAAGTTCGTTTGGTTTACAAACATTTCCCTTTAGGTTTTCATGAAAATGCCCAGAAAGCCGCGGAGGCGTCAGAGTGCGCTAACGAGCAAAATAAATTTTGGGAGTATCATGATAAATTATTTGAGAATCAGGCGAGTGGTTTTAGTCTAGCTAATTTTAAACAGTGGGCCAATGATTTAAGTCTTAATGCCAGTAAATTCAATGATTGTCTGGACTCTGGCAAGTACGCTAGCAAGGTACAGGCTGATGCAACTGATGGTCAAAGTAGAGGTGTACAAGGCACTCCGACGACATTCGTTAACGGGCAGGCGGTATCAGGAGCGGTTCCGTATGAATCATTGAAAGCGGTCATTGATCAAGTTTTAAATAATTAATCAAACCTATGGATAGAACTGTAAAATTAGGCATTGAGGGAATGCATTGCGGGTCTTGTGAAAAAATTATTGAAATGCAATTGCTGGAGATCCCGGGAGTAAAAGAGGCGAAAATAAGCTTTCAGACTGGGGAAGGCCAGATTGTTGTCGGATCAAATGTCAGTACTGACCAGTTGGTTGAAGCTGTTACTCAGGCTGGTTATAATAGCCGAATCATTAATGACCAAAATATCAACGATCAAGTGAGTAGTCAAGATGAGTCAGATGTTATTATTGAACAAAGAATTGTTGATTCTGAATCGCCAGTCAAGATTAGACTGGAATCATCAGTCCTGACGGATGGGGAATTTTCACAGAAAGACAGTGTACCCAGTTTTAATGGTAAGGTTAATCACATTAAGAAAGGAGAGTTCGAAATTCCTCAAGGTCGGCCGGACATTGAAAAAATTATAAAGAATTTATTTAGTGTATCAAAAATTAATCAAATGTTTGGTTTAATCTCGGACGAAGCCCCGGCCGGAGCCCCTGCCATAATCGCATCATCAATGCCCGTTACGGGTGTTGAATCGGTTTCAGTAGCAACAATACCTGATGGCCTTAAAGATAAAAAGGAAGAGCAAGTGCAGTTGACTTTAATAGGTATGCACTGCGCATCATGTGCTGGATTGATTGAGCGTGGACTTAAGAAAGTTTCCGGGGTTAAAACTGCTAATGTTAATTTTGCGGCAGAAAAAGCTAGAATTATTTTTGATTCTTCGCTGGCGTCGGTTAATCAGCTCATCAGTGCAGTGGAAAAATCTGGTTATAAAGCACGTTTGACAGATAGTAGCGATCCCGAAGCAGATAGGAGACGACGTGAAAATGTAATAAAGGGCTATTGGAAAAAATTCGTCTGGAGTCTTGTTCTAAGTTTGCCGTTGTTATATTTTATGTTTTTGGATTTTTTCTTTTTCCTGCCTGGACGGATGCTCTTGTTACCATATATAGGCGTGGTGTCGTTGATTCTTACGATACCGGTGCAATTTATCATTGGCTACAGTTTCTATCAGGGCATGTGGAGTAGTTTGCGAATGAAGACCTTTAATATGGACAGCCTGATTGCTATTGGTACCAGCACAGCCTTCTTTTATAGTTTATGGCAATTTCTTGATTATGTCGGTCGCACAGGCAGTGTAATTGGTTTGAATGGAGAAAAAATTCCCGAGCTATATTTTGAAACAGCGGCTTTCCTGATAACTTTCGTTATACTAGGTAAGTGGCTAGAAGCTAGGACCAAAGGTGCAACATCGGATGCTATAAAGAAGTTGATGGGGCTTCAGGCTAAAACAGCTAGGGTCATAAAAAATGGCGTGGTGGCAGATGTACCGATTGAACAGGTTATCGCTGGCGATACTATTGTTGTCCGTCCGGGTGAAAAAATACCGGTCGATGGCATAGTCAGTAAAGGGCAGTCCAGTGTGGACGAATCCATGATTACCGGCGAAAGTATCCCAGTAGAAAAAAATGTCGGTGATACGATTATCGGGGCTACGATTAATAAACATGGCAGTTTTGAGTTTACCGCCACCAAAGTGGGAAGTGAAAGTACCCTGGCGCAGATTATTCGTGTTGTGGAGGAAGCCCAAGGGTCCAAGGCGCCAATTCAGGCATTTGCCGATAAAATTTCCGCCTATTTCGTGCCGATCGTAATTGTTTTGGCTATCCTTACGTTTTTGATTTGGTATCTGTTGCTCGGTGCCACTTTGACTTTTGCTCTCATGGCCTTTACCTCGGTCATAGTTATTGCCTGTCCTTGCGCATTAGGTTTAGCCACGCCTACCGCAATAATGGTTGGCACCGGTAAAGGAGCCGAGCATGGCATTTTGATTAAAGGCGGTGAACCGCTGGAAGCGGCCTGTAAAATTAAAGCTGTGGTCTTTGATAAAACCGGGACTTTAACCAAAGGCAAACCAGAAGTGACCGATGTTATAAGCGCGGGTCTTTCTGATGAAGAAGAAATTACTTCTATCGTTGCGAGTTTGGAAAAACTTTCCGAGCATCCCTTGGCCGAGGCTATTGTTAAATACGCCGAAGAAGAAAGTATCTCGCTGCGGGAAGCCACAGAGTTTCGAGCGATTCCAGGACATGGTGTGGAAGCTAGTATTGATGGTCAAAAATATTTTTTTGGTAACCGTAAACTTGTTACTGATGTCGTTAATTTGGGTCAAGAAGTAATAGAAAAAATTGAGCGCAAGATTCGTAAACTTGAAGAGAGTGGTAAAACAGTAATGATTTTGAGCTCGACACAGGAAATTCTTGGTCTGATAGCGGTCGCCGATACTATTAAGGAAACCTCAATGGAAGCAGTGCGGGCTCTACAGGATCGTCATATCGAAGTCTTTATGATTACCGGTGATAATCGTCGGACAGCCGAAGCGATTGCCCGGCAGGCTGGAATAAAAAATGTCTTGGCCGAAGTACTGCCAGAAGACAAAGCTAATGAAGTAAAAAAATTGCAGGGAACCGGTATTAAAGTAGCTATGGTTGGCGACGGTATTAATGACGCACCCGCCTTAGCTCAGGCTGATTTAGGCATTGCCATGGGCAGTGGCACTGATGTGGCAATGGAAACGGGCGGAATTGTTATTATCAAAAATGATTTACGGGATGTTATTACTGCCATTCAGCTTAGCCGTGAGACAATGGGTAAAATTAAGCAGAATATGTTCTTTGCTTTGTTCTATAATGTCATTGGCATTCCTATTGCCGCTCGCGTTTTTATGGCTTTCGGGTTGGTACTTAAACCGGAGTTAGCTGGTCTGGCCATGGCGTTCAGTTCAATTTCGGTAGTTTCCAATTCCTTGCTCTTGCGCTGGTTTCGGGCAGGCAAACCTAATTATTTTTCGCAGATCGCTCCTTATGTGTTAGCAATTATTTTTACCTTGGTTTTTGTGGAATTTAGTAGAATTAGTTCTGGCATGGCCACTACTTAACTTAATGACGTATGAAAAATAATAAAAAATTGGACAATTTCAGTTTGTGGGTGATTATTGGTACTGTTATTTTATTATCCTTGATGATTTTTTGGGGTTCTTCAGTCCAAAAGGGTGAAGCGACTAGCAATGATGATAAAGGTAGTCAACTTCAAGCCTCCGAGAGCAGCTATGACTTCGGTTCAATTTCCATGGCCCAAGGAAAAGTTACAAAAGTTTTTAGTTTTAAGAATAACACTTCAGAAGCGATTAAGGCCAAAAAACTTTACACCTCATGTATGTGTACTAAAGCCACTCTAATTAAAACTGATCAGACCCTTGGTCCTTTTGGTATGCCAGCACATGGGTTTATTCCAGAAATTAACGTGAATATTGAGCCAGGAGAAGAGGCTAAAATTGAAACCGTATTTGATCCGGCTGCGCACGGTCCAGCTGGCGTCGGTCCCATCGCCAGAGAAGTAATATTAGAAACTAGTGATGGTAAGTTAATATTTAAATTTAACGCCCAAGTAACTCCTTAAGACCCAAAGCATGAAAAACCAAAGATTATACTTTATTTTATCGGTGTTAGGGATACTCATAGCCGCTTTATTGTTATTAAAATCCAGTACTGGCTCCGCGCAGTTTATTTGGAATCTCTCCAAGGGCGGAACCTTCCTTTTTCCTTTGGTTTCTTTATCGGCTCTGATTGACAGCATTAATCCCTGTGCTTTTTCCATCTTACTTTTGACCATCGCATTTTTATTCAGTCTGGACACTTCAAGGTCTGATCTGATTAAAATTGGCTCGGCCTATATCAGTGGAATTTTTTTGGCCTATTTACTGATTGGTCTGGGTATTTTGGGTGCTTTGCACATTTTTAACACCCCGCATTTTATGGGTAAACTGGGAGCATTTATATTGATTGCCATGGGCCTGATAAATTTGCTTGGCCAATTCATTCCGCGTTTTCCGATAAAATTACAAATTCCCGGCTTCGCGCATAACAGAATGGCAGAGTTGATGAAAAAGAGTTCGGTATCGGCGGTATTTTTCTTAGGTATGCTGGTTGGGCTTTGCGAATTTCCCTGTACCGGCGGCCCTTATCTGATGGTTTTGGGTTTATTGAATGACGGCGCATCATATGTCAGAGGCCTGTTGTATCTTGTTTGGTATAATATTCTGTTTGTTCTACCGTTAGCGGCAATTTTATTCGTGGCCAGTGATAAAATATTGCTAACCAAATTACAGAATTGGAAGCGGAATAATTTGAATCAGACCAGATTAATCGGTGGCATAATTATGGTCGTTTTGGGAATAGTCATATTATTAATCTAAAATTATGAGAGAAATAAGAAATTATCAGGACTTAATGCAAAAGGTTAATCAGATCAAACAAGACGGCAAAATTGATTTGTCCATGGAAGAGGATTTGAGTATTGCTGTCATGAATTTAATCAGTTTGGAGGAGCATTTCTTTTTTACGGCGGAAAAAACCGGTAAAGACTCCTATATTAATCTATTGGAAACAGTTAGAGATATGAGGAAAGAGCTTTTGGCTATGATGATAAAAAAGTATGAGGGAGAGACTTGGTGTATTGCCAAACATTTGCTGGCCGCCTCAATGAGATTAATGGAAGTAGGGACAAAATTACAGTCTGGGGGGCAGCCTGATCAGGCCAAAAATATGTTTGCTAAATCTTACGAACTGTTCAATTTATTTTTTGCCGTACGGCTTAAACTTATTGACTTGCCTGAACTAAAAAATAACGCAAAGTCAGAAATTAATTTGGATCAGCCATGGACCAAGGAAGAGATAATGAATAAATTATTGGATTGCTGCAAAGAATAAATCAAATTTTTATGCATCACGATTATAAAGGAGATCATGATAGCCACAAAAAAGTAATGTGGCTAATGATGTTAATCTGTGCCCTGCCGATATTATTTATTCTCTTCTCCGCAGCTAAGACACGTTTTTTCGCTATATTATTTTTAGCAGCTTGCTGTATTGATGGCCATTTTTTGCTGATGAAATTATTGGGGCATTCAGGCCATACTAATAAGGACAAGCCAGATAAAGAGTAATATATTCTTTGGCAACTGGTTCGGCATATTTAATCCGCAGTTAGAAGTTAGTCGAATATTTGCTGATAAAAACGTCCGCGGTTTAAAAAAAGAGGTCATTCTGGCTAGTGGGTATACATGATATAATACAGTGGCAACAATATTATCATGCAGACAATAAAAAATAGTCATTATTCTAGCAATCAGAAAAAAAAGTGCTCTGATTGTATCAACTGTAGTGCTTGTCAGGTAAATCATCTAAGCGTCAGCTGTGGCTGTGACAATGAGGCCAAACAATTCGAATACCGCGGACATATTCACAGCGAGCATCATGATCATGGAGGTCGGGCGCCAATCACAGCGCAAACCAAAAAAGCACATTCTGGTCATGCTAGCGCTAAGATGAATCATGCAGATCATGCGGCTGCCATGAGTAATCCGGCGATAGCGAAATTTATGGAGGAAGATATGCGCCGCCGTTTTTTTATCTCTCTGATATTGTCCATACCGACTTTTCTGTATTCCCCTGTGGGCATAGATTTTTTTAAATTAAATTTACCTACTCCTATTCCCGTCAATTTGTTGCTGTTAATTTTTACCACGCCAATCGTTCTTTGGGCTGGCTCAATTTTTATTAGCGGGACATATCATTCTCTGCGGGCAGGAAAATTAAATATGTCAGTATTGATTTTTACCGGGGTCATGACCGCCTATTTGTTTAGCCTTTTTTTGACCTTTACGGGTGGTCAGGAAACATTTTATGAAGCCGCGGCCTTGTTGGTGACTTTTGTACTCTTTGGGCACTGGATGGAAATGCGTTCGCGTCGGGGAACATCGGATGCTTTGCGCGCGCTTTTTGATTTAGTACCGCCACAGGCGATTATAATTCGTGACGGTCGGGAAATGACTGTTGCTAGCGCGGAGATAATTAATGGCGACGTGGTAATAATTAAACCTGGCAATAAAATTCCTGTTGATGGAGAGGTGGTTGAAGGGGACACGTATATTGATGAATCTTTAGTAACTGGCGAGTCGCTGCCGGTGCATAAGGCTAGTGGCAGTTCGGTGGTTGGGGGGTCAATCAATAAGAATGGCACGATTAAATTCAAGGCCACCAAAGTCGGTAGTGATACTGTTTTAGCTCAAATCATTAAACTGGTTGAGAGTGCCCAGAATTCCAAGGCACCGGGGCAGAGGATTGCGGACAAAGCGGCTGCGATATTAGTAATTGTTGCTATCGGTTCAGGCCTAGCCGCTTTTATTGGATGGTACGTGATAGCTGGCGTCAGTTTTATCATAGCTTTGACTTTTGCTGTTTCGACTATTGTTATTGCTTGTCCGGATGCTTTGGGGTTGGCGACTCCTACTGCGGTGGCCGTGGGCACCGGCATAGGTGCTAAACATAATATTCTAATTAAAGATGCCACAACGCTGGAAAAAACCGCTAAAATTAATGCCATTGTTATGGATAAAACAGGTACCTTGACCAAAGGACAACCGGAGGTAACCGATGTTGTTTCCTTTAACTCTTCTTTGGCAGACGAGGCTGCTGTATTTCAACTGGTGGCATCAATAGAAAAAAATTCAGAGCACCCTTTGGCCAGCACTATTATCAAGAAAGCTGTCAAAGATAAAGTTGAATTTTTACCCCTTCATAACTTTGCTGCTATTACTGGTCAGGGCGTTAAGGGGACGACTACTGATAACCAGCAAATATTTTTAGGCAACATAAAATTATTAGCTGACGCTGGCATTTCTTTAACGGCAAAAGATCAGCAAAGAGTGCAATCTTTACAGACTGAAGGCAAAACAGTAATGATATTGGCCAAAGATAAAGAGGTTTTAGGGGTTATAGCTGTAGCCGATACTGTGCGCGATAGCTCGAAGAGGGCAGTAGAATTACTGCAAAGGATGAAAGTTGAAATAATTATGATTACTGGTGATAATATTCAGACGGCGCAGGCCATCGCGGCCAAGCTGGGCATTGAACGCGTGTTTGCCGATGTCTTGCCGGCGGACAAAGCAAACTGGATAAAAAAACTTCAAACTGAAGGCAAATTCGTGGCTATGGTGGGTGATGGCATTAATGACGCGCCAGCCTTAGCCCAGTCTGATATTGGTATTGCTATCGGCGCCGGAACAGACGTAGCTATAGAGACAGCTAGTATTGTTTTAATGAAATCCGATCCTTTGGATATCGTCGCTGCTATTCGCCTTAGTAAGGCGACGGTAAATAAAATGCGGCAGAATTTATTTTGGGCGGCAATTTATAATCTAATAGCCATT
The DNA here is from genome assembly GCA_964441335.1 of uncultured Gammaproteobacteria bacterium. GTDB lineage: Bacteria > Patescibacteriota > Patescibacteriia > UBA1558 > 2-01-FULL-52-15 > CAYTUI01. The sequence continues at coordinate 26,104 of CAYTUI010000001.1, forward strand.
CCTTTTGCGGCTGGCGTTTTTTATAACTCTCTAGGATGGTCTTTACGACCGGAAATCTCGGCCTTACTGATGTCAGTGTCATCAATTGTTGTCGCTACCAATGCGGTATTGTTAAAAAGAGTAGAACCAAAATTAACAGTTAATTAGGGAAGGAGGTGTATAATATGATTAATTATAGTTATATGATGGGCAGTTCGGGAGGCGGCTTGATGTTTTTTTCATGGACCACTTATATTCTGTTAACTGCATTGCTGATTCTTGGCATAGCCGCTTTATGGAAATATATTAATAAAAAATAGTATGATTAGTGCGAAACATTTACTTAAAGTCAGTTTAGTATGGGTCAATATCGTTTATGTAATTTGTTTTTTGGTCGTGGTAATTTATCCGCCGCTAAGGGAACAATTCATGCTCTACGCGTTACACACTAACGTGGAGTTAGGCCAGGACGTGACCACGGTTACTACGTTTATTACAGGCTTGATTTGGTGGAACATTTTAGCGGTGTCGGCAGTTGGACTGTTCGCTTGGTTAGACCATAAAATTAAGAAGTAGAGTTACTTAGGGGACATTTTGGTGATCCTGGTAATTGATGTTGATTAATGTTGGGATTTGTTTATTTAGGCGATGTTATAAAATTTTTCGTCTTTTAGAGTTTCTATAATGACTGATTTTTTATGATTTTAAGATTGAAAATTTAATTGAAATTATGTCAGACAGCAAAACATATGTATTTCACGTGGCCGGCATGCACTGTTCGGCCTGCGAGATATTAATTGAAGACGAATTAGGAGCGGCTCCGGGCGTTAGCCAAGTGAAGGCCAATTTAGCTAAAAATCAGGTGACAGTTACTTTGGATAATCCGGGCGAGCCAGAAGCTATTACCAAAGAGTTATCGGCTAAAATTGCCTCCAAAGGCTACAGCCTGCAGACTGAAAAAATTAAGCCTAACCGGCAGTGGCAAGATTTCTGGTATGCCGTGCCTTTGGCCGCTATTCTGATTATCATATTTGTCTATCTGCAAAAGATTGGTTTAGTAAACTTAGTTAGTGGCTCAAGAGTTAATTACGCGACAGCTTTGTTAATCGGCGCTATTGCTTCTGTGTCCACCTGTTTAGCGGTAGTCGGAGGATTAACTTTATCGTTGTCGGCTAATTATGCTAAGAGTGGCGCTAAATTTTTACCGCACGTAATGTTTCACACTGGACGATTGGTCGGTTTTTTTCTATTAGGTGGTTTACTGGGTTTGTTAGGGAAGTCATTTAATATGAGTTTAAGTATCGGAAATACTTTGGGTTTGGTAGTAGCTGTAATTATGTTAATACTAGGGTTAAATTTATTGGATGTTTTTAAGTTCACAAAGAAATTACAGTTTAGGATGCCGAAAATTACGGCCAAGCATGCTACTAGACAATCAGTTAAAGGCGGGCGACTAACGCCGATAATAATTGGCGTAATAACTTTTTTTCTGCCCTGCGGTTTTACGCAATCCATGCAGGTTTATGCTTTGACAACTGGTAGTTTTCTAACCGGCGCTCTGACCATGGCGACTTTTGCTTTAGGTACGCTACCTGCTTTGGCTTTATTGTCTTTTGGCTCATTTAGCCTAGCTCATAAATCCTGGTCAGGTATATTTTTTAAGACCGCTGGTCTGATAGTTATGACCATGGCGTTATTTAATCTGGCCAATATTTTAGCAGTGATGGGCATTATTAATCCAATCTTTAATTTTTAATTATAAAAATGAAAAAAATTATTATTCCAATCGTCATAATAGTTGTTTTAGTGGGAGGGGTATATTTATTAGGTAAGCAGGCGAGTGGCGGCACCGATAATACTGGGATTTCCGACAACGTTAAACAAGTTGGCGGACAACAGGTAGTAGAGATTTTTGCCAAAGGCGGCTATTCGCCAAGAGTTGCCAATGCTCAAGCCGGGGTAGAAACAGTTTTGAAAATTTCCACCAACGGAACGTATGATTGCTCTTCCAGTTTGGTAATCCCCAGCTTAAATTACCGTAAATTTTTACAACCGACCGGCGTGGAAGAGATTACTATCCCTAAAGATAAAGCCATCGGCAAATTGCGAGGACTATGCGGTATGGGTATGTATTCTTTTGAGATTAGGTTTCAGTAGTCTGTTTTAAACATATATAAGTCAGAGTAGTGCGAGGTTGAAGCTTTTTAGCGTTTTTAACTGCCTGTTTTAAACATTTATAACGCCGCCAACCGGGTCATTGACAAATTTTTGGAGTAGCGTTACTATGTGTATATAATACAGTAAGTAATCCACAGGTATGACAGTTAATAGAAAATATGAATTCGCCGTAATTGCTACCGACATTGCTATTTTCGCCGTAATTGATGGTAAATTACAGGTATTAATGATTGAGATGGTGAAACCACCTTTTACCGGTCAGTGGGCTTTACCGGGCGGACTGATAAAAATCACAGAGACCGTTGAAAATGCGGCTAAGCGCACTTTGCTGGAAAAGACTGGCGTCCAGGATGTTTATCTGGAGCAGCTCTTTACTTTTGGTGAGGTTAACCGTGATCCTTTTGGGAGAGTGGTATCGGTAGCTTATTTTGTTTTAATTTCTGATCCAACCAAGTTAAAACTAAAGGCCGGACGAGAATATAGAAATATAGGCTGGAAATCAGTTGATCGGTTGCCTGTTTTGGCTTACGATCACAAGAAAATAGTAGCGGTAGCTATTGAGCGTTTACGATCTAAATTATCTTATACTAATATTGTTTATGGTCTATTGCCGAAAGAATTTACTTTAACAGAATTCCAAAGTCTATATGAATTAATTTTAGATCAGCAGTTTGATAAAAGAAATTTCCGTAAAAAAATGTTGTCATTAGGACTAATAAAGAAGTCAGGACGAAAACAGAGTGGAGTGGCTAACCGACCAGCCAACCTTTTTTCCTTTTCCAGCCGCTCCCCAAAAGTAGTAGAAATATTATAATTTTTTTTAATTAAAGATAGTGTAAATTTTACAATAAATAATAAAGCCATGAGTACATATGAAATTATAGCGGTAGTCTTTGGTCTAATCTCGGTCTATCTGACTACCAGTCAAAATATTTGGAGTTGGCCAACAGGCTTAGTCAGCGTAGTAGCTTTTGGCTTATTGTTTTTTGACATCAAGCTCTACGCTGATGTTATTCTGCAAGCCTTTTTCTTTGTTACGGGTTTATTGGGCTGGTATTGGTGGAAGTTTGGAGGAAAGAATAAAACTGAGCTCCAAGTTAAGTTGTTGAAATCCGTAAGCCGCTGGTGGATATTTCTGTCTATAATTCCTTGCCTTGCTTTGATGGGTTGGCTGTTGTCAAACTACACCGACGCCTCATTACCCTATTGGGATTCTTTTATCAGTGTCGTCAGCATTTTTGCACAGTTATTACTGACCAAAAAAATTTTTGAAAATTGGATTCTTTGGATAGCGGTAGATATTGTGGCTATAGGAGTTTATAGTTTTAAAGAAGTTTATTTAACAACCGGTTTGTATGTCATATTTTTATGCTTAGCGACAGTCGGATTAATAAAGTGGTATAGATCATGGCAACAGCAAAAAAAAATAACGATAGCATAGGTTTGGTGCTGGGAAAGTTTGCCCCGCTGCACAAAGGCCATCAGCTGCTAATTGAAACCGCCCGCCGGGAAATGGATAGGGTTAAGGTGATGATTTATAACTGTCCCGAAACAACAAATATTCCGTTGAACGTACGTTCCGGCTGGATCAAAAAGCTTTATCCCGATGTCGAGGTGATTGAAGCCTGGGACGGACCAACTGAAACAGGACGGGCGGCCTGGATAAAGAAAAAAAATGAGGATTATGTTCTTAAAAAAATAAATGAACCAATTTCAGCCTTTTACAGTAGTGAGTGGTACGGGGACCATATGAGCAAATTCTTAAACTGCGCCAATATTATGGTTGATAGGCCTCGTCAAAATTTTAACGTTTCAGGCACTAGAGTAAGAAACAACTCCTATCGTTACAGAAAGTATTTAGACCCCATTGTTTACAATGACTATTTGATCTCAGTTGTTTTATTGGGCGCTGAATCTTCTGGTAAGACAACTTTAACAAAAGCTTTGGCAAAAAAGTACAAGACAGTTTGGCTGCCGGAATACGGTCGCGAGTATTGGGAGAAAAATCAGCAGAACGGTTTATTGACTCATAATCAGCTGGTTGAGTTAGCAATTGAACATCGTCACCGTGAGTATGAGTTGATTATGAAAGCTAAAATTTTTTTATTTATCGATACTAATGCCATGACCACAGCGCTGTTTGATGAATATTACCATGGAGAAATAGATAGTCGACTCCAGAAAATGGCCAACGAAGATGCCGAGAGGCAGAATATTTTTCTGCTCTGCGATATCGATATTCCTTATGAAGACGACGGTAGCCGTTCCGGCGCAGAACATAGGATCAAATTTGCCAGGCGGATAGAGGAGGATCTACAGGCCAAAAAAGTCTCTTATTATAAGATCAGGGGAACATTGGAACAGCGTTTAAAACAGGTTAAGAAAATTTTAAATAGGATTGACATTTATTAGATGGCTAATATTAGCAAAAAAATCCATCAGAATATTTTCGATAAGTATCTAAAATAAGGATTTTTATCGAAGATCTGCTGATTAATCTTCCTGACTTGACAAAAATGGCTAATTTTAGTAAACTTGGCCGTTTACTGTCAGGTCTTGGCAGGTAAATTTTTTTGCTCTTTGTTAAGGAATTTAGCAGTTTTAAACGCAGACCTTTTGGTCATCAACCACTACCCAGAAACGAGGAGGTATAGGCTATGAAGAAGCCTTTCGGTCTCTACGATCCGTCTTTGGTCGGGATAAACTACAAGCCGCGTATTGAAGAAGCGCGGGCAGAGGGTCGCGCGGCAGGTCTCAGTGATGCCTCAACGGATACCTTCCGGACCATGCTGGCGCTGATCGATTTCCAGCAGTGCTTCACACGTCCGGGTATGCCGCTGTGTGTACCGGGGGCCGTGGATGATATCCGACGGATCATCGCCTGGATTCTGACCCATCCGGAGGAGATCACGCGCGTTCTGATTACCCTGGATTCTCACAGCGCCTTGCAGGTCTTCACCCGCTGGTGGTGGAAACATCGTGACGGCTATCATCCGGATGACTTTACCGATATCCTCACCGACCGTGTGGAATCTGGTATATGGATTCCGCAGGTGATGCCGAAGTGGTCGAGAACCTACCCGCGCCGTCTTGAAGAGAGCGGACAGGCTCCGCTCAAGATCTGGCCCCAGCACGGCGAGGTGGGTAGTGAGGGCTGGCAGTTGGACCCGGCGTTGATCGAGGTGATCGAGTGGCTGTGCGCCGCCCGCAACATTGCCCCCACCTATCTCTTCAAGGGCAATGTGCCGGAGTCCGAGTACTACGGAATTTTCCGTCCCTGCATTCTGGTGCCGACTCACCCGGATGGGGGATGGAACTATCCACTACTCAACTGGTTCCCGACCTTCGACCGCGTCATTGAAGCTGGTGAAGCGGAGGAATTCTGCGTTGGCGAATCCATGAAACAGCAGATCGCTCACTACCGCGAGGTTGATCCCGAGGTTCTCAAGAAGATCGTCTTCTTGCGCGACTGCACCTCCACTGTTCTGCCTGAGAACCGAGGCCGAGCGGATGAGCTGCTGGACACGATGAAGCACGTGGGCATCCAGGTGTCTACCACAACTGAGTTGGTCTAGTTGCTGGCTGGTTGGCAGACTGCTTGGGATGTTAAGCCGGGCTTGTGGGAGGGTCACGTCAGTGACCCTCCCACACCTAATTTTTTAGAAACTTGTTCCCAACAATCGTTGGAGACAAATTTCTAACCTTGATTTTTTTGAGGTTATGCACCTTTCCAAGTCAACAACAAACAAGGAGGTAGCCGATGCCTAAGGTGGCGGTTTTCGGAGGCAGTTTCAATCCGCCGGGTCAGCATCATTTTCTGATCGTCAGGGAATTGTTAGAGCGGGGCGGCTTTAATCAAGTGATTGTAGTGCCCTGCGGCCCGCGGCCGGATAAATTGACTACAAACGATATCGATTCTGTCTCCAGAGCCACTATGGTCGATCTGACTTTCCGCGGCCTGGCGAACGTTGAAGTCGACCTGTTCGATCTGGAGAACGGTACCTTTACCAGAACTCACCAGCTGGACAAGCGCTATGGCCAACGAGGTGATCTCTGGCATGTGGTCGGCACTGATTTGATCAGTGGCGGAGCCGTCGGTCAGTCCCAGATTCAGCGAGTTTGGAAAAACGGATCGGAAATTTGGAGTAGCCTCCAGTTTCTGGTCCTGGTGCGCAACGGGTACAAGCTGAATCAGGCAGATTTGCCGCCGCGCAGTCAGGTTCAGCAACTGGATCTGGACGGTGCCAGCTCGGATATTCGGACGGCAGCCATGAATCACCGGTCGTTGGCCGGACTGGTCAGACCGGAGGTAGCCAGCTACATCGAGCGTCATGAACTCTATCGCGGTTCCTGGCCGCGGCGGACCACTCGCTTGCGCCTGGTGCAACCGCAGATCCTGGTCTTTCACGATCAGCGCAATGAGCGTGCGGTGGAAGTTGCTGCCGCTTTGCGCCGCTGGGAGTCGGATGACCCGAATCTGGTGGTGGCCGTTGGTGGAGATGGCACTATGCTGCGCGCCATTCATCAGCACTGGCAGAGACATTTACCGTTTATCGGTATCAATGTCGGACACCGGGGGTTTCTGCTGAATAACCTGGAAGGCGATCAGCTGGCGGAAGTGGTTTCACAGGGTCTGGAGGTCCATCGTTCGCCGCTGTTGTACGTTGAGACCGTTACCAATCAGGGAGCTGAGCAACGGTCTTTGGTGGCCAACGATGCTTGGGTGCAGTGTCAGCCTGGCACTACGGGCTGGTTGGAGGTAAAAATTGACGGTCAGGTTCGCCTGCCACGTCTGGTCTCCGACGGTGTTCTGGTTTCAACCGCCGCCGGTTCTACCGCTTATGCCAGAGCCATGGGAGCAACGCCCATACCGGTTGGCACGCCGGAGCTAGTCCTAGTCGGTAACAACGTTCTGGAACCACCCAACTGGCGCTCGGCCTACCTGCCGCTGGACTCGCTGATTCAAATCAGGAGTCTCGATCAGGCTAGGCCGACCAAAAGGCCGATTCTGGGCTTTGTGGACGGTTTGTCTCTGGGCGAGATTCGGCAGTTGGATATCCGCGCCAGTCGGATAGCGGCTATTGAGCTAGCTTTCTTGCCCGGTTATAACCTCGGACACAAGCTGGCCGAGATCCAATTCCCTTCCTAGTCGTTGAAAGCCGCAGGGACGAGCAGCAGCTCGTCCCTGCGGACCCAATTTTGAAATAAAGAATTGCCAGTTTTATAAGTTGTCAGTTCCTTGTTTCAAACAAGGCCAAGTTCTTTGTAAATCTAAGAGATCAAAACCAAGGAGGAAAAACGTGGAACGTACGGTGATTCATAGCGGTTTTTTGCAGCTGGAAGTTGTGGCAACACCACAGGGCCAGAGGGAGCTGGTGCGTACCACTGATTCTCTTTGCCTGTTGATTTTCGATCAGCTACGCAATCGGCTGATCTTAGTTCGACAGCCGCGGCCTTCACAGATGTCTGAACTCAATCCCGATAGTCCCCTGGCCAATCGCGAGGGGCTGATCACCGAGTGCTGCGCCGGCCGTTTCGACGGTCGGTATTCTCCGCTGGAGTTGGCGGTCAAGGAAGCCGAGGAGGAAACTGGTATTCAGGTCAATCCGGAGAATGTCGAGCTGCTGAACGGCGGGCGGCCCATGGCTGTGTCCGCCGGGGTCATCACGGAGTTATCCTATCTGGCGTACGTGAGGATCACTTCAGATACCTCCGGTCTCGACCAGAAGTTGCACGGTCGGGCAGATGAGGGTGAGGAGATTCGTCTGGTCAGTCTGGACGCGGATCCTCGTTATCTGCAGGTGTACTTGGGCGGAGCTTGTCAGGACATTCGTGTCTTCACTCTGCTGCAGTATCATCTCAACAAGATGGAATGTCAGGTGTCCTGACAGTTTCCAGGAGAGGAGTTTTCAGTGAGGAGTCTGTATCAAATCGTTCAGCAGATGTTTCCCCTGCAGCGTCTACCCTGGGATGAGTACTTCGCGGCCATGGCGCAGTCCGACTTCAAGCTCGGGCGGCACCAGATTCCGGCCACCAAGTCATTCTTTATCAGGTCGGCGCCGTTTGGCGGATCGTTTGCGCTGCTGGGCGGTATTACCGAAGCCCTACGAACCATCAACGAGTTGCGCTTTGACGCAGATTTCCGGGCGATCATGGAGGAATTCGGCTACGAAGCCGATTTCCTGGACTGGTTGCAATCGGAAGAACGGTTGAAGGTTCAGGTCTACGCGCCGCCGGAAGGCAGCGTTTTCTTCCCCAGCGAGCCCGTGGTCACTTTTCGTGGGCCGTTGGCGCACATTCGGCTGGTCGAAGGCATGATGATTGAGGCGCTGAACTTCTCTACCTTGTCACTGACCAAATGGCAGCGACTGGTCAGGGTGGTGCGCCCCGGCTCTGTGTTGGAGTTCGCTCGTCGGCGATCGCAGCATCATCTCCGATCCTCGCTTTACGGTTTGCTGGCCGGTTGCCGGCAGATCAGCAACAGCGAAGCGGCCCGTCTGATCGGCGTAAAGCCGGTCGGTACCATGGGTCATGAGTGGATGCAGTCGTTCGGCGATGTCCGCGAGGCCTTCGATGCCTGGCTCAAGGTCAATCCGCATAAGCCTGTTGGCTTGGTGGATACCTTGCAGTGTCTGGAGATCGATTTTCCGGCTTGGCTGGAGGCGGTCTACGAGCAGCGCGAGGTTGTAAAGGCCGCTGACAGTCCGATCTGGGGCTGGCGCAACGATTCGGGTGACCTTGCCTACCTGACTATTGAGCAGTACATTCGCTTTTGGAAGCATCTGCTGTCTCAGGATCAGTGGTTTGCCGACCGCATGCACATTGTGCTGACCAACGATCTGGATGAGTACTCTTCGGAGGAAATCATCCAGCAGATTCGTAGCCAGGCCGGAGCCGCCGGTTTGGATGCCGAGGATCTGCTCCGACGGATCATTTGGGCGGCCGGTACCAAGCCGGGCACCTGCTATGATCAGCCGGCTTTGGGCGGCGTAGCCAAGCTGATGGAAGTCGATGGTCATGGCTGCATCAAGCTGGCTTTCGATGCCGACGGTAATCCGGGCGCCAAGACCTCGATTCCGGGGTTCAATCGCTCAGCGCTGATCCGCGATCGTGATTCCGGTGAAGTTCACTGCCTGTTGATCTATCCGGCCGAGGACACTACTTTCCATCTGTTTGAGCATGATGGAGAAGGTTACTTCGGTGACGGGCGGAAGGGAGACGCTTGGGAGACCATTACCGCACATCATCCGGACACGCCCGGTTCGGAGCTGCACATCAAGAACTATCTGGTTCAGGGACGACAGCAGCTGGTCTTTGATACGATCGATCAGAACGGCCTGACCGACGAGTGGATAGAGGACACTGTACAGTCGGTGGCTGAACGGGTTGTGAGGGAAATTGATTCCCTGCACTGGACTGTCAGCCGTCTCCGCAAGCCTCATCGGGTCAAGGTCTCTGTCACAGAAGGTCTGTTTGAGCAGCGGACGAATCTGATTCGTACCCGCTGTCTGCGAACGGACAAGATGTGGAAGCAGTAGAGCTGCTACAAGCCGGTGGTCACCAGCAGGTGACCACCGGCCCTTACTTCAGCCTTGTCATAAAGAAAATGAAAGGGTTGAAGAGAGGCTAGTTCATTCAATGTCTATTCTAAAACCAAGGAGGTGCTCTAAATGAGTTCTGCTCAGCCGATCGCTCACGGTAGCGGTCAAATGGGGGCGCAGTCTATCTCCATTCAGGTATCCACGCGGGAGCGTTGCAACGCCGGTTGTCGTTTTTGCATTTCGCGAACAACGCCGGGAGTGGAAACACCGGGCAATCCTCATGAAGTTAAGTTCTGCGATGAGCCGCGTCTGCAGGTCGGGTTGAACTATGCCCGGCAGTTGGGTGCGACGCATGCTATCCTGACATCACGAGCTGATCCTTCGCAGGAGGACCCAAGGTATCTGCACCGACTGATCAGTACCAGTCGTCAGTTCTTGCCGCTAGTGGACATGCATACCAATGGTTTTCTTTGGCTGCCTGGTAAGCCGCAAGCCGATGATCTGTCTATACTGGTGGTTTCGGGTCTGACCATGCTTACTCTGTCGATCGCTTCTTTCGATCAAAATCAGAATAGAGAGCTGATGATGATCCGCGAAAGCGGTGCCGGTTTGATCCGTCGGGCTCGGGATTTGGGTCTGCTGGTCCGCTGCTCTTTGGTTGTCAATTCCCAGGGAGTCAACGATTACCAGGGGGTTATCAACTACATCAAACAGGCCGGCAACCTGGGAGCCCACATGGTGGTCGTTAGAGAAGTCTGGCGACCGGAAGTGTATGGCGATTTCCAGCCCGAAGTGCTGGACTGGAACAACTGCAACTGGGTGGATATCGGTCCGATCCAGAGTCAGTTTATCCAGGCCGCCGGCCAGAGGGACAACCCTTACGGCTTGCAGCTTCGTGACCCCTTGCCCTGGGGCACACCGGTTATGGTGATGGGCGGAGTGTTCGACGACCCCAATCATGGGGTCAATATCACTTTCGCTCGTTGCGAGGAGGGTACCAGGGGCTCGACCATTAAGAGCATCGTCCATAAGCCCGATGGTCACGGTTATCGCAACTGGGATCACAACGGCGATATCCTCTACTGATTAGGTGGAGGACGGGGCATCTGCGTCGGCGCAGATGCCCCCTTTCCCGAGGTCTTATCATCTATAGATAAGGTCTTAGGAGAGTTCAGTTCTTTAACACGCAACCATCTAAAACCAAGGAGGAGAGGGAATGCTAAAGTCCGAACAGTTTATGGACGTTCGACAGCATGGGTTTATCCGTTTGGCCGTGATTGTACCCAGAGTTCATTTGGGCAATGTACCGGCAAACGTGGCTGAACATCTGATGAAGATCAGCGAGGTTCGCAGACAAGGCGCCAGTTATATAGTGGCTCCTGAGTTGAGTCTGACCGGCTACTCCAACGGCGATCTGTTTCATTCACAGGCACTGCTGGAAGCGGCCGTGATCGGTTTGGGCGAGTTGCTGGAGGCAACGGCAGCCTGGCCGCAGATCATCTCGGTCGGCCTGCCCCTGCTGGTGGACGGCGCGGTCTACAACTGTGCTGTGACCATTCATCGGGGCGTTATTCTGGCGGTGGTGCCTAAGGCCTATCCGCCGGAGTATCGCGAGTTTTATGAGCAGCGGCACTTCGCCTCGGCCTATGAGGCTCAGTCCACTGTTATCAACCTGCTGGGTCAGACAGCTGCTTTCGGAACCGACATTTTGTTGGTTTCGGATCACAACCCGCGTCTGACGATTCACACCGAGGTCTGCGAAGATCTTTGGGTGCCGATTCCGCCCAGCACTGAGGCGGCTCTAGCTGGCGCAACGGTGCTGGCCAACCTGTCGGCTTCCAATATCACCATCGGTAAGAGCGGATATCGGGAGCTGTTGGTGGCCGGATCGTCAGCCAAGAATCTGGCTGTGCAGATGTACAGCGCGGCAGGTTTCGGTGAGTCCACGACTGACCTGTCCTGGGACGGGGAAGCCCTGATCGCCGAGCGTGGCGAAATTCTGGTCAGGGGTCAGCGTTTCAGCCTTGACGGCGGCACTTCAGTTGTGGCCGACGTGGATCTGGAGCTGTTGGCACTGGAACGCGCCAGGCAGAATTCCTTCAGGTCAAACGCCAGTCAGCATCCCCGTAAGTTCCGGCGCATCCTGATTACTGGACAGTTATCTGATGCTGTTCAGGACGGGCTGGAGCAGGTGCATCACAAGTTGCACCGCTTCGTGGATCCGCATCCCTTCGTGCCTAGCGACCAGTCTCAGCGCGATGAGCGCTGTCGGGAAACTTTCCTGATTCAGGCAACGGCTTTGGCCAGACGGCTGGAACAGCTGCCACAGGATCGTCGGCACGTGGTGGTGGGTATTTCCGGTGGACAGGATTCAACGCACGCGCTCAACGTGGCGGTCCATGCTATGGATCTCATGAAGATGCCGCGTCGCAACATCCTGGCGGTAACCATGCCGGGGTTCGGCACAACCGACCTGACAAAGAACAATGCCGTGGCATTGGTCAAAGCGGTCGGCGCTGAACTGCTGGTGATTCCCGTTAGTGAACTGTCGCTCCTGATGTTCCAAAACATCGGGCATAATCCGGATGAGCACGACCTGACCTACGAGAACGTTCAGGCTTGGGCCCGGATGTATACGGAGCTGTCATTAGCTGCCGAGAAAGGAGGGTTGGTACTGGGGACTGGTGACTTGTCGGAGCTGATGCTTGGCTGGTGTACTTACCTGGGTGATCACGCCAGTCATTATGGTATCAACGCCGGTGTGCCCAAGACTCTTATTTCCTATCTGATCGCCTGGACCGCAGAGCAGGTCTATGGAGAGAAGGAACCGGAAGTTAGGGGTATTCTGCAGAGCATTCTGGTAACTCCGATATCACCGGAGCTCTTACCACCGGCGGCTGACGGTTCTATAGCGCAGAGAACGGAAGACAAGGTTGGACCATATGAGCTGCATGATTTCTTCGGTTATTACTTCGTTCGCTTTGGTTTCAGCCCCAAGCGCATCGTGCGTCTGGCATTGGCTGCCTTTGGCGACAAGTACTCCATCGGAGAGATCAAGTCTTGGTTCAGGCTCTTCCTGACTCGTTTCTTCCGGAATCAGTTCAAGCGATCTTGTTTGCCCGATGGTCCCAAGGTAGGTCTGACGTGCATCTCGCCTCGCGGTGACTGGCGGATGCCCTCGGATGCTGACCCGACTGTTTGGCTTCAGGATCTGGAGCTGGTACCGGACAACCTCAACTAGAGGTTTGACCCCGCCCCAACACTTTTGTGTCATGGGCGGGGTCTTTTTTAATTTGATAGACCTTCGTACCGCCAGCCATTGGCTGATCGGGGCTTCGGTTTGGGGGCCTTAGATTTGTTTATTTTGTTAAATATATAAGCTTCAATGCTTAGCGCAGAAGTAGTTTGATCATCCTTGACAGCCTTAATTTTACCAGCTTAAATTAAGTTATAATTTGTAGTTATAAAAATATGAAGCCCTTGAGAATAACAATTTTAATGCTGGCGATAGTTGGTTTAAATGGCTGTTTTAAACTGTCGCAAAACAATTTAAAGGATGGAAATACTAATAAAGTAAACGATGAGGTAAATACTGCAGAGATATTACCGACGACTCCCACGACAACTCCAGAATCAGATATTAGTAAAGATGATGATAGCATTAAGGATTGTGTCTTATTAACCGAGCAGGAATGTCTGGTTAGAGAAGGTTGTCAGGGAAATGGATGGAGAGGAACGTTGTTTAGAATAAAATAATTTTAAAAAGTAATTACTCAATTATATGAAAAGGTTTTCTATTTTATTAATAGCGGGCGCGATAATTTTAAGCGGTTGCATTGATAGTAGACATTTTTCTAAAACGGAAAGATTTAATGACCCGGATATTAAGAATGAATTTTGCGGCGCGGTCATAAGTTTTCAATACTGTAAATGTGCTTTTCATAACGATTATTGCGACGAAATTGGCATGTCGCGTCCAGAAGCAGATGCTTATGTTGAATCTGAATATGAAAAATGGCGTCAGGGGCAACTTCTAACTTTTAAGGAAAACTGTAAAAATTACGGCGGGATATTTGTTGATGACGAATGTAATTATTGTGATGAAGATTTTGCTGTCCAGGATGATAAATGTGTCCTACAGGAAGAGGTTACTGTGGCTGACAATCAGGAATTTAAACCAGACGGACCTTTGGATGAAGATTGTACTATTAAAACAGAAGAGTTTAATCAGGACTGGAAGAAATATTCAGATATTGATAATGCCATCCCCAAGGAAGACAGGAGTTATGAAGCGCAGCAGGCTTTAACAGCCTACGAAACAATGATTGGCAAGTTGGTGGAAACTTTTGAATTACAGCGCGATATTGAAATTGAAGAGCAATCGCAGACTGATTTGAATGAGTATCGTCAGGCTTTAGTTCAGAATCAGAAAGCCAATTTGTTAAAAGCGTTTTGGCGCATGTCCTGGGTAACTTATTCAACTATTAAGAGTGGCGTCTCGGCTGGAACATCGTATAGTAAGTTGTTAACTAGCGCCGGTAGCGCCGTCCAGAGTATTGGTTCGGGTTTAAAAACTATTCAAGCTACGATTCCGTCTAATTCAGATATTGCTATAGATAAATCCACTGTGACGGGTAAAGCTCTAAGTGTCGGGTCTAAGACGGCTATGGAAGCAGTGGAAAGTTTAGGTGATCCGACAAAAATTGCTGTGCGTCTAGCGAAATCAGCGGCTGATATGACTCTTCCTTCGGCAAATTTGACTGACGCTGAAATTAATATTTTAAGGCAACAACAGATTGATAAGGGCGTGTTAGACCAAGTGTTAGCGGCTAGTCAGGCGGCCAATGCCGAACGTCAGGCCAGGCTGACTATCTTGGAAACAGAGATTGACGGTTTAGAAGTGCAGATTGCCGATTGGGAAACAAAAGAACAGGAAAGAGTAAAGTCTATGTTAGAGGATAGTTGTCAGAAACAAAAAGACGGTGCAGAGACAGAGGAGTAGAGATAATTGTTGAGATTTGTTTATCACAAAAACAGCTGATAAAAGCTGTTTTGTGTAATTTATAGCGTTTTAGTTTCTAGCAGGGTGTCAAATATTGACTTTTTGCCATTTGTCCATTAACATCTATCCTTGTGATATCAACTATGACTTTTGCTTGCTGTAGCACTATAGATATCGATGGTTTCAAAAAATCACTTGGTATTGGAAACAGCCCGCTCTTCGGAATTAAGTATTTAGGAAATTGTGATTTGTTTAGTATTTTGGTTTTGGGATTTGAAATTTATTAAAGCGGGGTGTGGCGCAGTTGGTAGCGCGCATGCATGGGGTGCATGAGGCCGTGGGTTCAAGTCCCGCCACCCCGACCAAGTGATTCTGAAAAAATTCACAGGAGATGTAGTTGCGGGTTTCGCCCAAAGGGCGACCCGGTCGAATGACCGGGCAAGTCCTGTCACCCCGACCATTCGACTTTGTTCAGCTTAGCTTGACCAAGAAAATTATATAACAATATTAAATCTCGTTTGATGGATCCGCGGTAGCTCAGTGGTAGAGCAGCTGACTGTTAATCAGCGGGTCGTCGGTTCGAACCCGACCCGCGGAGCCATCAGGTGAGATTTTTTTGTACCACATGTTTCTGATATACAATTTGACTTTTCCCCCATGAAGTGTAAATATAACACTAGAAATATGACTCGACCTAAAAGTATTGACGTTAAAAAATTAAAGTTTGCTATTATTGCTGTTGATGTGGCTGTCTTTCGGATTAACAACGGGATTTTAGAAGTGTTGCTGGGGGAGGTTATGAATCCTCACTTTAGAAACAGACCTGGTCTGATCGGTGGAGTTATCGAGACAACCGAAACAGCCGAGCAGGCAGTTGTTAATCATTTAAAAAATAAGACGGGCGTCAAAGTTGATTTTATTGAACAACTTCAGACATTTAGTAGAATTGACAGGGATCCCCGCGGTCGCGTTTTGTCGGTTGCCTATTTGGCTATTATCAATAAGATAAGCCCTGTCGGAGGAAATATTAGAACCGTTTGGGTTCCAATTAACCAGGCCAAAAATTTAGCCTATGACCACGATGAAATATTGCGGGTAGCTGGTGAAAGACTGCGGGCTAAATTTGGTTATACTAATATTGCCCAGCATTTTTTACCGTTGAATTTTACTTTAACCGAACTGCAACAGGTTTATCAGATTGTTATGAATCAAACTATAGACAAGAGGAATTTTAGACGTAAAGTATTGAATGTCGGTTTAGTAGCACCGACCGGCAGAACAACGACTAAAGGCACCAAGAAACCTGCGCAACTGTTCAGATTCGCATCGTTGAAGCCAAAAATCATTGAACTGTTTTAATTTATCAGGGCGATATTTTTTTGCTTGTGAATAAGTGTCTACTTGACACTTATTTTGATTGTTGCTAAGGTAGAGGCAGAGGAGAAAGTGGACAACTATTTAAGGGATTGACAAAATTCTATAAATATTGTAGGTTCACCAACTCTGTTTCTTTGACAATTTATAAGATATTTATAGTGAAATGGCCAAGAAACCTTGAAAGGAGGTGGACGACCATGATTGTGAAACACGGAGACCGGCAATTCGAAGCCGGTCGTCTGGTGGCCGATAACGGCCGTTATCGCCAGTATCTCTGCGTGGAGATTGGCGCTGACAAGGAAAAGGAGTGTTTGTTGCAGATCGCCACCGCTACCAATGGTAACGGTCAACTCGATCGGGCAGCCTACTTCCTTCAGGAACTTGAGCGTCGAGCTCGCGAAGTGGAGAAGGAGTTCAAGAAGGTCAGAACCGATCCCAAGGTGATGCTCAATTACGGGCTGGGCTTTCCCAAGCTGGTTGACAGCTTCGTCTGTCAGGAGCAGGGCGGCCGCCGTATCAACATCCTGGCTTTCAGACGCGTTGATCAGGTTGGTCAGATGATCCCTTTGAGTAGTGTGATCAAAAGCAACCTGATGATTGACCGTCGTACTAGCGTCTGGATTCTGGGAAAGCTTCTCAAGCTGTTGACTTTTAGTCACAGTGAAGGGATTGCTGTCGGACGCCTGGACGCTGACAACATTCTGCTTCAGCCGAATCAGCACTACGTGGTGTTGTTTGACTGGTCGGAAGGAAGTCAGTATCCGGAAAAAGTGCCTGCGGAAATCGCCTGTCAGGAGATCACTCAAGCTGCCATATCAGTTATGGCCGCCCTGTACTATGATCCGGAGTCTGGGAAATTCCCTGACGATCCGGATGATCCTGACGATCGTTATGTCAAGCACCTGATGACTCTGGCTAAAGGTCAGGAGCATCGGGCGGATCAGGCTCACCAGGAATTCTACAAACTGGTTGACACTATCTGGGAAAGGAGATTCTACCCCTTTACGACTCGACCGAAGTTCTGAAGCTACGCTACGTTAGACCAACGAAAGAAGGAGGACGAGTACTATGGGACGCGATACCTTGTCTCGTGATGCCTTTACCAGAGTCAGCTCGTTGGCGACGAGGGGTGGCAGGAAAGCCACTCACGATGCTGAAGAGCAAGTCAGACAAGGCAAGGGTATTGATCCCCTTGTTGATCCGAAAGGGCCGTCTCATCTCGGTCCGATTCGTAGGTCGCTGCCGCGTTTTGAGAAGCAGAAGTCGCTTTGGCGATTGGTGATGAACATGCCGATGGCCGAGGAGACCCTGCTGGATACGACCGGTTCTATGCAACAAAACGTGGAGCTGGCGTTCGCGGCGTTGCCGAAGTCGTTCGGGATGTACACCGAAGGATCTTGTCCGGTACTGGGTAGATACGATGTCCAGATCGCCACCGGAATCTTCAACGACGTCGACGATCTTGATGCAAATCCGTATGCCCAGGTCCTGTGTCGTTCGCAGTTTGAAATGGGCGAGAAGATCGCCTTGCAGATGACTCGGATGATCCCGGGACGCAACGGCTGCGGCAACTTCAAGGAGGATTCACAGTTTGGGCTGTTCGGAGCCGCCTATCTGACGGATGCCAGGATCACGAAGTACGGCCTCAGGACCTATCATTTCACGGTGTCGGACGAGCCGACCGTGGAAACGATCGAACTGGGCTGGCTGAAGAAGATCTTCGGCGACGACGTGCTGGAGCGAACGGCCGAGAACGGCTGGGACTTCACCGCGCGTACTCTGCCGGACACGGCGCAGGCAGTTCGTGACCTGCAGACGCGGGCTCACGCCTTCTTTCTGCAAGTTCCGGGTTGGCATGATGAACGCAGGGTCACGAATCAGTGGACCGAGCTTTACGGCCCGGCTCATTTCGTGATGCTGCCCGGCGGGACTGAGTATGTGCACGCTGTCAAGGGCTGCATCATCGGTCTGACCGAGGGTGTTATCAGTCTCTCGTCGGCCAAGGACTTCCTGCGCGAGCATGGGGTTCCGGCTGACGCGGCTGCCAAAATCGTCCGCGCAGTCGCGCATATTCCTCTGGCAGCGCAGACCCTGGCTCCGAACTTCGACAAGCTGCCGAAGGTTGGGGATCTCTTCAAGGAAAAGACCGACCTCTGGCCGGTTGATCCCCAAGAGGTGCCGGAAGCGACTGTTGAAGACAAGGACAAGGGCGAGGAGACCGAGTGGCTGTAGCTCCTTAACCTGACAACCGTAAATCCTAAACCAAAGAGAGGTGACTATGACCAAGAAGGTCTACCTGGTCACCGATCTCGGTCCTGGAGACGGTGGTAAAGGTGGAGTGGTACACAAAGTCTCCAAGCTGATGCGTGCCCACACCATCATCAAGGTTGGGGGTGCGCAAGGAAGCCATGGAGTCAGAACCTCAACAGGCGAACACTTCGCTTTCAGCCAATGGGGTTGCGGCACATTCGAGGGGGTGAGGTCTTACCTCTCCCCTCGGATGGTCGTTTCCCCGGAAGGGCTACTGAACGAAGCTGACGTTCTCCGCTACCGCTGGGGTATTTATAACCCCTTTGATCTACTGATAGTGGACCAAAGGGCGTTGTGTGCCACGGCGTATCACGGGATTGCTTCGCGTCTAAAAGAAATGGCGCGCAAGGATAATCCCCGTGGCACGATCGGTACCGGAGTTGGCGAGGCTTACCGCGCTGCACAGCGGTTCCCTGATCTGGCGATTTATGCCCGTGATCTAAAACGGGCTGATCTGCGAGATCGGTTGGCCGTTGTTAGGCAACAACAGCAACAGGAATTGGCGCCGATCATAGCGGCGGAGTTTCTGCTCTATGATCAAGACGCCGTCGCCAAGGAAGTTAGTTGTCTGTTTGATGACGACTTCCTGGATTTCGTCGTTAGGCGGTTCCAAGAAGTATCCCAAAGAGCAACCATTGTTGACCAGGACTATCTGGGACGGGAAATCCTGTCCCGAGACGGTGTGGTCGTCGTGGAAAGCTCGCATGGGGTGCTGACTGATCACTACGCCGGGTTCCATCCGCACACCAGCGCCATTCGGACATTGCCTTGTTTCACCGAGGTGATGCTCCGGGAGGCTGGTTACAACGGACCAATCATCAACCTCGGGGTAACCCGAGCCTATCAGATACGCCACGGCGCAGGTCCGCTGCCAACTGCTGATCCAGCGTTGTCAGAGAATCTGTTGCCCGGCAGTCACAAGCAGGACAATCGTTACCAGGGCCAGGTTCGCGTTGGACCTCTGGACTTGGTGCTACTGCGCTACGCTCTGGCGGCTTGCGGCGGTCCAACTAGTTTTGATGGTTTGGCCATTACCTGGTTTGACCAGATTCAAGCTAATGGAGTTTGGCGTTTCTGTGACCGTTACCAAGGCAGTGACGACCCGACCTACTTCACGCCGTCCGGTGAGTTGCGGGTGCGGTTCGGAGCTGATGAAGAGCAGTTGTCCTTTCAAGAAAATCTCGGGCGTCAGCTTGGCAGTTGTCGTCCGGAGATTACTACCCAAGATATCCCGACGAGCATGGGGCGTGATGATCTGTATGATCTTTGCGCCAATACTCTGAAGGAGAAACTGGGTGTCCCTGTTCGCATGGTTTCGTTCGGTCCGACCGAGCGGGACAAAGTCTGCAAGTAAATGCGTGAACGCGAAAGGAGATAGTGCAGATGAGTGAAGATCGGGAAGGAACGCGGCAAATTTCCGCGGGTGATGCTATCGCTTTGTTGCTCACCGACCACGGCTTGGAAGCCGCGGTTATCGACAAGATCAAGACCGATCTGGGCGCCGCTACCGTTGAGGATTTGTCGGCGCTGACCGAAGCCGACCTCGTCGGTATCGGCATGAAGAAGCTGCCGGCTCGCAAGCTGGTGGCGGATCTGAAGCCGGTGGAGGTTGCTCCGACACCTGCGGCCAGTCCGGTCAGTACCATGTCCTTCGATTCCATCCTGCCCAACGTCCCTACGGACTCTTCCTGGCTGGAAGCGCTTCGGACGGGCGGTGTTCTCAAGGTCGATCAGTCCACCGTCATCGGCGCCATTCGGGCGGCCTTGGCTCACAAGGCCAGGCTGTATGACATCCCGGACGGGCTGGTGACCATGTTGGAACGGTTCGCCGAGGAGAACGAGGAACAGGTGGACGTCGAGTTCTTCAAGTTGAAGAAGCAGCTGACCCGCCGAAACTACGCCGAGATCTTCTCGGCCATCGAAGGGCTGGACGGCAGCTACGTGACCGAGGGTCGGAAGAAGCAGCTGTTCGGTCGCATCGACGAGCATCTCTGGCCGTCGATCGAAACCTTCTACGGCCAGTTGAAGGGCTGGCAGGAGGCTTGGCTCCAGGGCGGGGCCAATCCGATGATCATGATGAGCGCGATCATGGCGGCTTCGGGCGGCGGCGCGGGTGTCATGCCTCCCGGCGTGATGCAACCGCCGGATACCGGGGGGCTCCGTGATCATGCCGACGCCGTGGCCGACGCCATCAACAAGTGCTTCGCTGGCACTGGCGTGCAGATCGCGTCGGCTTTGGCCTACGATGCCACCAAGATCCGGGAGACGTTGGAGAACCCGCGTCTGCCGGCACTGGTCGGAGCTGCCAACCGCGATCAGATGCTCCGGCAACTGGGAGTGGCCGTTTCGGCCACCTACCCGCGGCTGGAGACCAATCTGACCCGCTTCGTCCTGTCGACGTTGCAGGTCAAGGACCAGGCGGCCGGCACCGAGGAGCTGCAGTACTTCAGCTCCCTGTTCATGCTCGGGTCGCAGATCCCTTGGGATCAGCTTGGTAACAAGCGTCCCAGTGGCAAGCTCTCGGGCATCGGCGTCACGAGGCGCGACCTCTAGATCCAACGCGGTTCTGGAGTAACCTTGGGGCCGGACAACGACATGTTGTCCGGCCTCTTTTTTTATCCAAAAAAATAAACCGCGATATTTTATTAGGCAGTTTATTATTGTTTGATTATTTAGAAATTTTTGGCAGAAAAACCCGGCTGGCAAATAGTTTGGTAGCTGTTTGCCGATAACCAGAATCCCAAAAGGTGCTTTGACCGTCAATCAAATCAGAATGCGGAGTGCTAATACCACCAAAGGTAGGGAAATATCGGCTATAACCTTTATGCATTAGTCGGTAGTGCAAAGTGTCCCGTTCCATTTCTTCAAGATATAAACCTCGTGCTTCCCGATCGTAAATTATTTTATCTGTGTCATACATATATGGCGTCAGCAATTGGCCTTGCAATTGTTTAATGGTTGTCTTATCACCTTCCCAGGCCGCTCCAAACAAGACATGTGTCCAGGTACTATGACCAAGTGAAACATCAGGTTTGTCAAAGTCGCGGACAGCTAAGCCGTCAGCAGTTTCTTCCAGCCAAAATTCAACCACTTGCCCCTGTATCTTTTCATGAGAGAATATTTTTCTTAGTGCAGCCTGTAATTGACCGCGATTATCCGAAGAGGTGCCGGGTTTGATAAATACTCCAACATCAATGTCGGCGTTTTGCTGACCATAACCTTTGAGGCGCGAGCCAAAAATCAAAGCCACTGGGTAGATGAATTTTGTCAGTTCATGATCAGATTCAATTAAGCCAATAATATCTTGGACATCGCTCATCTCGGTTTTCATAGTTTTAAGGTTTTCGGAAAACGGGCCAGCTAATTGAGGGATGGTGATATCTAGTTTGTCTAACTGTTGATCATCTAAAATACCTAATCCGTGCAACCGACAAAATGTTTTGGACAAAGCCTCGCGGATTTCCATCGTGTCATTATCCCATAAAGATAGCAGTGTTTCCCGATAGCGATCGTATAGTGCCAGAGCTTCATCATTGGACGCAGTTTCAACAGCCATTCTAATGCCTTCAATTAAAGCCAGTTGGCAGGTAGGATCAGCTTCAGCTGTGGCTAATTGTGAGACAATCTCAGCCGACAGTTTATTGTCGGCAATGGCCAGACTGATATCCTCGGCGGCTGATTTAACGGCTTGCTGTTTCTTTTCTTGTTTAAGCCAAGCTGTCCGTTTTTTAGTGATGCCCCTAATCTCTTCAGCGTCAATGCGACTAAATTCTTCTCGCAGTTTATTTTGTAGTGTTGATAATGTTATGTCTGACGATTGAACTTTATCGTCATCTTTATTTTCCCATGAGCTGATAAGTATTGCCATATTGCGAGCTAGCGGATCGGCAGAGGCCTTAAGACGCGCTATTTCAGGTTTTTGTATGAACCCTAGATCAGCTAACACGGGCAGGGTATCGGCAATACTTTGTTTTAAAGTCTCATCCTCGCTGGTTTCCAATAGTTTAAAAACGTCTTCAATTGCAATTAAATTATTTTCTACCAATTTAGGAATTAGATGAGCAGCTTTGACGACTCGGGGTAAATCAGACACTCGCGATTCTACTTCCAGAACATCGCCGTCAACAAAATTAGCCCGGACATCATGTATATGCAGTAAATCATTCCAAGCGGCTAAATAGGCTTCTTTAAATTGTGCGGCTGCCTTTTTGAGTTCTGGCGATTCAGGCTGCCAATCAGCCTTTGGTAAAAATTCAAAAGGCAGATAGAGAACAAGACGTTTATAGTCCGAGCTGGTCTCTAATAAATTGCTTAGTGAGACGTATAATTCAGCTACCTGGCTTTCAGTTAAATGATTTTCAGAGACAGCACTTTGTAAAGTGATATCTGGTCGCGGCAGTCTGGAGATAACAGCGTCCAGCCGTTGGTTAAGCTCTTGCCTGTCGGCCACTTGTTTTAAAAATTCTTTATTGTCGCTAAGGTGCTCGGGCCAGGCAATTTTGGCTTGTTCAGGATCAAGCAGTAACTCTACGGCCGGTGGAGTAAAAATGTCGATTTTGGGTAACTCTTTTTGGTTGTCTAATCTTTCGTTATTCATAGTGGGTATTATAAACTACTGTCTGCCTAGAACACAAGCGGGTATTTTTACGCAACAACTTGTGGTTATCTTTAGATAGAATGGAATAGATGAAGCCCCGTCCAGATGTACCGAACGGGGCTTCGCGAGCATTCATCGCACTTGCGTGCGGGCAGGAGTGAACCAACCGGTTCTGATGTCGTTTCGCCTACATATAGGGTGTCGTCTTTTGTTCCACTTGGGGAACTGTGTCCCGCTTGGGAACCCCTTTGCGAAAACGTTGCCACCAGTCACTCCTGATTGTGCCTGATTGCCGCTCCGAGCGCTATCTACCAGCTACGGGGGATGGTCCGTCACGAGATTCACGCGAACCTCCTAGTTGATCCGACACTGGTCGATGGATAGCTAGCTCCCGAAGGAACCGCTGGCAACATACTATACTTTATTTGGTAAATTGTCAATATCAGTCGGTTTAGGGCTAAATAAATGGTATAATATAATCATGAAATTTAAGTTTAGAGGCTTTACCCAGCACCGTTTTTGTATGTCGTTTGGTGCAACTGATGCGGGGGTTAAACAGTTTATCGGAAGATATTTTTACCAGATAAAAAAGGGTGCTGGGTTTACGTTGATTGAACTACTGGTGGTTATTTCTGTGATCAGCATCTTAAGCTCTATCACTATCGTTAGTATGTCCAAGGCTAGAGCTAAAGCCAGGGATGCTGTTAGGTTAAGTGAGATAAATACTATATTAACTGCCTTGCAGGCTTATTACCAAAATCACAATGGTTGGCCGCTAGGAGATACGGGTTCGTATTCTGCCCCCGTAGGTTTTCCAGCGACTGGTAAGTGTTCAAAACCATTAAATTATTATGTTTGTCGTTCTTATGAGCCCTGCCAGTCGCAGAAAACTGATGGGACCCCAAATGATAGTAATTGGATTGATGCTCTAGGCCCTTATTTTGCATCTGGTCATCCTCCAATGGGCCCGACTTTTTCAGGAGATAAATGTCCACATCCGGGCGCTCCTGCAGCGACACAATCTAACTATTTTTATACTTATGTACGGTATAATGAAGAAAGCTCCCGCTTCGGAGAAATGGATCTTTTCTATATTCTAGAAAATGATAATTCATTAAATAACTTAAGAGGGGAATATTTTGCAATTTGTCCTCTACAGGAGTTAAGCTCTTCTTATTGTATGCGTATAACGGGACAGGCTGATGGCAAGATAATAGATTGAGTATAAGGCATTTTTCTTGTACAATAGAACAGTTGATTTTAAATTTATTATGGCCAGAGTAATCGCGATTGTTAATCAAAAAGGCGGGGTAGGTAAAACTACTACCGCTATTAATCTGGCTTCTTATTTAGCGGCGGCCGGCCGACGGGTGTTGGTTATAGATATTGATCCGCAGGGCAATGCCACTTCCGGTTTGGGACTAAATCACCGTTCGGAAGAGGCCGGCATTTATCAGGTATTGGTGAACGAACCGTTAAAACTTAGTTCTGTTGTTAAGGTAGTCAGCGATAATTTACATTTAGCGCCTTCAACACCGCATCTGGCCGGAGCAACTGTGGAATTAGTTAATTATCCGGGGCGGGAGTATGTTTTGCATAAGAATATTCAGGAGGTTCTGCCTTATT
This sequence comes from uncultured Gammaproteobacteria bacterium, assembly GCA_964441335.1. Classification (GTDB taxonomy): domain Bacteria; phylum Patescibacteriota; class Patescibacteriia; order UBA1558; family 2-01-FULL-52-15; genus CAYTUI01. The sequence continues at coordinate 50,714 of CAYTUI010000001.1, forward strand.
ATGATTATATTTTAATAGACAACCCGCCGTCTTTAGGGCTGTTGACTTTAAACGGTTTGGTGGCTGCGAATGAAGTATTGATTCCGGTGCAGTGTGAATATTATGCTCTGGAAGGTTTGAGTCAGTTATTGCATACAATTAGTTTGGTGAAAGACAGCTTGAACCCTGACTTGCAAGTTTTAGGCGCTGTTATGACTATGTTTGACGGTCGCAATAAATTATCCGAGGCGGTATTTGAAGAACTTTATCAATTTTTTCCCAATAAGATTTTTCGTTCAGTTATTCCGCGCAATGTCAAATTGGCAGAGGCGCCTTCGCACGGCTTGGCCATTAAAGATTATGATAATAAATCACGTGGCGCTGTCGCTTATCAAAAATTAGCTGAAGAAATAGTAAAAGCATATGAATAATAATACTTTAGGCAGGGGATTGGGCGCACTAATCCCGGGGTCAGATTTAAAAGATAGTCAGAAGTCACAGCCGGCTTTTAAAAGCGAGCCTGATGTTTTGGGACAGCAGATTATTAAAGTCCCGCTGGCAAAAATTATTTCTAATCCTTGGCAGCCGCGTACCGGCTTTGATCATGACAAAATGGCAGAGTTGGCGGCCTCAATCAAGAGGTATGGAATTATTCAACCCTTAGTTTTGTCACCCGGTGACAATGACGGTTATCAGTTGATTGCCGGCGAAAGGCGATTTAAGGCGGCTCAATTGCTTGGTCTGACAGAAGTGCCGGCGATTATCCGCAAAGCGCAGGATCATGAGAAATTGGAATTGGCACTGGTGGAAAATATTCAAAGACAGAATCTTAATCCTTTGGAAGAGTCTGGTAGTTACCAGAGATTAATGGACGAGTTTGGTTTGACGCAGGAGGAAGTGGCCGAGCGGGTTGGTAAAAGCCGTTCAACGGTAGCCAATTGTTTACGTCTGAAAAATTTACCTGATGAAGTTAAGCAGGCCTTACGTGATGAAAAGATTTCTTTTTCCCATGCCAAAGTTTTATTAGGTTTGTCTACAAAGCAGGAACAGCTGAAATTGATGAAGAAAATTATAGACGACAGTATACCGGTGGCCGTTTTACAGCAGAAGCAAACAGTTGTTAGGCAACATACCAGACAGATTAAAGACCCTGTTTTATCAGCTTTGGAATTAAAATTAACACAGTCATTGTCAGCACGTGTGAATGTCAAGAAATCAGGTTTGGGCGGGACTGTAGAGATTGCCTGGGAATCGGAAGAAGACCTTAAACGTTTGGCTGATCGTTTGAGTTAGTTCCAAAATTTTTCTGAACTATTTTTTCTTAGTTGATTGCGAATTTTATCACGGGCCTTACCAGTTTTGGCCATTCTTAACCAGTCGGCATTCGGCTGTTTTCTGTTTTTATCCTTAATGATTTCCACCACGTCGCCGCTTTTAAGAGGCCTATCCAAGCTGGACATTTGCTGGTTAACCAGAGCGCCTGACATGTGACCGCCAATCTCTGAATGAATGTGATAGGCAAAGTCTATCGGGGTGGCTGCTTCCGGCAAATCAATAACATCACCTTCGGGTGTAAAGACAAAAATTCGATCCTGAAAAATATCGTTTTTAATATCTTTGAGATATTGCATGTTGTCCTTAATGTCCTTTTGCCAGCCCAGCAAGTCGTCTATCCAATGCAGACTCTTTTTGGAATAAAATTTATTGGTAATTTCTTTGTATTTAGTATGGGCGGCAATACCGTATTCGGAAATTTCGTGCATCATTTCGTCGCGAATCTGAAACTCCACGACTTTGCCAAATTCGGTGAAAACAGAAGTATGTAAAGATTGATAACCGTTTGGTTTGGGTTGGGCGATATAATCTTTAACGCGGCCTTTCAGTGGCGTCCAGCGACGGTGGATAACACCCAATGCCTGATAACAATCGGCTACAGTCGGAACAATAATGCGCAAGGCTATCAGATCATAGATTCTGGTTATATCTTTTCCGCGGCTAAGTAATTTTTTGTAGAGACTGTAGATATGTTTAACTCGGCCCTGAATTTCAATTACCGGCACATTGTTTTTCATCAGTTGGTGGTAAGCAATTTTTTGGGCCTTGTCAATGTATTTACGTTCGTTTTTTAGACGATCTTTGACCAGAGAATTGACCCACTTATATTCTTCCGGATAGACAAAGGGGAAAGAATAATCCTCTAGTTGGCTTTTTAATTCAAACATACCCAGACGATTAGCAATCGGCGCGTAGATTTCCAGGGTTTCTTGGGCAATACGCTTGGCCTTATCCGGGCGATGAATGTCTAAGGTTTTTATATTATCCAACCGGTCGGCCAGTTTGATAATGATAATTCTTAAATCGCTAGCCATCGCCACGAACATTTTTCGCAGGTTTTCCGCGTAGCGTTCAATGCCGCGGTATTTTAATGTCCCCAGCTTGGTAATACCGGATACTAGAGTGCAGATATCATCGCCAAACTCCCGTTTAATATCCTCTAAAGTTTTGTCAGTATCTTCAGGCACATCATGCAGTAGTCCGGTAACGATTGTGGCCATGTCCATTTTTAATTCCACCAAATTATAAGCGGTGGCCAGACTGTGGTAGATGTATTCCTCGCCGGTTTTTCTTTTTTGACCGGCGTGCGCCTGGCGGGCAAAGTCATAGGCTTTAACCAATAAAGTAATATCTTCATCAGGATGAAGCTGAATAACAGCCGATTTCAATTTTTGCCAGGTAATTTTTGGGGTCATAGGCTTATCATGAATCTTAGGCTAAAAAGCCGAGGTTTTCAAGACAGCGGTATGTTAGAAATAATAAACATGTCCAATTGAATTATGGATTGAAAGAGGTAGTAGGAAGTAGGTAGTAGGAAGTAGGTAGTAGCTAGTAGGTAGTAGGTTATCGCCCAGTTGGTGGTGGGCGAAGGTTGTGGGCGGGGGTTCCGATTAACTAATTTTGGTATTTGCAGTTAGAGTTGGAACACTTAATTTTATCGTTAGCGGCGTAGGTTAACAGTGAACGGCAGTCTGGGCATTTGTCGCCTGTGGGTTTTTGCCAGAGAGCAAATTTGCAGTCCGGATAGCGATTACAGCTATAGAAAATTTTGCCTTTGCGACTTTTCTTTTCGGTTATTTCTCCCTGATTACATTCCGGACATTTAACGCCGGTAGAAACCGAGTGGTTCTTAATATTTTTACAGTCAGGATAACCGGTGCAGGCTAAAAATTTTCCGAAGCGGCCGTGTTTGAAAGCCATAGGCTTACCACACTTGTCGCAGATTTCATCAGTAGTTTCTGCCGGAGCCGGCTCGCCGTCACCGCCCAGCTGTTTGGTATTTTTGCAGTCCGGATAACCGGTGCAGGCTAAAAATTTGCCGAAACGCCCCATTTTTACCACCATCGGCTTACCGCATTTTTCGCAAATCTCGTCGGTAGCTTCTTCAGTCAATTCTTTTTTGGTTAAGTCTTGTTCCTTTTGCATGAGATTATCTTTAAATGGATAATAAAAGTCGGCAATGACCGGCTGCCATTTGATTTCTCCTTGGGCAACTTTGTCCAGGTTATCTTCCATGGAAGCTGTAAAATCATAGTCGATAATTTGACTAAAATGTTCTTTAAGAATATTCGTGACTAACTTACCCATGTCTGTTGGTTTGAGACGCTTTTCCTCTTTGACGACATATTTTCTGGCAATCACCGTAGAGATAGTCGGAGCATAAGTAGATGGTCGGCCAATACCTTTTTCTTCTAAAGCCTTAACCAAACCGGCTTCAGAATAACGGGCCGGTGGTTGGGTATAATGCTGATTGGCTAGTAATTCTTTTAAAGTTACTTGATCGCCTTGAGCTAAAGTCGGCAATTCTTTGTCACCATTGCTGCTATGATAAACTTTTAACCAACCGGGAAATTTAACAACTGAACCGGTAGCTCTTAAAGTATAGGGTGTTCCTTCGGCTTTAATATCTACCGAAGTCATAGCGACTTTGGCGTCAGGCATTTGAGTAGCCAAAGCTCTAGACCAGATTAAATTATAAAGTTTGTGTTGACGGCTATCCAAGTATTGTTTGATTGACTCTGGTTCGCGGTTGGGGTCGGTCGGTCTAATTGCTTCGTGAGCTTCCTGTGCCAGTTTGGACTTTTGTTTGAAAAAACGGGGTTTATCCAAACTGTAGTCTGAACCAAATTTTTGATTTAAATAGGTCACGGCTTGGCCGGTAAATTCGTTAGACAAATTTAAAGAGTCGGTTCTCATGTATGTAATTAAACCGGTGGAGCCTTCAGAGCCGATATCTATACCTTCGTATAGTTGCTGGGCGAGCATCATAGTTTGCTTGGCTGAAAAACCCAGTTTACGGTTAGCCTCCTGCTGTAAGGTGGAAGTGGTAAAAGGTGTTGGGGCTTTGCGGCTAATTTCTTTGCCGTTAACTTCAACAACCTTTAGTGTGCTGTTTTTGATTTGCTGTTCAGCTTCTTTGGACTGCTGTTCCTGAAGGTCAAATTTTTTGAATGGTTTATCGTCTTTGGAATATAAACTTATTTCAAAATCAATCTTATCTTTGGTTGCCAGACCGTCCACGGTCCAGTATTCCTCTGGCTTGAATGCCTCAATTTCTTCTTCCCGTTCCACAATTAATCTGACAGCCACCGATTGAACGCGACCGGCGGATAAACCGCGGGCCACTTTTTTCCAGAGGAAAGGCGACAGTTCATAACCGACCAACCGGTCAAGAACACGACGAGCCTGTTGGGCGTCTATTAGATTGATGTTCAGAGAATGAGGATGTTTTAAAGCGTCTAAAATAGCCTGTTTGGTTATTTCATGAAAAGTAATTCGTTTAACTTTGTCAGCCGGCACTTTAAATATCTGCTGTAAATGCCAAGAGATGGCTTCTCCTTCACGGTCTTCGTCAGTCGCGAAGTAGATTTCATCAGCCTTATCGGCCAACTTCTTTAACTCTGTGACAATTTTTTTGGCTTTCAAAGGAATAACATATTGAGGTTCGAAATCATTCTTTATATCTATACCCATCTTGCTTTTTGGCAAATCACGGATATGACCAAAGGAGGACTTGATGGTGTAGTCCTTGTCTAAAAATTTAGAAATTGTTTTGGCTTTTGTCGGAGATTCGACGATGACCAGATTTTTCATAAGTCTGACTATAATAGAAAAGCTTTATTTTGGCAAGTTTTTGGTTGTTGATAGTCAAAGTCATATATAATATTGTCCGTTGCGATCAATCAGCATCGTTAGAATTATTTCGGTCTTTTAGCCAATTAATCGGGTTATTTTTAATGTACATACGAATTTTATATAGAGATTCTTCATTCCGTATAATATGATCGTGGAATCGCGATTGCCAGAATTGTCGTCCGAGGGTGCCGCGGTGCTGGTTAATGCGGCGGGCCGAAAATGTTTTAAAACCGCGAATTATTTCTGATACCGAATAGCGCCCGGTTGGGTAATCGTTGAAATGACGTTGATTTAATGCAAAACCCGTGGAGGCGGGTTTGAAACCCGCCTCTACAGGACGCCGGTTGCAATTATACCGGGCGTTAATGCGGATTATTCCATGAACGTGGTTCGGCATTATGACAAATGCGTCCAATCGGCAATCGCAATAATGTTTTGTTAAATCACGCCAGCATTTTTTCACGATTTGTCCCAATGGTGATAGTTGCATTTTACCGTTAACAATTTGTCCTAAATCGCAGATTCTGTTTTTGACGCAAATGGTTATAAAATAATATCCTTGATTTGAATAATCCCAATATGGTAAACGTGTTGATTCGATTCTATATCTGCCTAGGTATTTTGAATATTTCATTTCAATTCAATAATATTCCCCGGTTTTTTTTCAATCCAATTATTCAATTCCAGCTGCGAAATTGTTGAACGAACTGTGGAATTGTCTGTTGAAAGTTTTCTTAATAGTTCATTAATTTCTTGCGAACCATTTTTTAATATTTCGATAATTTGTTTTTCTAGCGGATTGGCAGATTGATATTTGTCGGTTTGTTTCGGCGAAATTACCGGCAAACCCATTATTTCCAAAATGTCCCGGCCGGAGGTTATTAAATGAGCGCCTTGCTGTAACAGATAATTACTGCCTTCAGATAACGGCTGATTAATATTGCCCGGTATAGCCATGACCTCACGGTTAATATCAGCCGCCAGACGAGCAGTGATCAGGGCGCCGGATTTAACCGCCGCCGAAACTATCAGCACCGATTTAACTAAACTGGCGATTGTTTGATTACGTCTGGGGAAGTTAATGCGATCAACCGGACTGTTTTTTGAAAATGGCGAAATAATTAAACCGTTGGCCTTTAATATATTTTTGGCTAGTCCTAAATTTGATTGCGGATAGATTTCCTGATCGGAAATAGGTGTGCCAAGGACCGCAATTGTCGGTAAATTATGTTCCAGAGCTAATTGATGCGCTAGGGCGTCTATGCCGTAAGCCAGACCGCTGACAATCGTTAAACCACTGTTGTTTAAATCTTGGAAAATTTTTTTTAAAGCCGGCGCATTATAGTTATCCAATCGCCGGCTACCAATAATAGCTAAACAAGTGGTTGTTAATAAATTTAGATTACCCCGATAGTAGAGTAACGGCTCGGGATAGCCGTCTTTAAGGATCTCCGGATAATCATCATCAACCATGGTGATGAATTGAGGATTGTTCAGCCGATGCTCTTGCCATTGGGCCAGAGACCCATTAAGACCGCCCCTTTTTTCCTGCTCCCAGGCAAATTTAAAAGAACCATAATGGTCCCTGATTTTCATTAAGCTGGCCGGTCCGATCCCTTTGGTATTTAGCCAAGCAAAAAAATAAATTTTTTCTTCTTCAGTTGTCATAAAATCGCTTTTCCGCATTAGTTGTCCCCAAAAACTCTGGAGCCCTAGACTAATATTGACATTTTAAATCATTGGCGATAAATTTCAAGTGCAGTTCATCGAAAACCCCGTGTTTTCTTGCGAAAGGAGAAAACCGTGTCAATCAGCGTGAATACGGAGCAGCCAAGCAAAGGCCCGCCGCCGATAGCTCGAATGTCCAACAGACAGTTGGCAACCGAGCTGGCAACCTTTGGCAATCAGAGCGACATGGCGCTGTTGAAGCCTCAAGATTTTCTTACCTTCAATGGTCGTCAGGTGCCGCGACAAGATCTGTTGGACGAAGTCCAGTATGTTCGGACCAACGGCAGATCGCTGTGGGTCAAGGAGGTTCTGGAGAGAAAGAGTCGGACGTAGGCTCTAGATAGGGGGAGCGGTGTGGTCAATACGAGAGCTGCGATAAAGCCTGTTTTCCATCATGGACGGACAGGCTTTACCTTTGTAGCGAAATAACAGAATCTTTTAGATATTTATGCCAGTTCTGCAGACTGGATTTTTTTATTTTCAATTTATCCTTAGTCCAGATCCAGTCAGGAAATTTTTGTAGTAGCGTTTTGAGATAATCAACAGACGGTTCGTTGGTAAAAAATATTTCCAGCCAGTAATCAGCAACTGGCGATTGACCTCGGGCAGAAATTTTTTCAATTAAACTATCCTGCGCTAAAATTCGCAGTCCTTGAATATAGCGGATGTTATCAAAAACCTGACCGTCATAGTTTTTAAAAAAAGCCTGAAGCTCATGAGTGGTTCTGATAGCCGCCAGTTGTTGCCAGAAAAATATTTTGGCCTGGACATGCGGAAATAAATTATCGGGTAAAGCCGTGTCTAACGGCAACTCAATTTCCACCTGACGCCAGATTTTTGTTTCCATTCCTCTTAGCTCGTTCACTGATTGTTCAATCAATTCCTGATACAATTGCAGACCAATCGCCTTTACTCGGCCATGCTGATTTTTACCCAGAATATTTCCTACACCCCTTAACTCCATATCACGGTTGGCAATTCTAAAGCCACTGCCCAAAGCTGTCTCTCTTTTGATGGTTTTTAATCTTTCCAGAGCATCGCCTTGAAGTTTTTGCTGATTGTAAAGAAAATAAGCATAGGCCTGGCGATCACTACGGCCGACTCGTCCTCGTAACTGGTGTAATTGCGCTAAACCAAAATTAACCGTGTCAGTTACAATGATAGTATTGACGTTGGCCAAATCCAGACCGTTAGTAATAATAGTAGAGCAGATTAAAATATCTATCTTTCCTTCGTCAAAATTATGCATGGTCCTGGCCAGCTGTTTATCGTCCATTTGCCCATGAGCAATGGCTAGCTTGGCTTTGGGGAATAGTTTGGTTAAAGTTTGTTTGGCAAAATCAATAGTCTCTACTTTATTATGTAGATAATAGACTTGGCCGTGGCGTTTAAGCTCATTGCTGATAACTTTTTTTATCAGCTCTTCGTTCCAAGGTAAAACTTCGGTTTTAATATCTTGGCGTCCTTTGGGCGGCTCTGTCAGCAAACTGATATTGCGGATGTTGGATAGTGATAAGTGTAAAGTCCGAGGGATAGGAGTGGCTGATAAACTTAAGACATGAATTTGATCGGCCAGCTCTTTAAGTTTTTCTTTATCTTTAACGCCAAAATTTTGCTCCTCATCAATAATCAGTAATCTTAGATTGGAAAATTTAATGTCTCGGGATAATAAGCGGTGCGTACCGACAACGATATCGGCTTTAGCTTGGCTGATTTTTTTTACAATGTCGTGTTGTTGTGTTTTTGTCTGCCAGCGGGATAAAAGTTCAATATCAGCGCCGTATTTGCTTAATCGTTTATTAAAGGTGTCAAAATGTTGTTGCGCCAAAATAGTTGTCGGACAGATTAAAGCAACTTGTCCGCCATTCAGAACAGTCCGCCAGCTGGCTCGCAGAGCAATCTCTGTTTTACCAAAGCCAACATCGCCGCAAATCAGTCTTTCTGTCGGGTAATCCTTCGCCAAGTCGTTCAAGGTATCAGACAGTGCGGTTAACTGCGAAGGAGTTTCTTCAAAAGGGAAATCATCAGCTACTAGGCGTTCATCTTTTTGTTGACTTAGGGGTCTAATGTGTCGCAGTTTTCTTTGCGCTTCATGACGCAAGATTTTTAAGGCCAAAGCCCAAGTTTCCTCTTTGATTTTTTTAATACTGTTGATCCAAGAGCTGTCATTAGATAAACGTGAAATTTTGGGCTGACTGGGCCCGACATATTTGGAAATTTTGTCAGCCTGATCGGTCGGCAGGTAGATTTTATCTTGGGCCGCGTATTCAATGGTTAAATATTCTCTGGTAATACCATCCACAGTCAGCGGTTCAATATTAATTAATTGACCAATACCATGGTCACGATGCACTACATAATCGCCTGGTTTAATTTCCGCCAGCCAGATATTAGACCGTTTAGTCAGTTTTTCAGCCGGTGGTAGCAGATGATTATCGTTTAAAACCAGAATTTTATCTTGGGCCGATTGCCAGCCGGGAGGAGTCTGTAATAAATTATTCGACAGTTTCAGTAAGTTAATTTTTAGATGGTGTTCCTTAATAATTTTCAGCGCTTGTTGTGACTGACTGCTTAACCAATAAATAGAGTAATTAGATAATTGACGGAGCTGTTGCCAGTTCTGTGCGCCCTGTAAATAGGAAAAATCCGGCCAGGTTTCATTTTTGACAATGTCCGGTTCCTGATCAAGTTCGGAAATAATTAATTGCTGGGGTAAATTATTATCCTGATAGCCGATAGTTAATACCCGGTCGCTTAAATAATCCTCCAAATGGCCCTTGGGCATGGTAATGTTGAGTGGTGGTATTTGAACTATATTTATGGAAGCTATTTTAGTTTGATCATGGAGTGTTAACCAGTGAATACTTTCCAAATTATTACCGCTAAATTCCAGCCGCAAAATTTTTCCAAATAACCCAAGATCAATAATTCCACCGCGGGCAGCCACTTCACCCTCTAGATTAACCTGAATGTTCGGCTCAAAACCAATATTTTGACATTGTGTAATTAGTTTGGAAAAATTATAGGTTGAGCCAACTTCCAGTGATAGGCTGTATTTTTTTGTTTGTTCAAGACTGGGAATTTTTAACTTCAGATTGTTGGTAGTCGTTAGGATGATTGCATTTTTATGATGGAGAAAAGCATCGGTGACAGCTGGAGATAGGGGAGAATCGCTGACCCAAGTTAGAATTGGTTTAGAATATTTCCAAATGTTTAAACTGTCAGCTAGATTTTTTATTTGATGATCGTCTTCCAGTAAACACAAAAGCACCTCATACTTATTTAAGAGGGGGGTGTTCGCCAGCCAATAGCCCAGCGAATTATAGTTCCATATGCCGTTTACGATAATTTTTTTCATCGGCCCAGTCAGTTTAGCTGAAGACTGGTTTTTGGTCTAGCTGGGTCACGCCTCTCGCGAGAGGCGTGACTAATGTTTACGAGCGACGGGATTGACCCAGCACCTCGCGAGGTGCTGGGTTGACACAAATCTCAATTTATGATAGCTTCGGCTGTTAACCTTTGGTTCTTATATCTACTCGCCAGGCAGTGATGGAAATGACACCCCCTCCTTGTTGTTGAAATCATTGCGCTAAGGCCGCGGTCTTCATGGCTTTAGGTCTTGGCTTTTGCTGGTGGGTAGTTATAAGTGTCAGAGGTTTTTATTTTTGTTAATTTTTATTACTTCATTAATGACATTGAAGTTGGAAAATTAAGACGGAAAATTATTAAACTGAGAATAGATTATTTGTAATTTTGGGTTGACTTTTTCCAAAAAAAGGAGTATAATTAATCAATAAGACTAAATTTTGTGGATAATTGAGAACACAAAATAATACTACGCGAGCGCACCCATGGCGCCTAAAAGAAAAACTTTATCAGCACTAGTTATTATCTCGACACTGATGTTGATGGTTTTTTTTAATTTTCCATGGTTACGGACAGTCTGGGCGGTCAACACCACTACTTTATCCCAGACGATTAATGCGGGCACCTTAGCGGTTAGTATTGTTGATGGCGATGGTAACGCGGTAGGGTCTCCGGCAGTTGCTTTTGGAGCCTTGGCTTTTTCTTTTGATGCCGCCACTACAACAGCTACATTAGGCACAGCATCGGAAAAGATTCGTTTATCAAATCCCACTGCTACTGCCGCTTGGAGTGTGACTTTGGCCGGCAGTGCTCCGACCGCAGTCTGGACTGACGGAGGCAGTAATACTTTTGACTTTAATGATTCTGCTTGGTCGCAGGATGGAGCAGATGACGATACTAAAGGTGGCAGGTTAGCTGTAGATCCTTCTGCCGGTACCATCACTGGTGTTAACGGTTGTGCCACCACCAATACTTCCCTAGGGTCTTCATCGGCCTTTGTGGAAACATCCAATAATTCTATCACCTTATTTTCCTCCACCACAGCTGCTACTTATTGTCGTTTTGAGTTGATAGATGTGTCCTTGTCACAAGCTATACCGGCGGCTCAACCAGCGGCAGTTTATACCTTGGGCTTGACACTGACCGCTAGTTAAAATAATTTGATGAAGAGAGATATTTGACGCAGCAGTAATGCGGCGTTTTAATTTGTGGCAGAGCTGAATAGATGGTATAATTTATGAGTTAATAGCTATATTTAAATGACAGAAAACTCAAGAAATTTTTTTATAAAACGGCACTGGATCATCTATTCGCTGATAATTATTTTTTCATTATTAATATCTAACGCCAGTATTGTTCGGGCTCTGGATTATGGCGGTATTGGTGGTAGGCCGGCGACTTCTGATCCGAATGTTCAAAACTCACAGAGCTGGTTTATTTATAATTTGGCGGCCAAAACTCAAAAGCAAGATGTTTTGATTGTGGTCAATTCCACCAATGAAGAACAGGAAATAATGGTTTATCCGGCCGACTCCACGCCCTCTTCTGACGGGGCGTTTGCTTTGAAACAAAAAACTGAAGCCATGACCGATATCGGTAGCTGGATTAAATTATATCCGTCCGAAGCTGTCTTTGCAGATGAGGCGGTTTGGAAAGCGCTGTATCCTAAGGAAGCTGATTCTAAGTCTATTATTGATCGATGTTCGATTATACAGTTGGGCGCTGGTGATTTAGCCAAGTCATTGGAAGTGGTTGAGTCGCTCAAAGGAAAAAAAATATCTGCTGTGGAAATAGCTTACCTGACAGCTTTAGTTCCCTGGTGTCAGGGAGTCAGCGAATATACTTTTAAATTAGCGTCGAACACTCAAACAGAACTACCTTTTGTTATTAGTATTCCGGAGACAGCCGATGTGGGGGAGCATACCGGCGGTATTATGGTACAGAAAGTTGAAGCTCAACAGGTTCAGGGCACCGGCATCGCTTTAACTACCAGAGTGGGTGTCAGGGTTTATGAGACTGTTCCGGGTGAACAAATCTCCAAAATTACCTTGGGTAATTTTAATTATACCTATGATGTGGTCAAAAAATCTTATTCATTTTCTGTAGCTGTGAAGAATGAGGGCAATGTCGGTAAAGATGTTTTAATTACTTTGCATATTATTAATAAGTTGACAGGTCAGGAAGTTATATTAGACCAAGGCAAGAAGTCAACTTTTGAACGACCGTTGCAAGTTATGCGTAATGATCAGTTGATTTCTAATTTTGAATGGCAGGCGCCTGTCTTTGGCTATTATCAGGTGCGGGCGGAAGTATCTTACGATGATAATGGTCAGGCGATGACTTTAAATACCAGTGATTTAATAATCATTGTTGTACCTTGGCTGTATGTAGGAGCGATATTAGTTTTGATGGTTTTAGTCGTAGTTATTATTATATACAGAAAATCCCGATATCGTCAGAAGGTTAAGAAACATCAGTGGAAACAGTATCGCATGAAAAAAGATGTTTCGCTGATGCAGTTGGCCCGCGTTTCCGGTGTTAACTGGAAGACCTTGGCTAAGGTCAATAAAATTAGGAAGCCATATTTTGTCGAGGCTGGTCAAACTGTTAAACTGCCCGCGGTAGCTGTTAAACCAAAAGCGCGAAGGTCAGCGACTGGGGTTAAGAAAACGAAACGCCCATAGCTTAACTCATTTTTGTTTAACCATGGAGGAGTGTTGGCAGAAAAAATTTTCATTCAAGTTAGTCAAAGTCACTGCTGTGGCTTTGATTGTTTTTATGATTTTAAGTCAGTGGGGGAGAGTTGTTTTTAATATTTCATATTACGAACTGAAGAAAGTTCAAGCGGTGGCGACTGATAATTTTATTGCTTTTTGGGCTGGAGGATCCGCACCAACTGACTGGACTATTATTTCCGATGATGTAGGAGAAGATTTTTATCAGAAATTTCCCCGCGGTGCCTCCACCTATAGCAGTACTGGCGGAGCCACCATTCATAGTGATCATACTATCACCCGTGTCTCAGTTGCCGCGCAGTCCGCCTCTCCACTCACAAAAACTGCTGGGGCTGTTAGTCAAGCGAGCAAAGCTCATACCCATGGCACAATTTCCAGCACTACAATGGGGTCAGGAACTTTACTGCCGGTTTACCGGGATATTGAGGTGATTAAGTATAACTTAACAGGAACTCCTACTGTGATTCCTTCGGGAGTCATACTGATGTTTGATGCCGCCCAATCAGCCCCGTGGTCTAGGTATACAGTGCAGGACGGAAACTTTATTTATGGTGCCGCCGATGTCTCAGGAACAGGCGGTAGTGCCACCCATACCCATGGGAGTGTGGGTTATACTGTGGACGCATCTTCTGGCGCCAATACTTTAGCTTGTGTCACTTGCGCTGGTTCGGGTTCGTTTAATCCTCATACACATACTGTATCAGGTAAGACAACAGCATCAGGCGATCATACACCGCCTTACATGGATGTTCTGCTTTATCAGGCAACGACGGATACTACTTTGCCTGATGGCGCAATTGCTATGTGGGACGCGACTCCGGCAGATACTAACTGGACAGTCAATTCTGGCGCCTCGCAGACGTTTAACGGAAAATTTTTACGTGGTACTGCAAGCTATACAGGCACGCCGGGAGGAAATTCAGCACATAACCATAGTAATTTATCAAGCGCTACAAGCGGGTCAGTAGAAGGAGCTAATTATGCTGATCAGTCTACGTTTGGTGGCGCGACTTCAAATCACACACACACCGCTGTTGTTTCTTTTGGTAACTCCAATAATTTACCGCCGTATATTGATGTGATTATGGCCAAATACACGGCGCCGCCGGCTGGTACGTTATCAGTCTCAATCGTTGATGCTGACGGCGTTGATGTCGGTAGTCCGTCTGTTACTATGGATGCGGGAGAATATTCTTTCGTTTACCAAACTGTCAGTGGCACGCTGGGAGCAGCTAGTCAAAAAATCAGACTTACCAATGAGACTGCGACAGCTACTTGGACCTTGGCAATAGCCGCTACCGGCGGAGCTACGGCAGTCTGGTCTGATGGCGGTAGTAATACCTATGATTTTAATGATCCCACGGCCAGTGCAGTTGATGGAGGCGATACAGATACTAAGGGTGGACAATTAACTTTGAACCCCAATGCCGGCACCGTTACTGCCTCGGCAGGGTGCGATAATACCGGTGTGTCTAAGGGATCACAGACCTCGTTTAGTGAGGGAGCTACGGATTCCATAACCTTAATGTCAGCCGATGGCACAGCCAGTACTGCTTGTTATTGGGATTTGACTGGCGTAACTTTGTCGCAGACCATACCTGCCGGCCAGACGGTGGCCACTTATACTTTGGGCTTTACTTTAACAGCCAGTTAAATGAGATTTTACGGGACATTAGATTTACATCAGGCCGGGCAAATACATGATTTGCGATATCGGCGACATTTTCATCGGGTAGTTTTTTCCATTCTGACTTTTTTGTCTTTCAGTTGTCTGTTGGGCATATATTATACTTGGCAGCAAGCCAGAGCTTCGGATTTTACCTTGTCCATGACCATTAGCGGTATCGGAGTTTGCGGTGACGGCGTGGTTGATGCCGGAGAAGACTGCGATGAAGGAGTTTTACTAAATTCTCAAGGCAGCAGTTGCGCTGTCAATTGTCAAACCCCCGGTAGTCAGGTTTGCGGCAATGGCACAGTTGAATCCGGAGAACAGTGCGACGATGGTAATGTCGCTAGCGGTGACGGGTGCAGCAGCTCTTGTCAGACAGAAACACATGGTGGTAATGGACCAATTACGCCTCCTTCCAGACCGGGGACTGATTTACCCTATTTACCGCCTCAACCACCACCACAGGATATACCGGTAGTGCGCCCCGTTTTTAGTGGAATATTCAATCTTGATAATGAGATAACAGGTACAGTTGTTTTGACATTGAATTACGGACAGTTACAAACTACAGTTCCGGTGATGACTGACTTGCGGCCGATTTTTAGCGGGCAGGTAAATGTACCGTATGCCATTGTCAGGCTGACCTTGCAATCACTGCCGATATATAGCGCGGTTGTTAGAGCGGACGGGCAAGGTAGTTGGTCGTGGCAGGCGCCAGAAGATTTATCGGTTGGTCAACATCAGCTGGTCATTGAATATTTTGACAGTCTTGGTTTAAAGCTTTCAGACCAGCCAACTGTTATTAATTTCATCATTCAGACGGTTGGGACAACGCCGGACGGTGAAGGTGAAATTGAAGAAACTGAAAAAACACCGGCTGATGATTTAATTAAACAAACCGAATATCTTTTGGATATAGTCGCGCAAGATAGTTATGAAGAAAATATGCCGCTGTCCTTAGAATTAGGCCTGCAACTTTATAATGATGGATTATTTGGGCAATACCAGATTAAATTGAGGTTTATCAATGATAATGGTCAGATAGTTGATGAACAGAGTTTGAACTTAGATGTGTCGGGATTGCAGACAACTTATACTGTTGATCCGAATATTAATTTAAAACCCGGTCATTACAGAGTCATCGCCGAGCTGGAAGTTGGAACCCATATTTACAGTTCAGAGAGCCAGTTTCAAATTAAAAGGGTTGTCTCGGCCGCTCCGGTTTTAATCTCGGTTGATAAAGATTTATTCACTTTGCAGATTCTGGTTGCGGCCTTGGCTATATTTATCTTAGCTCTATATTTGGAATATCGGCTACTATATAGATTGGGTAAACTTTATCATCCGATTTCCGAAGATGATCTTAGAAAAATTGGTTATATAAATTAAAATAAAAAATATGTTCATAATTGATTTGGCGATTATTATAATTTTGTTAGCGGCTTTGTTTGTTAATATTGTGATAGTCTGGAAATCGGAAAAAGGTTTGGATTCCGGTTTTAAACTGCTGGCTGGGGCGATTTTTTTCTTGTTATTACAGAAAATACTGATGTTAATAAGCACTACCGTCGCGGAGACTTTAGTAGCCTATTTAGATTTAATTTTTGTTGTCTTTTTGCTGGCCTCTT
>CAYTUI010000002.1:0-60660 GCA_964441335.1 uncultured Gammaproteobacteria bacterium
TGGATACTCATTACTGGATAATAGTAAAAAGTGCCAAATGTGTTTAGACATTACCGTTTTACCTTGTAAATTGATTAAAAATATGTCATAGTTTTACCGAGGAGGTAAAGCTATTTTTATGTATTCAACTTCCGCAGTCAGAGAACAATTTCACTGTAAAAATCGCACGGATATTAAGAAAAAAGCCTTGCCATTTTTTTATCCGGCGGATAATAAGGATAATCTGGCAATATTAGTTCATGGTTTTAGTGGCTCTCCTTTTGAACTACAGGAGCTTGGAAAATTTTTATCAGAGCACAATATCAATGCCCAAGGAGTATTATTAGCCGGGCATGGAGGCAGTTACGACATTTTTGCGCAGGCAGATTATCGGGATTGGTGGAATAGCGTAAAGACGGAAATTGACACTCTAAAAGAAGAATATAAAAATATTTATCTTATTGGTTATTCGTTCGGCTCTAATATCGTTATGGATATAGCATCTCGTTACCCCAGCATTTTTAAGGGAGTCGTTTGTTTAGGTCCATCAATGTATTTACGTAAACATCGGGCAATTAAGAGTCTTTTTTATTTTTATCGCTTATATAATAAAAAGAAGGTCAATAAGGCTAGAATGCCTAAAACTAGAAGGGCTATATTTGAAAGCCGAGGCACTCATATAACTTTGCCCATGTCTTCTTTAAAAAGTTTTTTTTATTTCATAGACGATTTTACCAAAAAACAGCTTGATCAATTTATTTCACCGATTTTACTTATTCATTCCAGGGATGATGCGGTATCTAGTCCAAAAAGTTCGGAAATGATATTTGAGAGAATTAATAGTGAGGATAAGGAGCTTTTTATTCTTAACGAGTTTGAACATAATCCTTTAAATTCCCGTAATAGGGATGTAATTTTTGATAAAATATTAACATTTATTGAGGAGCATCAATAATGTCAATTTACGATAAATTTGTAGGGTCGGTCAAAGCGCAGGGTGAGCGTCCTTTTTTGGCTGAACTTGACGACAATAAATATATATCATCAAGCTACAACCAGATACTAAAAGATGTTAATCGCTTAGCCAAAGGCTTACAATCGTTGGGCTTAAATAAAGGTGACCATTTGTCGGTATTGTTAGAGAATGGTGTTGATTGGATTATTATTGATTTGGCCTGCGCTCAACTGGGAATAATTCATGTGCCGATTCATGCTACATACAATTATGATAATATCTCACATGTTTTAGCTAATTCCGAGACCCGTCATCTAATAATTAGCGAAGAGTTACATAACAAATTTGGACGACAGCTCGGCGATCTTAAATTGGAACATTTAATTATTTGTACTGGCAGGAGTGAAGGTGATTACGACGCCTTATTTAAGAAAGGGGAGACGACCGAATCATTGGTGACAGATGATAATGATGTTCATACCATAATATATACCTCCGGTACTACTGGTAAACCTAAAGGAGTGATGCTATCGCATCGCAACATATTATTTGATGTTGTAGCCGCTAAAAATTATATTGATATAAAAAAGACCGATAGGTTCTTCTCTTTTTTGCCGCTGTCTCATGTATTAGAAAGAACTGGCGGATATTACACCCCTATGATGTCAGGGTCTTCCATTTATTTTGCGACTAGTCAGGCGAATTTAGCCCATGATATAAAAATTGCCAAACCAACCGTTATGTTGTCGGTCCCCAGAATTTTTGAGAAAGTTTATGAGAAAATTATGGCCAAGGTTGAGGCCGGTAGTCCGAAAAAAAAGGAGCTTTTTTTCAAAGCTATTATATTAAAGCGTCAGAAAATGTCGGAGAAACTGTCAGTCGTTAAAGCTGTGGAACTTAAGGTTTTGGAATTATTGGTCATAAAAAAGATTAAAGCTTCATTAGGCGGACGTTTAAGATTTACAGTTTCCGGCGGTGCTTCTTTAGATAAACAAATCGCCAGATTTTTTGAAAGTATAGGTATTAAGATAATAGAAGGTTACGGACTAACCGAGACTTCGCCTATTGTGGCGGAAAATAAGCTGGAGCATTATAAATTTGGAACTGTCGGGCTACCATTGCCGGGCATAAAAATAAAGATAGGCTCTGGCAAGGAAATCTTGGTTAAGGGCGATTGTGTCATGCAAGGCTATTACAATAATCCTGAAGCCACCAAGGAGATAATTGATGCAGATGGTTGGCTACATACTGGTGATCAAGGTTATATTGATAGTGACGGATTTTTAACGATTATTGGTCGGTTGAAGGAGGTTATTGTGCTGTCAACAGGTAAGAATATTAATCCGGTAAATATTGAACAGGCGTTAAATATCAACAAATATATTACCCAGTCTATGGTTTATGGTAATAAACAAAAGAAATTATCCGCTATTATTGTGCCTGATTTAGTGGAGTTGGGTCTCTGGCTAAGCGACCATGATTTTCAACTGGTACCGCAAGATTCCCTCAATCATCCGCAGGTCCAAGCTCTATTCACCGAGCAGATTAAGCAAAGTTTGGAGAAGTATGATAAAATAGAACAGGTGAGTGATTTTAAATTAGTAGCGGAGGAGTTTACGCAAGAAAATGGGTTGGTGACTCCAACGTTGAAGATGAGGAGGAATTTAATTTTGAGCATAAATAAGTTATATGAATGACATTAGAAGAGTCTATAGATACATTCAGGATAAAATAATTTTACCTCAGTCCATTACTCTTGATGGCCCCACCGGCCCAATTGTGTCAGTAGAAAATAAAGATATTTTGATGCTCGGGTCTTATAATTATTTGGGGTTGGCTAATAACAAGGCATTGATTGAGGAAGCTATTAAGACAATTAGTACATTTGGGGCGGGGACTGGAGGAGTGCGAATATTAACGGGTACAATGTCCATTCATAAGAAATTGGATAGAGAGGTAGCCGATTTTACGGGATATGAGGACTCATTAAGTATTGCTTCGGGCTATGGAGCTAATGTGGGTGTTATTCCGGGATTTATTAATTTGATGGGAATGGCTAAGAGTATTTTTTTTAAGAAATCCGTGATTCTAAGTGATGAGTATAATCATGCGAGCATAGTAGATGGATGTAGATTAGCTAACGCAAAAATAGAGATATATAAACACAATGATGTTAAAGATCTCGAAAAGCTAGTATCAAAGTATAAGAGATACAGGAAGCTTATAGTAACTGATGGTGTTTTTTCAATGGACGGTGACATCGCGCCACTTAATGCAATATTAGATATAGCAAAAGTTTATGATGCGAGTACTATGGTGGATGATGCTCATGCAGTAGGGATAATAGGGGATCATGGCGCGGGAACCGCGTCATATTTTGGCAGACCTGGCCAGGTTACTATAAATATGGGCACCTTTAGTAAAGGTCTGGGTGTTTCGGGAGGGTTTATTTCTGGCTCATCAGATTTGATCAATTATATGCGATTAGCATGCCGTTCTTACATGTTTTCTGACGCTCTAGCGCCTGGCGTCGTGGGGGCGGTGAGAGAATCTTTAAGATATGTTCGAAGTCATCCGGAAATTATTGAAGATTTATCCAAAAAATCAGATTATTTTAGATCTAAGTTGAACGCTGTAGGCTTCAATACGTTTAAAAGTAGAACTCAAATTATCCCAATCTTAATTGGAGATCAAAAAGCTTGTGTCAAATTTGCCGAAAGATTGTTGGAGGAAGGGTTATTTGCGCCTGCGATTAGATGGCCAGCTGTGCCAAAGAATTTAAGTAGAATTAGGTTCGCCGTTAGTGCTAGTCATAGTTATGAGCAACTTGATTTTGGGATTCAAATTATAACAAGAATTGGTAAGGAGTTTAAAATTATAGACTAATCTAGATATGTTAGTTGTATTGGTCGCGTTTATTCTACTAGGAAGTTTATTTTTAGGAGCTGTTGTTTATTTTAGGAACAAAAGAAATAAACTAAACATCTATTTTGGTGTGATGGCAGTCGCTAATGCATGCTGGGCATTTGTAAATTTAATGTCCGCCTTTGATCAGAATGCAATTTGGGTCAGGCTTCAATATACGCTAGGCGCAATTCTTTTAGGAGCTGGCCTGGTGTGGTTTTTTTATTTAATTGAAAGAAAGTCAAATATTTTTCGAAGCATTATAATATACCTTACTTCATTTTTTTTCGCTGTCACTAGTTTATATGGTGAATTGATAATTAAACGCGTTGATAAAATTAATTTTGGAAGTTTTGAGGGAGAATTTGGTTCGTTGTTCTTTTTTTACACCGCTTTTATTGGATTGACGCTAATTTTTATTGTTATCAGATTATTTGTTGAGACATTTAGATCAACTGGCAATAGGAAATTGCAGCTCTTATATGTATCCTTCGGATCTATGGTTTTTGCTGCATTAGCGATTGTTCCAAGTTTTTTGTTGCCCCTTATTGGGTTTAATAGTTTTAGTCAGTTCGATCTTATTGGTTCTTTTATATATATATCGTTTATTACCTATTCGATAGTACGATATAGACTTATGAACATAAAGATGGTGATTGCCAGAAGCGTTTTATATTTTCTACTAGTCGCTACAGTAACAAGCTTTTTTACATTTGTTATTTTCTTAATTCGAGAAATTTTTGAAGTAAAAACTCGCATTTCAGAATGGGCACTGATTATGTTAGCGTCGTTTATAGTGGTAGTTGCTTTGGACCCGCTGAAAAAACTCCTTTCACGAGTCACTGACGATTTTTTTTACAAAAATAGAGTTAATTACGACCAACTCTTAAGAAATTTAAGTACTATTATCGCCCGAGAAATTGATATGGAGGTTCTGCTTCAACGCATAAAGGACACTTTACAGAAAGACCTGAAAGTTAAAAATGTGGATATTGTGATCCACACTGATGGTTACAAAAAAATTAATAATCAGAAGTTTGAAGACTACGCTATAAATGACGAAATTATCAATTTGATCAAGAGCGCTGATGATATTATAGTCTTGGAAGAATACCGCAGAAAAGTTGAAGATATGTCGGCTTCAGTTTTAAGGGATAATGTGACCAAAGCCATAGAGACTATGGATTCTTTAAATTGGCAATTGATTATCCCGGTGATAGTTGAATCCAAACTGACCGCTGTAATTATTTTGGATTATAAACTATCCGGCGATGTATATAGTAAAGAAGATATCAGCTTCTTCAATGTTTTTTCTCCACAAATTGCTATCGCCATTGAAAAGTCCCGACTTTATGAGGAAGTGGAAAATTTCAATCTAGAGTTGAAAGAGAAAATAGACAGGGCAACCAAGAAATTAAAGACTGCTAATGTGGATTTGGGGGAGAGGAATAAGTTTTTAACTATTACGCAAAATATCAGTAATTTGATTAGTCGTAATTTGGATATTAATAATGTTATTCAGATTATAGTTGATAGTATATCTACGGAATTGGGGTATATAGGTGGTATCTTAAGTTTCAAAGACGAGAGTAATAAATATCTTTATCCGGCGGCGATTACCCGGGGAGAAGCGGCTAAGAAGGGTTTGGCTTTATTGCCACGGCCGGTCAGCGAGTATAAGGCTAATATTGGTAATAAGGAAAATTTTGGAGTGCGCTGTTTCACTACCGGTAGCGCTATTACCAGCGATTCCTTTGCCGACTTTTTCGCGCCGCCAATAGAAAAGGAAGCCGCGGATAAAATTCAACAAGCACTTAATATAGTAACAGTCGTGGGCATTCCTATCTACTCGGAAAATAAAATTATTGGCGTCATTCATTACTTGTTAGCTATTAAAGAGGGAAGTATTAGTCGTTTGGATTATGAAATGATGAATAATTTGGCTGACCAAGTGGGTATCGTTTATAGAAACGTTAAACTGTATCAGCAGTTGGAGAATACTAATAAGAAATTACAGGAGGCTAATATCCATTTAAAACGATTGGATCAGGCCAAGTCCGAGTTTTTATCCATTGCTTCCCATCAATTGCGCACTCCAACTTCAGCCATCAAAGGCTATCTATCTATGTTATTGGAAGGGGATTATGGTCCGGTAAAACCTGAACAAAGGAAAGTGGTGGCTGTTGTTTATGAAAGCGCCGCGCGGTTAGCCAGATTGATTAATATCTTTTTGAATGTTTCCAGGATTGAAGCCGGCCGTTTTAAATTAAATAAAGCACCGACTGATATGAATGAAATTATTAAAGGTGTAGTAACTGAATTGCAACAGCAGGCCAAGACTAAAGATTTGGAATTAAAAGTCAATTTGCCGACTAAGGCGCCGATACTTAATGTGGACAGCGATAAGATCCGCGAAGTTGTTCTTAATCTGGTTGATAATTCCATCAAGTACACAGCAAAAGGTTTTGTGGAAATTAACAGCCGCGTCAAAGGGGATCGGTATGAATTTTGGACCAGAGATTCGGGTATGGGTATTAGGACCGATGAAGTAAATACGCTTTTCAAAAAGTTTGTCCGCGGGACAGGAGTGGCGCAGGTTAATACTGGTGGCTCCGGTTTAGGATTATATATTGCCCAAAGAGTAATTAAAGAACATGGCGGCCATATTTGGGCGGAGAGCGACGGCTTAGACAAAGGCAGTATTTTTAAATTTACTTTAGCTATGGATAAATCCCCGGATATTACGAGTGGGCATTTGAAGTAGCGTTTAATATAAGATTTAGCTTTTTATTACCGTGTAGCCTGACTACTCGGTTTTTAGTTTGTAGCCAATAGCAAGTCGTTACCAGTTAATACCAATTAGTAATTCCCTCATTACTTATTCTTCATTCCTTCGCCCAGCCCTCGGCCATGAGCTCGGGCCGAATGGAGGGCGATCAGGTCGGATGACCTGACATTCCTCACTCCTCAATCCTCAACTAACTAATTGACAAACCCTTTATATTTGCTAAAATTGAGTCATTAGATAGCCGTCCATTGACAATAAGCCGTCGCTAAACATGAGAGAAATTTGGTAGCCGTCGCATTAGCCTGTATATAACCGGAATACGACAGCCGTCGCCAAATATAGCAGACAGGAAATAGGTGTATAAATGCTTTCAAGCCCTGCCCTTAGTATAAATATTGAGGATAGGCCTGGAAAAGCGGGTTTAGTTCATTACAATATGGGATATTGTCGGAGCTAAAGCTGTTTTATTTTCATTGAGGTTAGGATCAACCCCTTGACCAAGGCGTTGAACAATTTAGATCAAACAATATCTACAACCATTAAAGATGGTTGTTTTTGTTAAGAGAATGTTTTGTTTGAGTAATTAAATATGCACAAATTCCTACTAAAAATTGAATCGCCGATTGAAGATCAGCTTAGAGCGGCAATTGAAGCAGACTCTGTCCTTAATGTTTACACGCCTTTTGAAAGTAAGCGTGCGTCTGAGAGCCATGAAGACTTTATAGCCAGAGTCAGAAGTGATGCCTCCAGATATCAGTTTGTAAGCGTTAAGTACGACGACTCGTTCTACTATGTGGCCTTTGATTTCTCCGGTCCTCTCATAACTGCGTACGGAAAATTTCAGGTTATTCCTGCACAAGTTGTTGGTGGCACATGGGGCGTTCATTACTGCATTTTTTACCCTGGATTAAGCAATGCGTTGGAGCAACAGGAAATTTTTGCGCGGATAGACTCCGGTTGCTTGTCGGGTATGATTATGGGAGATATAACATGTGATTGTAAGAATCAACTTGAAGAGTCAATAAAAAAATTGCGCATCAAAAAAGCGGTGTCGTGATTGAAATACCTGGTCAGGATGGTAGAGGGTGGCATCAGTACAAGATGGCCAATCAGTATTTAATGAACGAGTTGGAAATGAATACAGTTGAGGCCGCTCGAGCCTTTTATAAGAAGGAGGAATATATTGATCGTAGATCCTACCATGAATGTGCTATCATTTTGCGCGCCCTAGGATTTAACGAGAACCACAGCTTTTCACTTGGTACGAATAACCCATCCAAGACCAAAGCATTCCAGAGGTTTGGGTTTAATTTAAAGAGGGTAGAAACGGTAGTGGCCAAGGAATTGAGTGTTTATGCTATTAAAAACCTTAACGCAAAACAGAAGGAGTGGAATCATGAAAAAAGACCTGAGACTGAAGGGACCGGTCGCGATAGAAGGATTGTCGGGGACCGGGAAAGGAACGGTCGCGAAGTTACTCGCGCAGCAGTTGGGGATTATGTACTTTGACATCGGCCTGGTATTTCGCGGGGCTACCTATCTTTACCAGCAGGGAATAATAAATAATCTTGCGGATGTCTATGCAAAGATTTTGAAGCAGGATTTGGTGAAGTATGTTTGGGATGGTGGGCAATGTTTTTTTGAGGCAGATGGTCAGGATTTAACTGAACGCATACGGACAGAAGAGGTCGCGACTCAAACAAGCAGCATGCTCGTTAGTGGCGCCCGCATGAAAATGATGGGCTTGATAGCCAGAGCATTGGTTAGACAAGTGCAGGTGTATGTGTGCGACGGGCGCGCTGTGTCGCAGTTTCTGTGTCCTGACGCATCTCATGTGTTTTATCTGACAGCGGATGAACATGTGCGGGTGGATCGCCGATATCAGGAGCTGTTGGCACGTGGTCAATCTGTCAGTCGGGCTGACGTAGCTAGTCTTATCCGGGCGCGTGATAAGGCAGATATGGAACGGGAAGTATATCCCCAGATTATTTTCCCAACCTATCACCTGATTGACACGACGTATTTGACACCGCAGTCTGTGCGTCAGAGACTTATGGGCATTATCAAGGAGACAATATGAAACGAGCAGAAAAACCGAGAAAAATCCAAATTCGGCGAGATCAGCACTTTAAAAAGAGAGGTGGTTTTGCCAAAGTTTACCGCATCATTTGCGGAGATTGTGGCCAGCCAGTGCTGATTTATCAGAAAGACGGTGTTGGCCACTTGTTTCGCTGTTACCTCAACAGGATCCACTGGCCGGATGTCGTGGCCAATTTGTCTCAAGACAGGTGTCTGGGTGTTGAAACGCTACCACCTTTGGTCTGCCTAAATTGCGAAAATGTCATTGGTATACCAATGCGTCACCATGACGGACGTCTGGCGTTTAAGCTACGACAAGGCTACTTCCGTAAGGTTCTTTACAAGGAGGAAACTCTACCAAGCCAGCCATAGCTCTGCTATGGCTGGCATCCGAATTAATTTAAAACAGTGAATTGTAACGCGATAATATGAATTTACATAGTATAAACGAGCTAGAAAAAATGGAAGCAATTTTTGAAACAATTATTGTTCCGAACGGAGTGCATACAGTAGAAGATGTGGAACTAGCCTGCAAATGCTCTAGGCCGGAAGTTATTAAGACTTTACTCTTTATTGGTCGTAGGCCAGTTGTTGTTTTGATGACTGGTGATAAAAAGGTCAGTTTAGATAAATTGAAAGAAATCAGGGGTGACAAGTCGCTCCGACTTGCCAGTAGAGACGAGGTAAGTGACCTAACAGGCGTCTTGGCAGGCACGGTTTCGCCTTTTGGCCTCGCAGAGGTAGATGTAATTGCTGACAGGAGGGTAATGGAGCTTGAATCACTGATTATGGGAAGCGGAAAAAGTGATACGTTGCTTAAGATGACCGGCTCCGAGTTTAGGAAATTGTACAAGGGGTCTTTTGAGGCTGTTTCGCAGTAGATTAATAAATTTTGATAATCGCACAAAAGGCAATTCGAAAATATACATGGAATTATCCAAGAAGAATATGTTCAAAAAATTTATCGTACAAATACAAAATCAATTAATATCTTTCCTTAAGGGATTATCCGATAATGGCGAGGTATCTTTGAAATATTTAGTCGCTGACTCCTGTAGCGAAATATCTAGACTCGTAGGTTGCTGGATACTAGCTAAATATCCAAAGGCAAATGTTTATGTATCAAAGACTTTTAAAAAAATTCCAAAGATAGGCTCGTATCATGACCTATTAATCGTTGAATATAAGAAGGAAATATACATAATAGATCCGACAATTTGGCAAATAGAGTCGTGTAAAAGAAATATATTAATTTTTGTTTGTGACACAATTGATAATGCATTAGTGCGACTAAAGAAGTTATATGGCGAGAGTTGGGAGATTTCTGAAATGATCTCTCCAAGCAAGTGTACCGTCAGACAGCAAAATAAATTGAAATTGATTATAAAAGATAATATGTCTTGAATCCACGACATGAAATCGCAACAACAATTGACCTCCTTACCCAATCTTCTGTACCACATGGTTCTAGAAAAACTGTATTCTAGTTTTTTAACCAAAGATGGTAGTTATGACTGTAGAAACAAAAAAAATGGGATAAAAATTCTCCCTCTATTCATACGTCGCCGTCTAAGAAAATAATGATAGAGAATGTCGCTAATCAAAATTGGACAGACTATCCAATGGAGGAGAAATTTGTCGCCCTAATTATTGATCCGAAGTTTTTGAAAGCAAAAATCACTTTCACAGAGCAAAATGATATCGTTTATCACCATATCTGGGGTGCTCTGCCGAAAGAATCATTTAAAATCATTAAAGTAGCACGTGATGGTAGCGGGAGATTTATATTATAAAAATTTGCTTATGCCTAATCCTAATTTCATAGAAGAATTTATTAGCAATATTAAACCCGGAAATAGGATTCTGGATCTTGGCTCTGGTTCCGGCAAGTATAGCCGAATGTTCGCTGACAAGGGAGCGCTCGTAACAGCGGTAGAGGTTAAGCCGGTTGTTTTAGTTTATGAATCTATTGCGAGTAAACAGATGACAGTAGCGGATTTCATAGCAGAGGATAATGCGCAATATGACATGGTATTTATGAGAAATATTTTGCAGTTTTTAGATAAGTCATGGGTGTTTGATACTTTGTTTCCATGGATTGATAGTCATTTGCAGAAAGGCGGAATAGTGGGTATTGAGACGTTTTATAATAACCCTAAACCACCGTTTGATCATCCCATGAACTCACTTTATACCGTACAAGAGTTGGTTGATCATTTGCAGAAATGGGAGGAGATTTTTTTGAAACAATACGAGCAATATCGTCCGGATATGGCGGGCAAGGAGAGGAAATTTTATCTTAGCAATTTAATAGTAAGAAACGTTTAATATTCAGTTATGCCCAAGGTGAATTTTTATTACAATATTAAAGAAGACGCTCATAACTGGGCTTACTTTTTAAGTCTTAAGGAAAGCGTGTTTGGCATGAGTAAACAATCAATGTGGGGCAGTACTAAAAATGATTTAAAGAAAATTTTGAAGAACAAGAGTAAAAAATAGATAGAGAGTTTACTTAGCAAGCGTTTTAACAATAAGGTTATAAAGTTTGAGACAGAGCAGTGTTTGTCAATTGTTAAAAAAAATTGGTCAAAGATTGAAAAAAAATATTTTAAAGCTTTGGTAGAAGTAACCAATAAACCAATTTATACCGACAAATTTAATTGTTCACTGACGACATTTGGTATGTGTCCATATGACGTCAAGAAAAGTTGGTTTATGGTCAGCACCAGATATGATTTTTCTTATCAGCTGACGGTTATCGCCCATGAAATTATGCACCTACAGTTTATACGTCAGTATTATCAAGATTGCCGAAAAAAGGGTTTGTCCAGAAGTCAGTTTGAAGATTTGAAAGAAGCCTTAACTGTGTTGCTTAATACCAAACCATTTTCTGCATTTTTGATAGCTGAAGATAAGGGATATGTTAGGCATCAACAATTGAGGCGATATATATTGAAGGTTTGGAGTAAGGATCAAGATTTTGAAAATTTGCTTAATCAATCAATAAAATTTATATTAAAGAATAATCAATCAAACATATGAAAAAGCGAGATTTATACAGGGGGATATATACATTGGTAGTGACGGCTATGGTGATTATGCCACTAACCCCGGTTTTGGCAGCTCCACGACCAATTGCTGTAATTTCTGATAATCCGGTGAGTCAAGTTGCGCAACCGGAAGTTGTGGCACCGGAAGTTGAGGCTGTGCCTGCCGAAATTAGCACGGAACCTGCTCAACCAGCTGATGACGCGGCTTTGATTGATATGGGGTTGCAGGCCGAGGAAACACCGCCTTTGGAACAGACCAGTGGTGGTGGAGACAGTCCGCTGGATCCTTATGCTAACCGCGATAACGCCGGCGCCAAGCCAACTAAACTATTGGGAGAGCATAATGTTGATGAATTCAGCGGCGCCTTTGCTTACTCTTATCCTGTTAGTTTACCGGCCGGCAGAGCAGGATTGCAACCACAAGTAAGTTTGAATTATAACCATCAGCGACAAAATGTTGGCTCCATGGTCGGCTTTGGCTGGGAGTTATCAATGTCTAGCATAGAAAGAGACGGCAGAACAGGATTGGACAAACTATATACTGATAATAATTTCCGACTGAATTTAAACGGCAACCACGAGCTGGTGGCCATTGATGTTGATAGTAATGGGTACGGGTTATATGGGAAGAGAATTGAGAGTGATTTTCTGAAGATAGAATATAGTTCGGTAAATAAGTGGCTGGTGACTGATAAAACAGGTATGGTTTATACTTTTGGCTCTCAAGCCACCAGTCGTCAGGACAATCCCAGTGATTCCACCAAGGTTTATAGATGGATGCTAGAGGAAATTAGGGATACTAATGACAATTTTGTCCGTTACGAATATTTTAAGGATTTCGGCCAGATTTATCCCAAGAAGATTTTTTATACCGGCAGTGGCACCACTGATGGAACCTTTGAAGTTTGGTTTGAACCGTTCGCTTCAGGTTCCCAGACTGAAAATAACTTAGTGTCAATATCTGAGACCGCCGGGTTTACAGTTCAGACAAAATATTTATTGGACAAAATTGATGTTTATGCTGATGGAGTAAAAAGCCGGTCTGATGACTTGAACTTTGGTCTGAACGACTCCGGTAAAAAATATTTATTGAACTCAATCACACCAAAAGCTTATAAAGATGCTCAAGAATATTCTAAAGACACAGTGAATTTTGATTATAGCTATGAGGTGGCGTCATTTACACCCTCTGGTGATTATCAATTACCCAGCGGCTATGAGCTGTATTTGCAACCGGGCCTTGGGTCTTCCAGACGAGCTATGTTTATTGATTTGAATCTTGACGGTTATGCTGATTATATTAATATGACCTGTAATTCATCGGCTGTGACTGTTAATGTTTTCAACAATAATACGACTGGTGGATGGAATGATGTTAGTAATTACGACACCAGCTTTGTTTTTTCCGGTTGTAGTCATTCAACTACCATTCCGGCGACTTTTGCCGAAATGAATGGCGACCACTATATAGATTTAGTTACTAATTCCGGTTATTACCCCAATACTGGTTCTGGCTGGGGAAGTTTAGTCGCGGGTTCTCTACCAGCATCTTTATTGCAGTCTACAACGAGCAACAAACCGATAAACTCATTAATTTTTACTGATTTAAATAGGGATGGTTATGATGACGCTTATTATAATCATTCAACCTCTTCGTTGGATTCGGCCGTAACAGCTTATATAAAGAATAAGACAACAGGTGTTTGGACGCAAGATAATGATTATAACATCAGTCTACAATTAGATTATGCCGATTGTTTTAGATATGGAGGTACGCCATTTGGTTTTGCAGATGTAAATAATGATGGGTCAGAGGACGTATTCTATGATTATTATTGTCACCCCGAACAACATACAACATATTCCGGTGAAGTCGTCTATCTAAATAATGGCACCTCCCTTGCTTTATCTGCTGATTATGCTGCGCCAGCCAATATGAGTTGGTATAGTATTTCGGCATATAATGGTCAAAATATTTCTTTCTTAAGTGATTTTAATAGAGACGGTCTACAAGATAAAGGAGGTTATAGCAGGGATCAATGGGTTGACGGAACAGGTCCTCATTCTTCCGGCGGTATGAGTCTATTGGGTGTGTCAGTTTTTGATACTGTAACTTTTGATGGATATAGCTATTTCACTAACGCTGTTCCAGTCGCGGTTGTTGATCTTAATGGTGATCAGGCTCAAGATGCTATTCATTCATATTCCGGTGACGGAGATCGTATATACTACGGTCAAGGAATTAAGAACGATATACTAACTAATATTGATGGTCAAAGCGGCGCGTCAGTTAGAGTTGCCTATGGCAATTCCTCTCAAGAAAAAGATTCTACCGGTAGTTTGTTGAATCCCAATTTGCCTTTTGACACGCAGATTGTCAAGGAAGTTGTAGTGAATGATGGGCAAGAAAATTTGACCGGTCAAAGTTATACATATTCCGACGGTTCTGTGGCTAGCTATACTAATGAAAATATAAAAGACGTTTATGGCTTTGGAAAGGTGACTAAAAAAATAGGCCAGGCTCTGGTGGATGTTGATTTGGGAGATGGATCAGACGGTTCGTTTAATTCCAATATGGACTACATTTTTACCGCAGACAAAGATTTTACATATTTTACAGTAAATTCTGGACATAAAGTTACCATACAACCTGGGGTTAAGGTTAAAGTACAAGGGACAGCTACAATTAATGGCAGTTTATTTGCCAAAGGAACGGGATATCCCGAGCAAGCGGGTCCTGGAGCCGGTGCTGATGGGCAAATGTCAACTTATGGACCGTCTGGCGGCGGTGGTGGAGCCGGATTTGTTTTTAATGGCGAAAGTTCCGGAGGGTACGAGGGTCAGTATATAGTTTCCGGAGGCGTGGCTTATGGTAATAGCGAGTTGGAGCCAGCACTGCGAGGCTCTGGGGGCGGCAAAGGTGGTTATAAGCAAGGTGAGGCTATAGCTCGAGGCGGTTCCGGTGGAGGAATAATAATTTTGAATACTAAAAATTTAACAGTTAACGGAGAGATTAACGCTGACGGTAACGGGGGAGAGAGTTGGACATCAACTGGTTACCAAAATAGTGGTGGCGCTGGCGGTGGTTCTGGCGGTTCTATCTATATCAGAGTGGCAGAGACAGCCAATATTGGAACTAATATGGTTCACGCGCGCGGTGGCGCCGGTGGTCTTGGCGCTTATGGTAATGACGGCGGAGACGGTTCTATCGGACGAATCCGGATTGAAGCGCCAACTATCGTCGGATCCACAGATCCTGCCTATTTTTCACTTGGTTCTGTCGGTTATACTGTTGACGGGAACCCCGCGGATTCACAGTTAAGAGTAATTGAATCTGATTATCAGACCGCTATAAATTCAGGTACTGCTTTGGATGATTCCTACTTCTTTCACGGCTTAAAATCCCGGGACAGAGAGTTTGATGTTGATGGCAATCAGCTGACTCAAAATAATTATAGCTACCAGTTAAATAATGTGGGTCAAAGTAGAAAATCTGCTTTATTAGATCTAAAGGCGAGCACAATTATTGACGAAGGTCAAAATTATAGCAACGGCCAGCAATTTGATTATGATTTAAATAATGGCAATGTGCTCAATCAGGAAGACTTGGGTCATGTGCAAGTTAATATTAGTTCAGGACAAATAACTGATCCTCTACTCGGTGACGAAAAAACCACAACTTATTCTTACGCCCTAAACGCCGATAAACATATTCTCGGCGCGCCTAAGACTAAAGTTGTTTCAGGTTTGTCGGAAACCAAAGATCAGGACTATTACTATGATCAGCTACCGCTCGGGCAAGTGAATAAAGTTAATCTGACGAAAGAGGATACTAAAGTGAACGGTGTTGATGTGGAAACTACCTATAATAGTTTGGGTTTGCCGGTAACCAAGAAAGATCCCAAGGAAAATACAGTGGTTACTTTAGCTTATGATAGCGCGAATCTTTATCCGCAGACTTCCACCGATGTTAACGGCAGAATTACTACTACTGAATATGACCCAGTGACCGGACAATTACTGCATTCTACAGATCCTAACGGTTATCAGGAAGCAAATGGCTATGACGCTTTTGGTCGGCCAATTTTGAAACAAGTTTCTGACCCAAATAATCCGGCTAATTTAATTACTGTTCAGGAAATCAGTTATGAAGATGTGGCTTTCCCCAACTATAAGGAAGTTAAGGATTATTTTAACTCAAGTCAGTATGTTACCAGCCGTGAATACTATGACGGGCTGGGTAGAGTTATCCAAAGCAAAAAGTCAGATGCCAGCGGACAGTATGTGACTGTGGCAATGGAATACGACAGTCAGGGTAGAGTTAAAAAACAATCTTTGCCGTATTTCAGCGGTTCAATCGCTTATTCGGCTCCGGTTTTCACTTATTCAAAGCAGTATACTTATGACGTTTTAGATCGGGTACTGACAGAAATTACACCAGTCGGCACAACTACTTATTCGTATGACGGTTTTACCACCACCATTACCGATCCGCGCGGCAAGGTTAAGGAATTGACCAAAGACGCCTATGACAATCTGGTTCAGGTTAAAGAGCATGAAGGAGCCGCAATTTATACGACTAATTATGAATATACCTTGACTAATAAACTGAAGAAAATTACTGACGCTCAAGGCAATGTTAGAAATTTTGTTTATGACGATTTGGATAATCTAGCATCGCAGGACATGGTGCATAAAACATCAGTGGCCGACCCTGTTGACTGGGTTTATACCTATGATAACAATGGCAACGTTTTAACCAAAACTGATCCCCGCAGTCAGGCGACTGATTATAGTTATGACAGTTTGAACAGAATTTTAACTGAAGACTTTAGCGGCACCAGCGGAGTGGAATATGATTATAATTACGATGAAGGATTGGGTCAGCTTAACAGATTAAGCAGTGTTATTGGCAATAACGACAGCGCTACTTATTATACTTATGATTATGCCGGCAGGCCGACTCTGGTTCATCGGGTAATTGACGGTTTAAACTTTGATTTACAGTTCGCCTATAATATCAGGGGAGATGTCAGTTCAATTACTTACTCTGAAAGACAGCGAGTGATTTATTCTTTCAATAACGGCGGACAAGTTAATCAGGTTGATTTAATTGATGACGGGGTGACTACAACTTTGGCAACCAATATTCAGTATTCGTTGACCGGCTTGATCAGTCATTTGGAACGGGGCAATGGTGTTACCACTGATTATACCTATGACCCGGCTCAAGGTTATCGCTTAACTCATTTGGTGAGTCAGTTGGGAAGCGCAAAATTACAGGATATTAGTTATACTTATGATTCCAACGGCAATATTTTAACGCTGACTGATAATTCTAATACTGATTTGGCTAAGACCGTGACCTACAATTACGACGACTTGAATCGTTTGGTTTCAGCTACTGTAACTAATGCCACAAGCGGTAATAATTATTCCCATACTTACAGCTACGACGCTATCGGTAATATGTTATCTAATAGCGCGGTTGGGCAATATACCTATAACAAAGACAATCCGCATCAGGCCGGACAAATTGGGGCAGATTATTATACCTATGACGCCAACGGCAATGTTCGTTATATCAATAATGACCTTCATGAATGGGATTGGCGCGACAGAATGACCAAATCGCGTTTAGGCAATAACGATTCTACTTATTATGTCTATGACCATAATAATCAGCGGTTGAAGAAATGGACGGATGTCACACCTCCGCCACCACCTCCGCCGCCTGTTCCTTGTCGCGGTAACTGCCCGAAACCTATTTTTGAGGGTTCTGTGGACGTCGGCTTTGAAGCTACTACAACCGAGGAGATCATAGAGGGGGAATTGGAGATGGGAGATGGGGAAGAGGGAAGTGAGGATTCGGGAACTGGGGCTGGTGAAGCGGAAATTGGTAAGCAACCGGTTGAGGAAGTTCAACTATTGGATGGTTCGGCTGACTTGAGTCAGGCCGGAATAGTTAGGATGGCATCTGTTCCGGAGGTTGATGATATTGCTGACTATTATATAGATAAATACTACGAATCGCGGTATAATGGATCTGCCAGAAACCACTATTTCTTAGGCAATATCCGTCTAGCTTCAGAAAAGCTGTCTGGCGATAACGCCGGAATATACTACATTTTGTCTGATCACCTAGGCTCCAGTTCTCTGACAACTAACGCCACCGGTACAGTGATAGCTCTGACAGACTATTATCCTTACGGATCAGAAAGCTATAATAATACTACGACCGATATTGGAGACGATTACACCTTTACCGGTAAAGAGTTAGACGAAGAATCTAATCTCCAGTACTTTGGTGCAAGGTATTATGATCAAGAGAGCGGGAGATGGATAAGCATTGATCCTTATGGATTAGACTTAGATCGTCTCATGGAAATTATATCAAGTCCTCAGCAGTTCAATGGCTATTTATATAGTATGGGAAATCCTGTAATTCTAGTTGACCCCGATGGTAATAGATCAGATGAACCATGGGATGTATGGAATTGGGCTCCAGGGTTTAAGCAGTTTGCCGATGCTTTTGACAGACATCCGAATGAAACAACCAACATCTCGTCAAGCTTAGTACCAGGATATGGAGATGTACAAGATGCTAAAGAAGCCTTCACTGGTAAGGAAACTTTCACTGGTAGGGATCTTAGTACCGGAGAGAGGGTTATATCGGGAGCCGCCGCTTTTATACCTATAGTTAGTGGATCTGTGATAAGGTCAGGGGTTAAAGCTGTAAAAGGTGCGATTAAATTATCTGATGAGGTCTTTAGTTTATCGCCCCAGGTCACTAGGGGAGTTCAGAGGTATTGGGCGAAATCTAATTATGATGATACTTTGAGCAGTTTCGGGGATCATTTTGCAAGACACGGTGCCGGTAGAACCCCGGAACAGTATTTAGATGATGGGGTAGATTTTTACAAGGATTACAAAGACTTTGGTAAGAGTCACCATATTTATTCCACAAATGAATATGGTATAAAAATCAGTAATAAAGACCTGAACTACTACGGCATTTATACTACATATGGAAGGGCGGTTACTCATGGACCGATTGATGAGAGTAAATCATTTCTTAATTACTAATATGAAAAAAAATAGAGAAACAATAGATAAACTGGTTCAATCCTTAAGGAGACCATTCCCCGCAGAGTTGCCAGGAACTGACTCGAAAGCAGATTTTGATCTCGAGGATGGTAGAATTGCGGGCTTGGCCTCTAAATTCCTCAAAGGAAAGAGAATAGACATTATCAAGCCATTTGATCCTGTTCTTAAGGCGATCATTATTAACTATGTGCCAGAGGATAAACACGCAGTTCGGGCATATAATGAAAGTCTACGAAGGATAAGTGAGTTAGAGGAGATTGTGAATCTCGTGAATCAAGAATTAGGAAATTGTTTTTGAGTTAGGAGGGCTACTATCGGCGTTGTATTTTGGCCTTGCGTCATGATATGGTACATTAATTAATCCCCAAAATCCTGGGCACCCTATTAGCCATAGCAGAGGATATAACTGGGCTCTTTCATTCAAAGATTTGAGCCTACTTTCCATATCACCTCTGTCCTAGCATTGCTCTTGCGTAGGCGCCCAGCATTTTGGTAATTAATAAGCAAAATGTATGTTCAGATTCAAATATTTAGTGGAGCAATCTTATCTTGGTTTGCTCTACAAAAACGGGGTTTTCCAGAAAGAACTGCGTCCCGGCAAGTACACTCTCTGGCATTTTATGGGTAAACCAAAATGGCAGGCTAAAAAAGTGGACATGAGAGAGCGATCTTTGGTGATTAAGAATCAGGAGATATTGACCAAGGATAAAGTCGCGGTCCGAGTTAGTATTATTGTTTACTATAAAGTACAGAGCGCCAAGGATGCATTGCATAATGTGTCTTCTTATGAAGAGCGAATTTATGAAGACGTTCAGCTAGCGGCCAGACGATTTTTAGCCAGTGAAACACTTGATGATATTTTAGATTCACGCAATAAAATTTCCGCGGCCGTCAGGGAAGAAGTGAAAAACGTGGCTACAGGCTATGGAGTTGATATAATTCGGGCAGATGTTAAGGATCTGGTATTCCCCGGTAATCTTAGGGAAATTATGAATCAGGTGCTGGAAACGCAACGCCGAGCAGAAGCAGACTTAATTACTGTCAGAAAAGAAGCTGAAACAATCAGAATCAGAACCAAGGCTGAAAATGAAGCCGATAAACTTCGCAACGAGGCCCAGCAGGAAGCAGTTAAGATGAGAGCGGAAACTGAAAAAGAAAGATTGATGATACTGATGGAGTCTGAACTTGAGGAAGCTAAATTGGTGAAAGCTCATCCTGAAGTTCTTAAAATCAGAAAACTCAAGACAATCGCCGAGCTAGCCCGTAACGGCGGAAAGTTCATAGTTGGACTAAAGGATGTTAAAATGGATGATGTGTTGAGAGATTAGACAGTGTGAAGTTTAATATTCATATTAATTAGTAATAAATAACTATGATGATAAAAAGGATGTTTCCGATTCTGCTAATGGCAGTTTTCGGATTTTTATTTGTGTCGTCTGTTCAGGCAGAGGAGACGACTTATCCGGCGGGGTCGTTACTTGCTTTGAATAAAACAGGATCAGCAGTTTATTACATTGGTGAGGATGCAAGGAAATATATTTTTCCCGAGGAGAAGACCTACTTTACTTGGTATGATGATTTTTCTAAAGTAATTAAAGTAGACCCAATTGAGCTGGATAAATATGAAGATGGCGGAATTATGCCCTATAGGCCGGGTGTTTTGCTTATAACCCATCCCAATACCAACAATGTATATGCGGTAGAACCGAATGGTTTGTTGAGAAAAATTGTTTCAGAGGAAGCCGCCAAGAATTTATATGGTGAAAATTGGGCGTCAACTGTTCGGGATGTTATACCCGGGTATTTTGCATCAACGTATAAAATGGGGTCTGACCTGTCAGATAAGTTGCCCAATGGCACTTTGGTAAAAGAACAAGGCAAAGATGATATATATTATGTTTATGACGGCAGTAGAAGAAAGTTTTATGACGCTACGGCTTTTGATGAGAACGGATTTAGGCAAAAAGATATTATGACTGTGGCTAGCTTAGCCAAGTATGAATACGGGAGAACCATAAAAGGTAAGGAAGAAAATTTGTCCCACTTCACGAAAGACAAGGCATTCAAATATTCAAATATGGAATTGTATTACACGATTAATAGTGACTTTGGCGGAAGTATCGCGATTGTATTTCCTACCTCAACAAAACCTTTTGAAGTAAGAAATGTTCTCATCAAAGGAGCCGGAAATTTGAGGCTTGATTATAAAAGTAATCAATATGCTTTAAAGGAAGGAGAAACCTCCTATTTCACCTTATATTATCAGGCACCGTTCGTGGTAGACATGAGCGAGTCATACATGAAAGTTGTTAGCAATAATTTTAGATCGGAGACGCCTATTGAAATAGATCTTAGAGATTGGGTTTTGTGGGATATAGCTGAAGATAAACAAATAATCAATATACACGGTCAGACTTTTAAATAAATTAGAATTATCAGAAATAAAAATCCTCGCCTAATCAACTTGGATTTTTTTGTTTTTTTAACCTTGACACATTGTAATATTTATGCTAGAATTGTGGATAATTTAATCGCTTTAATTATAAGCAAAAACTATGAAAAATAGATTAATAATCGGGTCAATTGCAGTATTAATGATTGTCCCGTTTTTGAGTTTTAATTATGCTAGCGCTAATTCTGCCAGCGGTACGCCCTTTGAGATGATTTGGCAGGCACTTGAAAAATTAACCGGTAAAGTGGATAGCCATGAGGAGCGTATTACCGCCTTGGAGCAAAAATTGGCGTTAATGGAAAATCCAGGCACCTTAACTGTGGCCAACAGCAATTCTATCCCCGCCCAAAATATTAGCGTCGGTAATGACGTCGTCTTGGGAGGTTTTGAATTTACTGCCAGCAATGAACCGATTAATGTGACTGACTTGACTTTAACTATTATTTCCAACTTCAATACTACTACCGCTGATGCTCTGAATTCCGTCAAAATAGTTGACGTTACCAACTCTACAGTTGCCGGACCGGCAGATTTATCAGGCAACACCTCGCAGGTAAATTTTACAGATCCATTCATTGTACCTGTGGGAGTAAATAATTATCGGATTGTTGCGAACTTAAATACTAATGGTGTCTGGCAGGATAACGACAAAATTTATGTTCAATTAGCAACTCCACAGTCGGCTATTATTGCTCAAGGTGCAATTAGCGGCCAAAATATTTTAGTGCAACCAAATGCTAACGTTAAGGCCAATACTCAAACTATTAAGTTGGCTAAATTAATGATTACCAGAAATACTTTACCGGCCGCTATGAATATTGTCCCCGGTACACAGGATTTGGGCTTAAGCGGTTGGAATTTTAGCGCAGCCAACTCAGCCGAAGATGTTAGAGTAACGGCAATTTTATTTGCCGCCAATTCTTCCGATGTTAATAACTTAACGGTTAAAGTTGATGGTGTTATTAAAACTCCAGTGATGTCAGCTCCGCCAGTGGGGGATAATCAGACTACAACTTTTGCTTTTGACGAGCCCATAATAATTCCTAAAGGTACTTCCAAAAATATTTTACTGGAAGGCGATGTCAGTTTTGATGCGGTTATTGGTAATAGGATCCAGTTCGGTTTAACCGACTCTTCCGTAAAAAATAATAATTCGGTTATCGCTTATGGTGTATCTAACGGTAATCGCGTTGATATAAATTTAGTTTCTGACGATGGTCCGTTTATGACAATTGTCAGCCCTGACTTTGTTAGAAATATAGCAGGCGCGATCGGTATCCAGCCAATTAATCCAGACCTGCAAATTACCAGATAAATTCTTAATTAAAACAAAGCCCCGAATTTAAATCAGGGCTTTGTTTTTTGTTTTACTCTCCAAGTCTTGACCCCATCCAAAATCTATGCTGATATAGAGATGTTTTTCGTACCCTAACAGAGGAGGGCTGATGGAAGGTAGCGGCAGGATTCCTAATCCGTTCACGACAGTGACGGCGACCCTGAATTACGAGGATTTGCCGGATTGGCTGAACGATTTTCTGGAGGGTAGGCCCAATAGAACAGTCGAGTTGGGTAAGCCGGTGGAAGTG
Source organism: uncultured Gammaproteobacteria bacterium (assembly GCA_964441335.1). Classification (GTDB taxonomy): domain Bacteria; phylum Patescibacteriota; class Patescibacteriia; order UBA1558; family 2-01-FULL-52-15; genus CAYTUI01. The sequence continues at coordinate 22,901 of CAYTUI010000002.1, forward strand.
CCTGCGGGGTCGCGGCCGGTTGATTTCTTGCTTCAGAGCTATGGCAAGCGCGAAAGTCGCTCGTCAAATCTGTTGCGGCAGGCGGCCATTCAGCTCCTGCAGATGTTGGTTTCCGGCGGTACGCTTGACGGTAGTAAGAAGTGGGATCAGCTGGTGGAAGACTTGGTGGTGCTGATCCGTGATCTGCCAGGAGATCATCATCGGCAGAATCGCGAGGTGTATGTTGAGCTGGCTGCATCGTTGCGGGCAAGGGACAACGGACAACAGCTGGCGAACAACTTCGCTCTGGTTCTTTACCGCTTGGATTTCCTGCGAGAACGTCAGGTTCTGCTGGAAGGTCTGGCCTGAACGAAGAAGCCCCACGTTGCTTGTGAGCGACGTGGGGCTTTTCATATTGGCGACCATGTTGGTCAGGGCTCGTGGGATCTGTCAATCAGATCGTTGAAGCTGTAAACACCGGTGTGGTCGTGGCTGACCTGTTTGTTCTCCAGTGATTTGTGCAACAGGTCGTTGTCAGCGGTCAGATGTCTGATCTGGTCTTCTTGTCGGTGGCTTCTTCTAACCGTCAGCTGGTCGAAGACAATCAGGAAGATGGCTAGACCGATAAAGAACAGGCGGACTAGGATCCTGGCTGTCGTTGTTGATGTCACCCCGGTCAAATCCTGTGTCAGAGTCAGAGAGTTATCCGGCAAGTCCCAGGCCTGACCGGCGATCACCAGCAGAGCCATCACAACCATGTAGAGAACCATGCGCATAGTTAGCCTCCTTCTGGCTGGTGTTTTCTAGCTTCTCGCTTGTCAAGCAGGATTATAGAAAGATAATTTGTTTATGTCAAATAGCTTGACTAATAGCTAGTCAGATAGGACTAAACTTGTTATAATTGAGTCGATAAAAGTAATTATGGCCAAGAAAATTGTTACTAATTCTGTTATTATCTTTTTTGTCTTTGTTTTTATGTTTGTGGCTATACTATTCTATTTTTTTCCTGAATCATTCAGCCCCGGCAGTAACGCCAAAATAGGAGATGTTTTGCGTTGTCAGTCAGCTAAAATTAGTGACAATTTAGGTCAGGCTAATATTAATAAGGGTCGTAATTTAGAATTACTGGTTAGTTTTAAAAATAAGCCAACCGACGCGCAATTATCTATTTGGGAAGATAGAGGAGTGAAACTTTATCCGGACTCCTGGATATTTAACTATTTGGTAGCTGAAAGTGGTTATGAGAATTTGTGTGCCTTGGTAGCCGCCGATGAAGTAACTTACATTGATATTGTCAATAAGTAATGAAATTGCGGGTTATAAAAAAAATAGCCGAACTAAAAGGCCGCCGGGTTTTGTTAAGGTTGGATTTAAACGCGCCTTTAACTAAGGGTCATTTGGAGCAGTCTGATCTTTGGAAGTTGAGATCATCTTTGGGCACTTTAGAAACTTTAATTGAACACGGCGCCAGAATTATTATTATTGCGCATTTTGGCAGGCCGGACGGAAAAAAAGATCCTAAACTTAGCCTACGGCCGGTTATTAAGAAATTTAGTCAGATGATTGGCCAGAAGATAGAGATTTGGGATGATAGTTTGATTAGTTGTCAGAAGAAAAGTTTAAAACTTACCGACGGTCAGGTGGTCTGTCTGGAAAACATCAGGTTTCATAAAGGCGAGCAGACCTGTAACTCTAAGTTTTCTAAACAGCTGGCGGCTTTGGGTGACGTCTTTATTAATGACGCTTTTGGTGATGTCGGCGGTAAGTATGCTTCTAACGTCGGTGTAACTAAGTATTTGCCCAGCTATGCCGGCCGATTGATGGATTATGAGGTACAGCACTTGTCGCAATTATTTAAAAAAGCTAAACGCCCGATTGTGGCTATCATGGGCGGCAGTAAGATTTCCACAAAGATTATTTTAATCAGGCAGTTATTGGAGAAAGTAAATTTTGTACTACTTGGCGGAGCTTTGGCCAATAATGTATTGAGAGCTCAAAAAATTGAAGTTGGCCGATCTTTAGTGGACAATAAAGTTTTAAGGCTGGATAATTATATTCTTAGTAATAAATTGAAATTGCCGGTGGATGCTAGGGTTAGCACCTCTTATAAAGCCAAAGCCCGTCTGACGGCTATCGGAAATGTGGGGAAAAACGAACTGATTCTGGATTTGGGACCTGATACTGTCAATCTTTATGGTAATATTATTACAAAGGCTAAAACCATCATTTGGAACGGGCCACTAGGATACTTTGAAGATCCACGTTACGCAGTTAGTACCACTGAAACAGCCAGAAAAATTGCCACGGCCAGAGCCAGAGAATATGTCGGCGGCGGTGAAACGGTTAAAGCTATATTAAAGAACAGATTGGAAGATAAAATGTTTTTCGTTTCTTCTGGCGGTGGCGCCATGCTAGCCTTGTTAGAAGGCAAAAAGCTCCCCGCTTTGGAGGTTTTAAAAATATAAATTTAATAATAATTAATTGTGCGCTCCTAGTCATTAGCTATTTGCTACCGGCTACAGGCCACAAGCCAACAAACGTATGCTAGAAAAATTACAGCAACATGGTAAAGAGGCCGCCGGTCTTTTTGCTATTATGCTCTTAACCGCCAGTTTCTTTTTAGTCACTGCCGGTATTAATAAAATCAAAGAGTTTCGTTATATTGGTCAAGCTCCTGACTATTCTAATAATATTGTGATGACCGGTCAGGGTAAAGTGGTAGCCGTGCCGGATATAATTAAATTAACTTTTGGCTATACTATTACCAAACCAAAAGTAGCCGACGCGCAGAAATTAACCGTGGACAAAATGAACGCTTTTATGGAAGTCCTAAAGAATAAAGGTGTGGACAGTAAAGACATTAGGACAATAAATTATTCTATCAACCCCCAATATGATTACGCTAACGGCGTTCAGCAGTTAAATGGTTACAATGTTTCCCAAAACGTTGAAGTTAAACTTCGCGACATGGATTTAGCCAGCAGTATTTTAGCGCTTGCAGGCGATAATGAGTTAAATCAAGTCGGTAGTTTAGAGTTTACTTTTGATGACCAGGAAAAGTTTCTGCAGGAAGCGCGCGTTAAGGCGATAAAGAACGCCAAGGAAAAGGCTGAAACTTTAGCTAAGGAAGCCGGCGTACATCTGGGGCGTATTATTAGTATCAACGAAAATTCTTACCCGGGACCAGTTTATCCTATGTATTATGATAAAGCTGTTTCGGGCTTGGGTGGTGGTGATTCGGCTCCGGCTCCGGAAATATCTGCTGGTAGCAGTGAATTGGTGGTTGATATTAGTTTGACATACGAATTGCTCTAGGATGATTAAAGACGTTATTAAGAAGGTTTCAGCTGAAGAAATATTGGATTCCCGCGGGGAGCCGACTGTGGAAGTAACAGTGGAACTGCAAAGCGGTTTGGCTGCTAAAGCCTCGGTTCCCTCGGGTGCTTCAACCGGAGCCTTTGAAGCTCATGAATTGCGCGATCAGGACCCTAACCGTTATAACGGCAAGGGCGTTCTTAAGGCTGTGGCCAATGTTAATCAGCAGATTGACAAAGCCTTGAGAGATTTAGAAATAACCAGTCAGCAAAAGATTGATTCGGTCATGATTGAAATTGACGGTACTGAAAATAAATCCAATCTGGGAGCTAATGCGATTTTGGGAGTTTCTATGGCGGTCGCTCGGACTGCCAGCAAGTCATTGGGTTTACCTCTTTATGAATATTTGGGCAGCTTATTTGGTAAAAAGGAATATTCTCTGCCTATACCGTTGGTTAATCTGATTAACGGTGGTAAGCATGCCAGCACCAACCTTAATATGCAGGAGTTTTGGGTCATACCGACCGGCCAGAGGACTTTTCATGAAAGACTAAGATGTGCCACGGAAATTTTCCAGGTCTTGGGGCAATTATTAAGGAACGATAAGAAAGATACTGACGTCGGTAATGAAGGCGGATATGCTCCTGACTTTAAGAGTCATAAAGAAGCTCTGGATTATTTAGTCAGGGCGGTTGAAGGAGCAAAATATAAATTAGGTGCGGATGTTTTTCTAGGATTGGATGTGGCGGCTTCCGAATTTTTTAATGCTGATAGAAATATTTATCGGTTGGAACTGGAAGGTAGTGATTTTACTTCCACGGAGTTTACTAATTACATGTTGGGTTTGGCCAAAAGTTATTCATTGGCAGCCGTGGAAGATCCGTTAGCCGAAGAGGATTGGTTAAGTTGGGTGAGTTTAACGGCAGAGATGAAAAAGTATGATCCGAATTTAAGAATTATCGGCGACGATATTTTTGCCACCAACTCCAAAAGATTTCAGAAAGGTATTGATATGGGTGTAGCTAATTCCATTTTGATTAAGCTTAATCAAATTGGAACTGTCAGTGAAACTTTGGACACAATTAGATTGGCCAAGAAGCACGGCTATAAGACAGCAATCTCACATCGCAGTGGCGAAACAGTGGATACTTTTATCGCCGACTTAGCCGTGGCAGTCGGCTCGGAGTTTATTAAAACCGGCTCTGTGGCGCGTGGTGAGCGTACCGCTAAGTATAATCGTCTGCTAAATATTGAATCAGAATTTAATGTCTAAAAAACCGCTGATAGTTTTATGTATATTGGACGGCTGGGGGATAGGAGCGGCAAATTATGGCAACGCAATTACACAGGCCAAACTGCCATTCTATCAATCTTTCCTCAAGAAATACGCCCACACAGAACTGGAGGCTTCATCTAAGTATGTCGGTCTGCCCTTAAGACAGTCTGGAAATTCTGAAGCTGGGCACATGAATATTGGAGCCGGTCGTATTGTGGAGCAGGACGCGGTAGTAATTTCCCGTAGTATTAATGACGGAACATTTTTTCGTAACCCGGCTTTTTTACAAGCCGCCAGACATGCTAAAGAACATAATACCGATGTGCATCTAGTAGGATTGTTGACTGGTAATCAAAGCGCTCATTCTGATCCTGACCATTTGATTTCTTTGATAACATTATTCAAACATCAGAACATTAAGAATGTTTATCTACATTTGTTTACTGACGGCCGCGATAGTCCTCGGTTTTATGCCCAGAAATTAATTAAGAAATACAGCGGTTTTTTCAGTAAGTATGCCCAAGTGGCCACGATTATGGGGCGCTTTTACGGTATGGACAGAAAGAAGGAATGGTCGCGAACAGAGCTGGCATATAACGCTATGATTTTTGGTGAGGGCGTAAAAGACGATAGCTCCGAAGACGCCATATTACACGCTTACGCCAGGGATGAAAGTGATGAGTTTATCAAGCCGACAATTATATGCGACAAGAACGGTAAACCTAGGGGTGTAATCAAAGATAATGACGCTGTGGTATTTTTTAATTTACGTTCGGACAGAGCCAGACAGATGTGTAAACCATTCGTTCAAAAAAGATTTGAAGATTTAAATGCGGGCGCCTTTAAGCGCCGCAAGATAATGCAAGGCTTGTATTTAGTTGCCATGACTGATTTTGGACCTGATTTGGGGGACATTGTTACGGCTTACCCCAGTCGCGATATAACCGATACTTTACAGATGGTTTTGCATAATTATCGGCAGATGGTAATTGCTGAAAACGAAAAGTACGCTCATGTGACATATTTTTTGAACGGCGGTTATTCTGATCCTGTGGCGGGAGAAAAAAGGATTATAGTGGATTCGCCGGATCTTAAGATGTATGATAAAGAGCCGCAGATGAGTGTTCAAAAGACTTCAGCCTTGGTTGTAGATGCGATTAAAAATAATCAATACGATTTTATTGTTATGAACATAGCCAACCCTGACATGGTTGCCCATACGGGAAATCTTTTCGCCACTATTAAGGCTTGTGAATTTACTGATGTTGCCTTGGGAGCTATTAGTCAGGCGGTACTGAATAAAAAAGGTATTCTGATTGTGACTGCTGATCACGGTAATGCTGAGGAGCTTGTTAATAAAAATACTGGCTGGCCGGATACAGAACATAGCACTAGTCGCGTGCCCTTTATTATTGTTAAGAATGGTTCCAGGCCGCAGCTTAGGAAAAAGGGAATATTGGGAGACATCGCTCCGACTATTTTGGATTTGCTCCGCGAAAATAAACCCAAGCTCATGACCGGTAAAAGTTTGATAATAAAAAAATAGATGTTAGGAGAAAGTAAACCAAGACCAAAGCCGGCCGTTCTGCTAATTTTGGACGGCTGGGGAATAGCGCCAGCTTCCAGGGCGAATGCTATTTCAACAGCCAAAATGCCTAATATTTCCAAATATATGACTACTTATCCAACTATGGCTTTGCAGGCAGCTGGAGAGTCGGTTGGCCTTAGCTGGGGCGAAATTGGCAATTCCGAGGTGGGTCATTTATCTATGGGCTCCGGCAAGATTCTGTTCCAGAGTTTACCCCGCATCAATAGAGCAATTTTTGACGGTGGTTTTTTCAAGAATGAAGCTTTGGTGGCGGCAGTTGAACATGCCAAAAAAAATAAAACCAGCCTACATTTGATGGGTTTAGTCAGCTCCGGTGGTGTTCATAGTCATAATGAGCATTTATATGCTTTGTTAGAGCTGGCGGCCGAGCATAAATTAAAGGATGTTTTTGTGCATGCTTTTTTAGATGGTCGCGACACAGTATTTAATAGTGGAGAAAAATATATTGTGGAACTTAATAAAAAGATGGAGCAGATTGGGGTTGGTAAAATAGCAACTTTAGCCGGTCGCTTTTATGCTATGGACCGTGATAATCATTGGGAGCGGATTGCCAAAGTTTACAAGGCGATGGTTGAAGGCGAGGCCAAGGATTATTTTGAAAGTGCAGTGGATGCCATTCACGCTTCTTATAAACTGGAGGTTTTTGATGAGCAATTGGAACCGGTTGTTATTACTGCCGGAGACAAACCGGTGGCGACAATCAAGGATAACGATGCTGTAATATTTTTTAATTTTCGACCTGATCGGGCCAGACAAATTACCAAGTCTTTAATTCTGCCGGGCTTTAATAAATTTCCGGTCAACTATATGCAGAACATATTCTTTGTTTCTATGACCGAATACGAAAAGGATTTGCCTTTACAAGTGGCTTTTCCGCCCGAAGTAATTGACACTTCATTGGCTAAGGTTATTAGTGAAGCCGGGTTATCGCAATTGCATATTGCCGAAACTGAAAAATATGCCCATGTTACTTATTTTTTTAACGGCGGTCAGGAAAAGTCTTATCCTAAAGAAGATCACGTCTTGATTCCTTCGCCCAAAGTATCATCGTATGATCAGAAGCCGGCGATGAGCGCCAGAGAGATAACCTCGCGTGTTATTCAAGAAATTCGCGAAGTTAAATATGATTTTATTGTGGTTAATTTTGCCAATGTGGATATGGTGGGCCATACGGGGAATCTTGCGGCCACCGTAGAGGCTTGTGAAATAATTGACGATTTAGTTGGTAAAATTGTTGAGGTAACCATGTCTTATGACGGTGCGGTTGTTATAACAGCTGATCACGGCAACGCCGAAAGTATGTTTGATTTGCAGAGCGGTGAAATGGACAAAGAACACAGTAATAATCCGGTGCCCTGCATTCTTATTAGCCGCGAGTGGGAAGGAAAAAATGTCGCCAACGGGGTCACTGGAACTGATTTGAGCACGGCTGTATCTTCCGGCATTTTAGCAGATATTGGACCAACTATAATAAAAATTTTGGGACTAAAAAAACCGTCGGAAATGACCGGTACTTCTTTAATATAGTAGTATGCCAGAGTTACCTGAAGTGGAGACAATTAGAAAAGGGCTGGAAGCCATTCGCCGGAAGAAAATATCCGGCGTTGATGTTTTTGTTAAAAAAATTATTGAGCCGGCAGATTTGCCTATCAGATTGGTTGGCCAGCATATCACTGCTGTTAAGCGGCGTGGAAAGTTGTTAATTTTATCGTTAAATGGCGGAAATTATTTATTGATTCATTTGAAAATGACCGGTCAGCTGGTTTATCGTCCGACACGTGGGGCTATGGTAGTCGGTGGACACTCTATTACTGGAGTAGAGGAGGTGCCCAATAAATTTTCGCATATTCATATCACGTTCGCTGATAAATCAAAGCTCTATTTTAATGATGTCCGTCGTTTTGGTTGGTTTAAAATAGTTGATAAAAAGAAGCTGCAGGAGATTGAATCAGCTTATGGTCCAGAGCCTTTGGATAATCAGTTAAGTAGTGAGCTATGGTTGAAAATATTAGCTACCAAAAAAAGTTTGTCCATTAAGAAAGTATTACTTGATCAAAAGTTGATAGCCGGTTTAGGTAATATTTATGTTGATGAAGCTTGTTTTTATACTGGCATTCGGCCGACCAGGAAAGTTTCGTCTTTAAAGCGCCAGCAAAAATTGGAATTGTTAAAAAATATTCGCATAGTTTTAAATTTATCCATTAAGCATGGCGGTACCAGTTTTAGTAATTACCGGCAGGTCAGTGGCAGTATGGGAAATTATATTAAGTATCTGAAAGTTTATGGTAGGGGCGGAGAGTTATGCCAGAAGTGCCGCAAGACTTTAATAAAAAAAATAAAGCATGCCGGTCGCGGCACACATTATTGTCCAACATGTCAGAGTTAGAGAACATTCTCTATCCGAGATTGCTTCTCTTGCCTCTTGCGAGAGGCAAGATCGCAAATGAGAGCGATTTCTAACTATTGCTTAACGACTTATGAAAAAAGTAGCTAGAAAGATTCTTAATTCGCGAGGAGACCGCCCAGCTCTCGACCATATTTACACTTCGAGGCTTGATTGGCTCAATCAAGCTCAAATGATAGTTCGTGCGGAATGGTGGGCGGTCGACGACGCGATCTCTCGGCAACCCAACTTGAGATTGCTTCACTCCGTTCGCAAATGACAAGCGCTCCTAGTTCCTTAAACCTAACCCCTATCTTCTAACTCCCATCTGCTAAACAATCAATAGAATCGCCAAATAACTTAGTATCACTCCAACAACAACCCCCGCTAAAACTTCAGTTGGAGTATGTCCCAACCGCTCGTGCAAGACCGGATATTTATATTCTTTGGCCCGCGGCAGATCTTTAATAAGTTTATTAATCATTTGCGCATGTACTCCCAGTTGTCTGCGAAAACCAACAGCATCTCGTAAAACGATTATCAGTAGTATCACTGCCACCGCCACGGCGCCGGCATCAAAACTGTCTTTTTGGTAAACAAGCACAAAGACCAACGAAGTAACCAAGGCGGCGTGTGATGAGGGCATACCGCCATAATTATTAAGGTTTTCCCAGCTGAACTGACCACGCGCGGCTTCAATCAGGACCTTGATGAGTTGGGCAATAAACATGACGGCGATAGGGATGAGAAATAGAGACATAGTGTTAGTTGAAAGTTTGTTAGCTTTTAGCTGTTAGCGTATGGCTCATGGAATGTGAAACGGTTGGCTATAAGCTTAAAGCTATAAGCTAAAAGCTATGAGTTATAAGCCATCGGCCATCTGCCATTAGCCATCGGCTATGTGCTATAATACAGTATAACATAATATTTATGGTACAGACATTAGAATATCTTTTTTTGGGCTTTATTCAGGGCGTGACCGAGTGGCTACCGGTTTCCAGTGATGGCCATTTGGTGATAGTTAATGAGTTTTTTGGCTTGGAACAGAATATTAGCACAACGGTGGTTTTGCATATCGCCAGTCTGATTGTTATGGTTTATTATTTTAGAGTGGATATTATCAGATTATTTCAGGCACTCTGGACCAGATCGCGCGTCAGTGAAAGACAGTATATTTATAAATTAATCGGAGCCACAGCTGTGACAGTTGTAGTGGCTTTATTTCTGGATCAATATATTGCCTCTTTTGAAAATAATAGGGCAGTCGGCTGGTTTTTGTTGGTTACCACAGTTTTTGTCGGATTGGGAGTTTTCTTTAAACAACGTCGTGAGTTAACTTGGCCGGTGGTTATTATTTTAGGTTTTGTTCAAGGCTTAGCAGTGTTACCGGGTGTTTCCAGAAGTGGCTTGATGATAGGCAGTGCCTTAATTTTGGGGATTAGTTCCAAGGAGGCGTTTCGTTTTGCTTTTCTGGCCGGCATACCGGCAATTTTTGGAGCTTTTGTTTTTACAGTTAAGGATGTCAGCTTGTCGCTTAATATCGTTCTGGCTTTTTTCGTCGCCTTAATCGTCAGCTACCTGGCCATAATGTTGCTGGAAATTGTTTTGGCAAAACATAAATTTCACTGGTTTGCTCTTTACACTTTAGCTTTGGGAATATTTTTGTTGATCCGATGAAGTCCGGTAAGATTGCAGTTTTAATCGGCGGTAAATCCTCGGAAGCAGAGGTATCATTGCAGACCGGGCAGGCGGTAGTTCAAGCTTTAAAATCTCTAGCTTTGGATATTGAGATTGTTGATTTGAGCCGGGATTATGTTAAACAACTATCAGCCGGAACATTTAGCAAAGCCTTTATCGCCGCGCACGGCCACGGTGCTGAAGATGGAGTAGCGCAGGCAGTGTTGGAAGCTCTAAATATTCCTTATACCGGCAGTGACATTTTGGCTTCGGCTTTGGCCATGGATAAAATCAAGTCCAAATTAATTTGGCAGCAGTTGGGTTTACCAACGCCTAATTTTTCCCTTGTCAGTAAAGACAGCTATGACTTGGAAATCCCCATTGTCATTAAGCCTGTTAGTCAAGGTTCCAGTATCGGCGTGACCATTGTTAAAGAGCGAGATAAGTTAGCCGAGGCGATTAGTCTAGCCTTTGAATATGATAAGCAGGTGATGGCCGAACAGTACATTGAAGGAGCGGAATTTACAGTAGGTATTGTGGGGCAGGAAATTTTACCTGTCATACGGATTATAACTACCGGTAAGTTCTATGACTATGACGCAAAATATTGTTCTGAAGATACCAAACTTGTTATTCCATCGGGGTTGTCAGATAAACAAGAAAAGGAGATTAAATCATTGGCCTGGCAAGCTTTTCAAAGTTTGGGCTGCAGCGGCTGGGGCAGAGTAGATTTTATGCAGGATAAAAGCGGTCAGCTCTATATTTTGGAGGTAAATACTATCCCGGGTTTAACGACACACAGTCTGGTACCGACCGCCGCCGCTTCCTTGGGCTGGAGTTTCAATGACTTAATATTAAATATTTTAAAAACCGTTGATGAAAAGTAAATCACAATTTAAAGCCTTGATTTTGGCCGGCGGAGTTGGCAGTCGTTTGTGGCCGTTATCGCGAAAAAATAGTCCTAAGCAGATGAAAGCTCTGCTGAATAACAAAACCGTTTTACAGAACACTTATGAAGCTATCAGGAAAGGTTTTGCCAAAGAGGATATTTTTGTAATTACCACCAGAGATTTGCAGGCGGATATTCGGGCGCAATTACCAATTCCTATAACCAATATTATTTCCGAGCCGCAAAGACGGGAAACGGCCGCGGCTATCGGCTTGGGCGCTTGGTTAATTGAAAAAAAATATCCGGGTTCAATTATTGTGACCATTAATTCCGATCATTATATCGGACAGGTTAAGGAGTATATTCGGGTGATTAAATTAGCCGGTCGTTTTATAGCTAAACATGCCGACTATTTGTTGACAGTGGGAATTAATCCGACCTATCCGGAAACAGGCTTTGGTTATATTAAAATTGGACAAGAGTTTAACACTTTCGGGCGGGATAAAGTTTTTGAGGTAGACAGTTTTAAAGAAAAGCCAACGTTGGCCGTGGCGGAAAAGTATTTGGATGACTGGCGCTATTTGTGGAATGCCGCTTTGTTCTGCTTTTCGGCCGACACTCTAAAAGCTTGGTATAAAAAGTATTTGCCCAGTCATTATCGTTCGCTGGAACAAATTGCTGACGCCGGTGTCGGCAAATATCCGGCTGTATTAGTCAAGGAGTATCAAAAGATTAAACCGGTGGCCATTGATTACGGTTTGGTTGAAAAATTAGATAAACTGTTGGTTCTACCGGCTTCTTTTCGCTGGCATGATATAGGTCATTGGCGGACAATTGCGGATATTTTACCGTCCGACAAACACGGGAATACTATTAAGGCTTTACACGTGGGAGTAGACAGCAACCGCAATTTAATTTACGCTGAACCTAAGAAATTGGTGGCCACCGTCGGTTTACATGATTTCATTATTGTGGATACCAGTGACGCTCTGCTAATTTGCAGTAAAGACAAGGCTCAACGCGTAAAACAGATTGTGGACGAAATTAAAAAGAAAAAGTTGGATAATTACGTATGATATTGCGAATTGTAAAATTAATAATATTAGCTATTCTAATTTTTGCCGGCTGGTTTGCTTGGCAACTTTTGACGCCTAATAGTTTACATTCAGATTCTAAGAAATTTGTCATCAATCAAGGCGAAAGTGTCAATCAAATTAGTGCCAATCTATATGGAGCGGGTTTAATTAAAAGCCGTTTGTCTTTTGAGTCATATTTGTGGGCGACTAAAGCTGAAGGAAAGTTAATAGCCGGCAGTTATAATTTAAATACTAATTTGAATATCCCATCACTTTCTAAGATTCTGATGGGGGGTGGCAATGATGCCGGTGAAAATAATCTGACATTCATAGAGGGACTGAACAGAAAAGAGTACGCTGCCTATTTAGACAGTCGTGGTTTTTCCGGGCAAAAGTTTTTGGATTTAACGGCCAGCGCCAGTGACTGGTCAAATGACTTCTCGTTTTTAAAAGGCTTACCGGCTGACGCCAGTCTGGAAGGTTTTCTTTTCCCTGACACTTACAGTATAAATAATTATACAACCGAAGAAACAATTATCAGACGTATGTTGAAAACTTTTGACAGCCGAACCGCTGATTTGCGTCAACAGTTGCAGTCAGAAGATAGGGGTTTATTTGAAGTGGTAAATTTAGCTTCTATTGTTGAACATGAAGTGTCTGATAGTCAGCAGAGGAGAGCGGTGGCTGGAATATTTTATAATCGCTTGTCGGCTGATATTGGTTTACAGTCTGATGCCACTGTTAATTTTATCACCGGTAAAAGTGAGCGCCGTCCGACAGCTGATGATTTAGAAATTGATTCGCCGTATAACACTTATAAATACCGCGGTCTACCACCGGGTCCAATTTCCAATCCCAGTTTAGATTCTCTGGAGGCCACTGTTAGTTATGACCATAACGATTATTTATATTTCCTTCACAATCAAGCCGGCGAAATTTATTACGCCAAAACTTTTGAAGAGCATCAGAAAAATAGGGAATTGTATTTGGATTAGATAAGTTTTTTAGATTTTTACCGACCCCTCTTCCTCGCCGCTCGCGAGCGGCGAGGTCCGTCCTCCCCTTAACAGGGGAGGCTCCTTTAGTTAGAGCCCCTCCTTACCAAGGAGGGGTAAGGGGAGGTCAATCGTATAATTAGAAAACCCGCACGTTCCACTGATGTGTACTAGTGCGGGTCTTCGTTGATCTGAAACCGGCTACAGGAGGCTAATCTCCAGTCTCATCGTCCTTGTGATCCTTGTGATAGTCGTGGACATGCTGAATGGCGTCCTTGATTCGTGACTCCACCCAGTCGATGTTTGCTTTTCGACGACGAGCAATCTGTTTGATGGACAGTGGCTTGGCCGCCTTCCTGATTTCCTCTCCTTGCCTCCAGCGGAATCCGAAATAGTCCACCAGCAGGTCATACTCAATCCTGCTGATGACGCCACCTATGAACGCTGACTCTGCGGTTACATCTTCGTGTCCTATGCCACAGCCGAATAGCTTATGGGCAGGCCTTCTCCTCGGCGGGTACGTCTCTGTCATGTATTCTTGGATGCGCAATAGCGCATCCTCAATCAGCAGTTGGACTTTGGACGTTTCCATGCCCCTGAGCTTACCAACCTGGGTGTAGGTTCTCCGGCGTCCGAAGTGGCCGGGCTTGTTCGGGTTGATGTTGAAGTAGCAGTTCAGCAACTCCCGCTGGATACTGGTGATGATCTTGAAACTGTAGACCTCCAAGATGGTCATCCGGCCTTGACCTCGACGGCAGCCAAGCAGTTCGTGAAGCGGAACGGTCTTTTGAGTGGTCATATTGCCTCCTTGGTGGATGGTGAAAGGAACTAAAATGTAATTGAATAGGTTATCATTACTATGTTAGTATGTCAATATTTTGGTTGTAGTTATTTATTTGTCAATTAGAAAACCCGCACGTTCCACTGATGTGTACTAGTGCAGTTTCTGTGAATGTCATGAAAATACTTTATTCCTAACTTAATTTAAATAAAAAAACGGACCCACTCAGCAGCTTGTTGCTGTCCTAAGTGGGTCCATGAGTCGCGCTAGCGATGGCGATTAGGCTGTGGGCCTACCGTGCCAGCCGAGAAGCAGGGGGAGCCAAGCGAAGTGTCGGCGTAGCCACGAGATGGGGTTGCCCATGACTTGCTCGGCCTCCCAGCTGATTGCCGGAGCGATGGAGCCGGCCCGGATGCGTCGATAGAGTTCGGTTGCTACCTCGATGCTGTCCTGTCCCGTCGACAGGATGTGCAGCTTGTAGCACGGATAGTGCTCGGCGTTCCTGCCGATACCCTCAGTCCGAATCCCGTGATCAAGCGTGCCCTCGGCCTTACCAAGTCGGTAGAGTCCGATGGTTCGGCGAGCGGTACGATCGAACTCCTCGTATGCGGACGCCCCACTGACCATCTCCAGGTAGTGGTTCAGAACGCTGGAACCGAGCGTTCCGTGTATACGATAGCCCTTTTCGTCACGGTAGATTGCATCTCCGAACAAGTGGGGCAGACCGTGTCCTGAAGGGCCGTCAGGCTGAAATGTGGCGTGTGATTCTACTGCGGACTTGTCCAGATAGATGTTGAGCGACATTATGAGTCTCCTTCTACTTCTTCTAGGGTTGTCGCTTGGTCACTATCACCGCGATGGCAATAGTTTATTAGCATAGCATATTTATAAAAATATGTCAATAGTAAGTAAAAATTGGCTATAATTAGCCCTTTATTTACACGAGTTGACATAATTACTAATTCTGCTAAACTATTGAAGTACAAATTATTGCCACAGACAGTGGGCGGTAAGTCATGTGACGAGCCTTAATATCCCACCGAGGTAAGATCGTGGTCGGAATTCGGACTACATCCTTCGTAAAAATATCTGTGGTGTAAACCACTTTTTTTAATTGCTACCAATCTACTTAGCTACTAATCTACTAAACTAAAGAAATGCCTAAAACAAGAGCGCAAAAAGAAAAAGAATTACTGTCTGTCACCGAGCATCTGAAAAACAGCGAAGGTTTGGTATTTACCGCTGATAACGGTTTGACTGTAGCTGAAACAGAGGAGTTACGCTCAAAATTGCGTCAGGAGCAGTCATCTTTGCAGGTTATTAAGAAAACCTTGTTAAGAAAAGCTATCAGCGAAGCCAAATTGGAGTTGGAGGATTTTAACACCACCGGTAACGTTGGTTTGGCCTTTTCCCAGTCTGATCCGGTAGCGCCTGCTAGATTAGTCAACAATGTCGCCAAAGTAAATGAGAAGTTTCAGATTTTAGGCGGCTTGCTGGAAGGTAAGTTCATTTCTAAAGAGAAAGTGATAGAGCTGGCTAAATTGCCAAGCAGACAGGAATTATTGGCCAAGGTCGTAGGCACAATTAACGCTCCTGTCAGTGGCTTCGTCAATGTCCTAGCCGGCAATATCCGAAACTTAGTTAACGTCTTAAACGCCGTTAAAGATAAAAAATAATAATTGATAATTAATTTGTTAGCTACTGGCTACAGCCTACTAGCTACTACCTAAAGAAAACATATGTCAGAAGAAAAAAAGATCGTCGAAGTTCCCGCTAAGTTTAAATCTATCGTGGAAGAGATTGAGAAGATGTCCGTTTTGGACCTGTCTGAATTGGTCAAAATCCTTGAGGAAAAATTTGGCGTTTCAGCTGCCGCTCCGATGACGATGGCCGCTGGTGCTCCAGCCGCTGGTGCTGCCGAAGTCGCTGAAGAGAAGACTTCATTTAGCGTTGAGCTGACTGCCGCCGGTGCCAACAAAATTGGCGTCATTAAGGCCCTTAGAGAAGTTACACAGTTAGGCTTAAAGGAAGCTAAAGATTTAGCTGATGGCGCTCCTAAAATGGTTAAGGAAGGCGTTGCCAAAGCTGAAGCTGACGAAGTTAAAGCTAAACTGGAAGCCGCAGGCGCTACAGTTACCTTGAAGTAAGAAATTAAAAAACACCCTAGGCAATGACCCGGGGTGTTTTTTGTTTTTCAATAATAGCCTATCCTGGCTCTTCTGACGCGTTTCTATATCGATGGGTCGCTAAGTGCTGCCTCATCAGAGTCCTCTGCTAGCATTCTTAATTTTGCGATTAGCCCATCGGTTACAGATGGATCAATATTGTACCTCTTGGCTAGAGTATCAAGACCTTTTTGATGTTTTTCAATGTCGTCAGGCCCCCATATTTTAGTGTTGTCATTTAGAATTCTCATCGTCTCTTGGTGTATTATGCCTAACTCTCTAAATCTGTCTCCGGCAGTTTCTGCCGGCCCTGACATCATGGCTTGTCCAAAAACATTGTCTATATCTTTAACTAATTCCTCCATTCTTCTCTTGTAGGTTTCACTAGAGTTTCGTTCACCCGAGCGAGGTACCTGCTTGGCATTAGTCATGGGGTCCCATCTTTCTTTCATATGATTCTATTTAATTATTATGCCTCCTATTTATTAATCGCTAAAAGATAAATTTTATCTCCGTTGAGAATATAAATGGTTTTTTCGGCGCTGTCTATAACTAAGCTTTTCAGATTATCAAATTTCGGAGAAGTAAACTGATCTTTGATACTGCCGTCCTTACTGATGATAGCCACCCGTTTATTGGCAGGATCAAGGATGTACAGAAAATCAGAGTCACGGTTTGTATAAATACTGCTATTAGCCCCAAAGGCTGGATTTGGCTTTTGATAGTTAAAGGCTTCTCGTTCACCTTTGAAGAGCTTAATTATTTCACCTTGGTCAGTAATCAGGTAGATATTGCCGTCAATGGCAAAGCTTTGGCTATTTGAAACAACAGTCGGTTCATCAAGCCAATAGGTTCCATTTTGAAACTTAGCGCCGTTACTGTAGCCATTGTGTTTCCAAATGGCGCCGGCCTGTCTGTCCAATAGATAGAGGTTATCGGAATAAATTAAAGCCTGGTCAATATTTTTAAAATCGCCGTTAGTGCTTAGCTCAACGCTTATTAGAGCGTTGTCTTTAACCAAACTTAGTTGGTTATTGATCATGGCAAAGATCAGATTTTGGGAGCGGTTGGCGATTAAAAGAGTGGGTTGTAATTGATTGTCAACTATTTTAACCGGCTCACCGTTAATTTCATAGATGCCGTCACTAGCCGCAAATTCTACTTTATCACCGACAATATTCATGTCATAAATCGGCTGGGCAATCTGCGACAGATCTTTAAATACCAAGGGATCGGCAATATAACTAATTTTACGGGCGTCATTTAATTGTCTGGCGATATTTTCCCGCAAGTCGTCCAGTTGGGTTTGTTGCTCTTGATTTAGCGGGGCGATGGAATTGAGCAGAGCTTCCATTTCCAGCAGTATCTGTTCGGCCTTTTGATTGTCTTTATAAATTTTGGCGCTGTCCACTTCGGCTTGTTTTTGTCCGATAGAAGCTATATTTTCGTTGAAGGCATTAATAGTTTTACTGGTCTGATTGCTTTGACCGCGGAAGATAATCACATTGACAAAAATTATCAGAACAACGGCCGTTGCTGTCAGTAGAATTTGATTTAGTTTGGAAGTTTTTTTAACACTGGAGGTGGCAGTGTTTAAAGCACCGTCAATTTTATTCCAGACATGTTTCTCTTTATCCTCGCGATATTTTTTACTAAAAATGAATTTTAGACCGGCCAGAATAAGTTTGATTATTAAAGTCGTAATCCTACCGATTATCTTAAAATATTCTACTGCGTAGTAAATAAAAATACTGATAGCCGCCCGTAAACCTCGGATATTTATTATGCTACTGCCACGTCTCTTTAATAGGCGGCCCTTCCTGCTCTTGAGTCGCGGCTGTCCGGGGCGAACGTCAATGTCAGCTATTTCCTCACTTGGTTCTATTGCGTCTTTCCTAGGTTGACGACGCAGCTGACCTTTACTTAGACCAAAGGCCAGACCGGAGCCTTCTCTGATAAATTTTAAAATTACAGCGTTAAAAGTGACAAAGCTAGGCACTTCCTCTAATAGATCTTCAAATCTGTGCACAGCTTCAACTGGCGGTAAATCCTTAAGAATCTGTTTGATTTTAATTTCCGAAATATAGTCGGTTAGTGTACCGGTTGTAAAAATAATTACATCATCGGGATTTAAAATTCCGCTGGAAATATTGCCGAATAGTTTCAATGGATTGAAATGAGGATTTTTTTCCGAAATGATGGCTAGTCTTTTTTGCTGTAGCAGTAAAGCCTGCAGATTGCCGATGTTGGCAAAGTGTATTTGACCTTTATCGCTTATGGCGACTAACAACCCCAGATCCCGAAGCCAGTCGCGATTTTTCTTTGGGGCAATCTCCGGTAAAAAGACATTGAGAGATTTAAGAATTTCCTCTAGCAAAACTTCAGGATTAGTATCGTCAATTTGGTCAAATCCTTGGGCGACTTCTTTGATTATGGAGTCAACCAGATAGGCTTGATCGGTTCGAGCACGGGGAAAGTCTATAATGATAATTAGTTTGGTAGAATCAGAGGAGCGGTGATTGCCAATGAAAATCTCGCTCTCATGGCGGCTACGGACGGGGTCGTGCAGAAATAGTTTGCCAAATTGTATATGTTGTTCCATCACAAGCTCTAATATTAGCCCTATTAATATTATAAATCAGCTAAATTATAACATTATTCGCCCATAAATCCTAGTTATTGTGGACGAGGTCGGGTCAATACGCTATACTACTTCATAGTTATCCTAATATTTGCCTTAATTTTTAACTATCTACCATGTTGGAACTAATTTTTGGTTCAGAGCTAAAAGCTGCCTGTTTGAAATTTTTTATTAATAATCCACAGGACGCTATACCCACCAAAGATCTTATTAGGCGGTTTGGCGGAAATGCGCCAAAGGTTCTGGCGGAACTCGCCAATCTGGAAAAATTGGGCTTTTTAGAAAAAGTGGCTGGTAAAGATGGTTTAGCTTGGAAATTAACGCCTGATTTTCCTTTGATTAACGAAATGCGAGCTTTGCTGTTTAAATCCCTAGTTCTTCTGGAGCACGCCTTGGTCCGCAAGGTACAACATTTAAGGGGCATCTCATTGCTGTTATTCACAGGCGTTTTTATAGGCCAAACGGAGATTGGAACCGATATTCTGCTGGTCGGCAGTATGGATAAGAAAGCTGTTAATCGGATAATGAATATTATTTCCGAGGAGTTTGGTCAGGATTTGCGTTTCACGGTCTTTACCAAAGCGGAATTTAACGAGCGCCGCGGCATGACCGACAAGTTTATCTATGAGATTATCAATTCCAATCCTATTGTCGCTATTGATAATATGAAAAGTTGATGTTTTGGACTTTCGGAAATAAGAAAATATTTTATACCGTTAAGCAGTCAAAGAATAGTCAGACTGACAAGTTGTTTGTGCTGGTGCACGGTATGGGCACTGATCATAACTATCATCTATTGAAATATCTAGCTGGCTTTTTGCTAAATTACGGCGCGGTTGTAGCGTTTGACTTATCCGGCTATGGTAAGAGCAGTGGAGGGGTAAAAGCCAGAAATGTGGAAATTTTTGTTGCCGATCTGACAAAAGTTATTAACAGGTTGAAAAAAGACAGAAGATTTTCAAAGCGCAAAATAATAATCGTTGGGCATAGCTTAGGAGCCTTAGTCACTTTGATAAATGCCGCGATTTTTAAATCACGTATAGCGGGCGCAGCAGTTATCGCTTCTAATGCGGAAAGTAACAGGTTATATAAGCAATATTGTGACAGGGGTGATATTCAAGAATATGCCTCTTATAGTTTGTTTAAGCGTCATAAGTTAGCGGCTGATTTCTGGCAGAGTCGTGCTCGTCTGCAACCACTTAAATTAGCTCGTCAAATTAAGTGCCCGGTTCTATTTATTTACGGACGCAATGACCGGACTAATCCCCCTAGTGAAGGTCAGAAACTTCTGCGGGCAGTTAAATCACCCAAGAAGCTGGTAATTATTCCCGGAGCCAATCATCATTTTACTAAGACCAAAGAACAGCAGGCCGTTTGGAGCTCTATTAAGCAGTGGTTAAAGATTTATGAAAAGTAAAGCCAAGAGTCAGATATTATTAATGGATTCGTCTGAAAAGAATCAGCTGTCTTTCAGATTGTTGAGTCAAAATAAAGTTGAGCAGTCTGTCATGAGTGTTGAGAAATTGGATCAGGAACTTTTGCCTGCTATTGGCGCATTTATGAAATCAAATAAAGTTGCTTTCAAAAATATCCTAGCCCTGGGTGTGGTTAATAACGCCGGCAGTTTCGTTAGTCAGAGGATTGCCTTGTCCGTAATTAATACTTTGGGCTGGGTAAATGATATTGTGCTATTTCCTCTGAAACATGAAGTTTATCTCAAGATTGATTGGCAGACAGCTTTGATAGCTAGCAGACAGAATGGCAGAGCGCTGGTATTACCGCATTATTTAACCGGACCGACTATTACGCCTAGTAAGCAACAATATCATTTTAATAGTCGCTAAAATTTGCTATAATAACCAAGTAAGTTATTTCTATGAAGAAGAACGAATATATATTTCAACTAGGTAGCCGCAAAGCCGATGCTTTATCCGGTTTTATTGCTGGTTTTTTAGTGGGTGCCATTGGAATTTTTGTTTATAGTATTATTGCGCAGGCAAATTTCTTGATTGGTATCTAGTTTGTCTTAATTTGTTAACGAAATGAAGCAGGTTAGCCTGTTTTTTTGTTATTTGCAATATTCATCCAAATATATCGTAATAATGGGGATGGTTGACCACGCTGCTCGCGAGCGGCGTGGTTGACTCAATGGCAAATGTGGTGTAAAATGGTATTAGAGGGTGATAAGTGGATAAAAGTGGGGATAAGTAAACTCATCTGTGGATAACTTTATGTTTATAGGAGAATACCGACACGCCTTAGACGACAAAAATAGACTAGCTGTTCCGATCAAATTTAGGACCAGATTAGCCAAAGGAGCGGTTATCACCAGAGGACTGGATAACTGTTTGTTTATTTATACTAAAGAGGAGTGGGCTAAGCTGTCCGAAAAGATTTCCGCTTTACCTCTAGCGCAGGCCAAATCAAGAGCTTTTAGCCGATTGATGCTAGCCGGGGCTATGGAAGTTGTTTTGGATAAGCAGGGACGAGTAGTAGTGCCTGATTATCTGAAACAATTTGCCGGTTTTGACAAGAATGTAGTGATAGCCGGTTTGCTCAATCGCTTAGAAATTTGGAACGAGGATGTCTGGATTAAGTATAAGACAGTTACCGAGGAGAATAGTAATGAAATTGCCGAGAACCTTTCAGAATTAGGGATCTAATAGCTTATAGCTTATAGCTTATAGCTTATAGCTTATAGCTGATAGTTGCGATTATGATGAAGACTGTTCACAAACCTGTTCTTTTGAAAGAAGTTATTGACTATTTGGATGTTCGGCCGGACAGAAATTACATTGACGGAACAATAGGTGGAGGAGGACATGCAGAAGCCATTTTACATAACAATGGACCCCACGGCTTACTTCTGGGACTAGACGCAGATCAACAGGCAATCGCCAGGTCAGGTCAACGCCTACAGAAATATGGCTCGCGGGTTATATTGCAAAATAAAAATTACAAACAAATAACAGAACTTACCCATGCTATACCTAACAGCTTTTCAGCTCACGGTATTTTACTTGACCTTGGCCTATCATCAGATCAACTAGAGAACGGAGGACGCGGTTTTTCTTTTGCTGATTCTAAACCTCTGGATATGAGGTTTGATCAATCACAGGAGATGACCGCGGACCAGGTCATTAGAAACTGGCCAGAAGAGAAATTGGAGAAAATTTTTAGGGAATACGGTGAAATTAGACAAGCCAGAAAGTTAGCCAAAGCCATAGTTCATTTCAGGCAAAATTATATTGATAGCGAATTGTCAGCAGCTGATTTCGCGGCCGAGATTGTGAAAGTTATACCGCGCGGCAAGAGTAAGATTCATCCGGCCACCCAAGTTTTCCAAGCACTGCGCATCGCTGTGAATGATGAACTGGAAGGATTAAAAGCATTTTTACCCCAGGCCGTTGATATTTTAGAGAAAAGGGGACGCTTGGTGATAATTTCCTTTCATTCATTAGAGGATAGGATTGTAAAGAATTTTTTTAGAGAAGAATCTAGAGACTGTATTTGTCCGTTGGAAATTCCCGTTTGTCGCTGTAATCATCACGCTCGTTTAAAAATTTTAACCAAGAAACCACTCAAGGCTAGCTTAGCAGAGCTTAAAGACAATCCACGTTGTCGTAGCGCGCTTCTCCGTGCCGCCGAGCGGCTCTAACACCTTGCCCCCATTACACATTACCCATTACCCATTACCAATTACTAATTACTCATAACAAACCCTCACCCATGCTTCAAACAAAAAACAAAAACAAAAATAGTCGCTGGTTCGCAATAAATGTCGCTTTACTAATTTTGCTCATCACATCATTCTTAACCCGTTTGATTTTTTCAAATTTTGCCGCCAACCAGACTTATGAGCTGACTAGCTATACCAAAAATCTTAAAGACGCTAGGACTCAAAATGAGCAGTTAATTTTAGCCTCTACAGAACTACAATCCATGGATCGCCTGATAAATGATAGTACTCGATTGAATCTGGTTAAAGTCGCTACAGTTTATTATCTTAAATCCCAAGGATCAGTTGCCATTAACAAATAACAATTATGATGTATGGCGCGGATTGGTCCAATCATCGTCTAATTGATAAGCGGCTTAAATTTTTCAGCTTATTCATGACACTGCTTTTTGCCTCAATAATTCTGAGGCTTTTTTGGTTACAGGTCATGGCTCACGAGTATTACCAAGATTTAGCGGATAAACAGCATCTTAGTAATACCGAAGTTTTGGCTAAAAGGGGCGAAATATTTGCTCGTGATCATACCAATAATGAACAAACCGACCTTTATCCACTGGCAACCAATAAGGTTTATTACGAGGTTTATGTCAATCCTGCGGAAATAACCAAACCGCAAAATACCGTGGACTCGTTAGCTGGCGCTTTGAGTCTGGACGCTACCAGTATTGTGGAGCGCGTTCAGAAGGTGGGGGATGTCTATGAACCGATTAAGCATAAAGTCACCGACAAAGAGCTGGAGCAAGTCAAAAAAATTGATTTACCCGGAATTTATTGGAAAGAAGAAGTTTGGCGCTATTACCCGGATAAAGAAGTTGGTAGTCATTTGCTTGGTTTTTTTGGCTATCAGGATAACGCTAAGCAGGGTAAGTACGGTTTAGAAGGTTATTGGAATGATACTTTGTCAGGTACCAGTATTAGCGCGGTGGTTAATAGGACAGGCGGAGGAAATGTTATGGCTTTGGATTCGCTGGGATTGGATGGGGGATTGGATGGCTCCAGCCTGGTTCTGACAATTGACAGAACTATTCAATATGAAGCCTGTAAACAGTTGGATCGCGCGGCCATAACTTATGGCTCAAGAGATGGCTCATTGATGATTATGGAGCCAAAGACCGGCAGAATTTTGGCCATGTGCAATACGCCGGGCTTTGATCCCAACGATTACAATTTAATTGACGACGTCAAGGTTTATAACAATAACGCCGTTTATGAAGCCTATGAGCCGGGCTCTGTCTTTAAGGCGCTGGCCATGGCGATTGCCATTGATGATCATAAAGTAACACCCGCTACCACTTACGAAGATACCGGTTCAGTTAAATTTGGAAATTTTGAAGTTAAAAATGCGGATCTTTTGGCGCATGGTACCCAGACTATGACGCAGGTGATAGAAAAGTCTTTGAACACAGGAATAATTTTTGCTACCCAGGGAGTTTCCAATACTACTTTCAGGAAATATATGGAGGATTTTGGTTTTGGAAAAAAATATGACCTTCATTTAGATCAGATTTCAACCGGTAATATCAGTCCTTTAAGTAATCACGGCGATATTAATAAAGCCACAGCCTCTTATGGACAAGGAATTACCGCTACTGTTTTGCAGATAACTGCAGCAATCAACGCCATTGCCAATGGCGGGTTATTAATGGAACCGTATATTGTTGAGGAGATTATTAGCCCAACCGGAGAACATACGAAAACTGAACCCAAAGCATTACGGCAGGTGATTCGTTCTGAAACAGCCAGTCAAGTTGGTGCTATGATGGTTAGCGCTGTGGATAATGGACACACCAAAAAAGCCGGAGTTGATGGTTACTATATTGCGGGGAAAACTGGCACAGCTCAAGTACCTGAAAATGGAGTTTATACCGCCAAAACAATTCATACGTTGGTAGGTTTTGGACCGATTAGCAATCCGAAATTTACCATGGTTATTAAACTGTATAATCCCAATGCCATGTACGCTGAAAGTACTGCGGCGCCACTGTTCGGAAGTTTGGCTAAATTTTTAATAAGTTATTATCAGGTACCGCCCGAGCGATAGCCGTTTTTGGTTAGCCATTGTATACTTTAGTTAGCTTATAGCTAATAGCTTATAGTTCCTTCGTTCTTCGGTTCTTTAGTCCCTCGGTTCTTTTGTTCTTCGCTTCCTCACTCCTCATTACTCATAACCCATTACCCATTACCCATTACCCATTACTCATTACTCATAACTCATAACTCATGAAACGAACCATCCTAATTAAAATACTCCATTGGTTATCCAGCCGGGTAATTAATAAATATAAACCTCTGGTCATTGGAATTACCGGCAGTGTTGGTAAAACCTCAACCAAAGAGGCGATAGCTCAAGTCCTGGAGTCGTCATTTTCAGTCAGGAAGACCGGTAAGAACTATAATAACGAGTTAGGCGTGCCTTTGACCATTTTGGGCTATCCTAGCGCTAATAGGAGCCTCTGGGGCTGGGTTAAGATACTATTGGGTGGATTTAGTCTCTTAATTAGTAAACGTAGCTATCCTAGTGTTCTGGTTTTAGAGCTGGGTGCTGATCGGCTGGGTGACATTGCTTATTTAACCAGTTTAACCAAGCCTAAAATTGGTGTCTTGACCGCTCTGGGGCCGTCTCATTTGGAATACTTTGGGTCTTTAGAAAATATAGTTAAAGAAAAAAGTCAGTTGCTGTTAGGACTGCCCAAAGACGGCACTGCTATTTTAAATCATGATGATCCACTGGTTGCGACTTTAGTAGGTAGGTCGCAGGCTACAACAATAACCTATGGTTTTTTGTTAGGCTCTGATTTGCAGGCTGATGATTTCAAAATAAGTGAAGTTGATGGTCGGTTAGGAATTAGTTTTAAGGTTTCCTATCTAGGCAATAAAATTCCGGTATTTATTGCAGGAGTTTTAGGCAAGCAACAGGCCAGTGCGGCTCTGGCAGCCTTGGCAGTTTCCACTGTAATGAACGTTAGTTTATTGGATGCAGTTCAAAGGTTAAGAAATTTTCAACCTGTGCTCGGCAGAATGAATATGATAAATGGCATTAAGAACAGTTTATTGATTGATGATACATATAATTCTTCCCCACAGTCGGCCAAAGCGGCTATTGAGGTTTTAAGTCATCTTAAAGAGCGATTTCCTGCCGGTGTTATCATAGCCCTGGGAGATATGCTGGAACTTGGTCAATATTCAAAAATCGGACATCAAGAAGTCGGCCGAGCAGTGGCCGCATTTAATCCCCAATATTTAGTCACAGTTGGAACACTATCTAAAGACACTGCCGAAGCCGCCCGGCAGGCAGGTATGCCGGCTGACAGGATTTTTTCTTTTGATGACGTGTCTAAAGCAGGTAAATATATTCAAAGTATCATGCCGCCACAAAGTTTAATTTTGATCAAAGGTTCGCAAGGAATTAGGATGGAGAAAATTGTGAAGGAGTTGATGGCAGAACCTTTACGAGCTACAGAACTTTTGGTCAGGCAGACGGGGGAGTGGGCTGATAGATAGCTTGTGGCTGGTAGCTCGTAGTCGGTGGAAAATTCGTCAGTTGGCTGGCGATTTTTTTGAACAAAAAAAATCTATCATTCAGATAAGCTCCTTTTCCTAATTACCAATTACTAATTACTAATTACTAACTCCTCATGGTGACCCCACCGGGAATCGAACCCGGATTGCCAGGATGAGAACCTGGTGTCCTAACCGTTAGACGATGGGGCCTAAATGACCGTTAACATTTAACAATTAACGGGTAACGGCTTGAGGATACCGTATTTTGGAAAAATCTTCAAGAAAATGATTGGGCCCCCGTAGCTTGTCGCTAGGGGGCCCAAAGGTCACTGGCACCAGTCTTCGTCGCCGAAGGCCTCGAGTTGCACACCGAGGCTATCGAGCGAACTGCCACCAGGCAGATCCCTCATGATCTGCTTGAGCTCGCAGATCTGAAGCTCCAGACTGGCGATTTTGTCCGCCCGTCTGTTGGATTCGTGGGCCCGAACTTGGACCCCGATGACGATTCCAACCAGGAACACGAGGATCAAATAGACTGCCCTCACGCTTGTACCCTCCTTCTTTGTTTAGGCATTAAGGCTGTAATATTGTATCATGTTTTACTATTTTTGTCAATCATTGAGAAATCGGCCATAAATAAGCTATTTTATCTACAAAACTTGATAGTAGTAAGTAATCCTGATATCCTTAATTTTATGCCTGATCAAAAAAATCTTAAGCATTTGGGAATAATTCCTGATGGAAACCGCCGGTGGGCCAAAAGTCATGGTTTGTCTTCATTAAAGGGTCATGAAAAGGGTTCTGATATTATAGAGCCGATCTGCCAGCAAGCCTTTGAACTGGGTGTGGAGACAGTTAGTATTTGGGTATTTTCCACTGAAAATTGGAACCGGGCAGTTGAAGAGGTCTCTTATTTAATGGGTATGTTCAATAAGTTATTGAAAACCGAGTCTGTAAAGCTTCATAAAAAGGATATCAGGTTATTGGTCAGCGGTAGTCGTGAGCGTTTATCAGCTGACCTGGTTAGAGCTATTGAAGAGGCTGAAAATTTAACAAAAGGTAATTCTAAAGGTACAATCAACTTGTGTTTAAATTACGGTGGTCAGCAAGAGATTATTGATGCCGTCAATAAGTTAATGGCTTCCTGTAAGTCCAAAATTACTAAAGAAGATGTGACCGAGAATCTTTATCATAAACTACCGCCGGTGGATTTGATTATTAGAACTTCAGGCGAACAGCGTTTGTCGGGATTTATGTCCTGGTCAGGAGGGTATAGCGAGCTGTATTTTGTGGACAAGCATTGGCCGGATTTTTTACCGCAAGACATAGTTAGAGCCGTTGAAGAGTTTAATAATAAGCAAAGACGTTTCGGCGGAAATTAATTGATATTATTTTACGACGCTGGAGATTGAGGCAAACGTTTTCATCAAGTTTAATTGACTTAAGTTAAATTTATGACGCCAGAAAGATGGGAGCAAATTAAAGTCATGGTTAGGAGTCAATTTGAGGTTTTGGATGAATATACTGAAGATTTGGAACCTGGTAACGCCGAAGTGTTGGAGTTTGTTTCACCAGCCGGACAATTGAAAGTCAGTTTTATTACCAGGCCAAAAGTGACTGATAAAAAGACCAATTATTCCCACCGGGTTGGTTCAGATGTAAAAGTTGACTATGTTTTCTCTGATACAGAACAGACTCATCACCTGGAAGTACAAAAATGGAATGAAGCAAAAAACAGCTGGGATGATTTTTCCACCGACGGACTGTTCTAAGCCGTCTTTTTTTGTTATAATATACTATGTTATCAACTACTAGCTACAGGCTACTTGCTACTAGCTACCGGCTAATAATGGAAGGAGGTGTATAAATGAAATCATCTTTACAATGGCGAGTCTTTCAGTTGGGCATTGTTTTTGGTGTCATAATTTATTTAGTTAACTTGATATCTGAAACGTTCTTTTCATCCCTCTACGCTGACATAGACAGTTCATTATTGGCCAATATTTCCCCGCTTTGGAAATTAGCAACCTATTTTGTGACTGGTTTGCTGTTTGCTTTGGGATACTCTATATTCTATTCTGGAGTCCCCGGACGCGGTATTCACAAGGGTCTGCAATACGGTTTCTGGATTTGGATGGTCGGAGCTATTCCGGTAATCTTTCTGATTTTAGCAACCTTTGCTTTGCCGGTTGAAGTTATTGTCGGCTGGATCGTCTTAGGACTATCAATAAGCGTTATTTTGGGCTTTTTGGTTGGTTGGCTCTACAGACCTAATAAAAGCTAATTTTGTTTTTTAACTGGTTTTTTGGAGTTAATTTAGCTGAGCGGGCTGATTTTATATTTAGTATGGAACTGAATCGTAAATTCTTTATTATTATTGGGGTCGTTGCTTCCGCCTTGATCATTTTTTTGTATGTTTTCAGTGTGCCAAAATCAGCTGATGTGCCGATCACGATATCTGATCCGCCTAATAGCAATTATACTATTCTTGATGGTAACTCCTATCCCCAGACAGTCAGCTTAATATTGAACGACCTGATCAGTGGATTTAATGTCGGTGATACCGAGGCGCTGGTTAAATCCAAGAATAAATTGCAGGAATTGCGCGTTTCTGCCGATGTCAAAGAGGACCACTTGATTCTTTTTTCAGCCTTGGATATTTGGATAACCTTTCAAGACCAAGTTGATATGATTCAAATGGTCAGTGACAGGCTAGAGACTTTTGCCGAACACCAGGAATGGTCAAAGCCGCAAGTCCAAGCCCTACTTGGCCAGCTAGCAAAGTAAATGAATGACTAGGAAATTTATACCCTATTTACTCCCCCTTATTATTTTGGGTGGTTTTATTTTGTCCAACCTTTATCCTAAGCTACTCATCTATGTAGCTACGGCAGTGATAATCCTATCCCTAATTTTTTTTAAATACATCAGTAGGCGTGATTTTAGAAAGTTTTGGCATAACTGGTTGAACTATCTATTATTTTTGTTCAGCAGTTTTATGCAATTATACATTGTTGAGTCCGCACCTTTACGAATTCTATATATTGTATTGCTGACAGCCATTTGGTTTTGGATAGTTTATGCTTTTGTCAGTTATTTTAAAGATGGCGGTTTCCGAACCAAGCAATACCTGGAAATTAATAGTTTTCTATATTTTCTAACCTTTTGGCAGATTGCGAATATTATTTATTTTTCACTAATTTTTATCAATGTTCCATTTTGGATGGCTATTGCTGTATTCGCCATAGCTACCGAAGTGATTATTAGTGGTTTAACTGGGGTTGATGGTTTAAAGAAAAGTTCTAAGACCATGGTAATGTTGGCTGGCGGGCTTACTTCGGTTGAGTTATCAGCGGTGATCACCCTTTTGCCTGTTCATTTTTATATTCAATCAGCCCTAGCCACCCTATGGTTTTTCTTTATCATGGAGCTGACTTTGCAGGGTCAGGACTTAGCTAGCAGAAAAAGGTTATTTTGGAAATATTTGCTATTTTTCTGTTTGACGGCTATTATCCTTCTACTAACTAGTTATACTTAATTATGGATAATTTTAAGCATTTTGAGCGTCCTACAACTGCTAAACCTGGTACTTTGGTTAGCGCTACGATAGTTAGCGCCGTTGTTGGCTTAGCTACTGGTGTGGCCGGTTTTAGTATGATGGGGAGATTTTATCCAAGTAGCACCGTAGTTGTAAATGATGGTACCGCCAACCCAATCAAGCTTAATATTGAGGATCCTATCAGTCAGTTAGCAGGTAATTTTATTAAATATAACGTGGCAATCTATTTGCATTCGGCCACTGGTAATGATCCCTATTCTAAACTTTACAGTGATGCCAGTTATATTGGTGCCGGTATAGTTGTTACTTCAGACGGCTGGGTAATGATGGATTTTAATCCTAAAATTAGTGAGGGCCAGACGCTGGATATTATAATTAATGGAACGATTTATACTGGTCAAGAGTTTCGCCAAGACAAAAAATATAACCTGGCTTTTATAAAGGTTGACGCCAGAAATTTACAGCCAGTGTCTTTTGCTTCTAATAATGACTTAATTCCCGGGTCAACTCTAGTTTATAATATTGTAACTGTTGGTAATGATCCGATCTTTGCCAAGACAGCAATTCTAGTTAATGATTTCTTAGATACGGCTACTAAGGTTAGTCAGATTGAGTTTTCTGACGATCGTGAAAATATGGCTGTAATAACTTCCCTGTCCAGAAAAGGCAATCTGCCTTTATTTACCCTAACTGGTAAATTAGCCGGCTTAGCTGTTGGTGATGAGAGTTTACTAAGCGGAGAGGTGTTAGAAAAATCTGTTTCCAAGATGCTAAATGAGGCAGGTTATGCTTCATTGGGTGTTTATTATATTGATCAGAGTAGATTGGTAGACGAGGGCACGGGAGTTTACATATATAATTCACAGCGAACGCCAGTTGTTTTCAATTCAGCTGGTTACAAGGCAGGCATAAAGTCTGGCGATACTATAATTTCTATTGGTGGACGTTTAATTGATAAGGCTAATTCCTTAAAAACCCTGTTGCTTAATTATAAACCTGGCGATGAGGTTATATTGAAGGTTTTGCGTGCTGAACAGGAACTAGATTTAACCGTTAAATTCTAGGCGCTTCCTCATCACTCTTAGTTTCTTCATAGACAATTTCCGTATCAGTCATTTGAGGCTCATCATTAGCCTCATTTTTTGGTAAGCGGGGACTAAACTTAGGGTTCTGGATTCGCCAGTTATCCACATAGCGTCCTATTCCTTCATTAGCCAAAAGATTTCTTCTTCGGGTACTAAGTTGACTCCAAATAACTAAGCTTTTAAAGTTGATTTTATAACGCCCATTAACAATGATATAGATAAGCTGACCTTCTTTGATAGCCTGTCGTATTGTTTTAACAGAAACACCAAATAATCTGGCGGCTTCAGAAATTGATACTCTTATATCCTGTGTCATGAATAAATTATACACCAGTAGTAGTTTTATGGAAATCTTCATATTTAAGTATAGACTATTCTATACTTAAATAAATATAACAAAACTAAAAAAATATTATCCCCCGATAACGCAGGAAATTTCTATGAACTCGCTTTTTTTGTTTCATCGCTGACATTTGGGCTCATGCTGTTTACAAATCATCAATTTCTTCTTATAATTAGTGGCGGTTTACTGTGTGGTTTTACTATCATGGAAGTAAACTAGGATAATAGATCAATTGGTTTAATCAATTATGTTATATATTTAGCTAAGATTAGCTAAATTTTTAATACGACCGAAAAGCTAGGTTTTAGATGAATAATTGTGTAATATAATGGCACTATAAGCGACATATGTTATGAAAGGCATAAAGCGCACACTGAAGGAACATATAGCACTGTTACGGTTGCAGGCTGGTGATACAGAAGCCTTTGGTTTTTTTTACGATCAGTATGCCGAGAAGATTTACAGATTCGTGTACTTTAAGACATCTGAAAAGGAACTGGCGCAAGATATAACTCACGAGGTTTTTCTGAAGGCTTGGGAGTATATCGTTGATAATAAGACCATAGAAAATTTGCAGGCGTATCTATATAAGATGGCCCGCAACAAGATAGCTGACTATTATCGCTCCAGGGATAGACAAACGACGTTTTTGAAAGACGAGGTAGACACTATCGGAGCACCGATTGAAGAGTCAGAAACAAATGCCGATATCTATATATTAGAGAAGCATCTCAAATCTTTGAAAGATGAAGATCAGGAAATAATCATTTTAAGACATATTGAAGGTTTGAACATTGAGGAAATGAGTAATATCCTAGGCAAGGATAAAAATAACGTCAGAGTTACCTTGCATAGGGCTATTGCTAAGCTAAAAGAAGCTTATTACCACAAAAAGTCCGATGACAGTGCTCCACAAATTAAGCAAAATTAAAGAATTACCAAAATACTCAGTTGACGCTGAGTGGTTTTCAGTTAGTAAGGCGCATTTAATGGCCGAACTTCGGGTTAAGAAACAGGAGAGAGCCTTTTACCAATTAACAATGGTTGAAAAGTTTAGAATGTTTATGCTGAAAGCGACTCGGAAATTAGTTCCTTCTCCTGTTAAAGTTGGCTCTTTAGCGGTCCTTCTGTTATTTGCTTCTTCTACTGCTGTGATTGCTCAAGCGGCCGTGCCGGGTGAATTTCTCTGGCCGGTAAAATTATCTATGGAAAAAGCCGAGTTAATCTTAACTACTGATCCTGTGTCGGAAGCGGAAATTTCTATCAGACACGCCAATAAGAGATTAAAGGAGCTAGAAGTATTAGCCTCCAAGGATTTGGATACAGTGGCTAAACAACAAGCTATCTCTCAAGTTATCAGACAGTTGGAGAGAAATATGGTAGCGGCCGACAGTAGTTTGAAACTGGCACAGACAGGCAGTTCCGATAAGAATAGAACGGCCGGTTTGGCTCGTAATTTGTCACGAAGCGCTAATTCTACAGCCAAAGTCTTAAAACAACAGGCTAAAGATATTGCCGGGGTAGTAATTGTTGATGGTAAGGTTATTTTCAGCGCCCCGGAAGAAAATAATAATCTGTACCAGACAGTTAAAGTTAATAAGAATAGCGGTATTGATTTGGAGCAGGAGATTAAAAATTACACCGAACAAAAGGATTCTGTAGTGGTGGCGTTAACAGAAGTTATTGAGACTAATAAGGATATGGCTGATAAGGCGCTGAATACCATTCTAGAAACCAGTGATGAAGAGCAGTTGCTGACTGAAGCTGATCTGCAGGAGTTGATTAAACAGCAGATAACCGACCAGGAAGCAGATTTAGTTGATGTGCAAGCCGCCGCTAACAGCATAAATAGTAACGATTTCATCAAAAAGATATTAAACGGTGAGGAAAATCGAGTGACTATTGCTGATATAAACGGTATTAAGTCTAATCCTAAGAATTCTGCAATTATCTTGGAACAGGCAAAAGTCTTGTTAGCTGAAAATAAGGTTGTGGAAGCTCAAATCAGAGTAGAGGAAAGTAAGGTTATTTTAGACAAAACTGTTGAGGTTCTTTCAAAGATTGGGTCGGTTGTGGTGGAGAATAAAGTACCAGTGGAAACAGAGGTAAAAACACCGCCAGTCGCTAAACCTGGAGAAATTACCATTCAAACAGTTAATATTCAGACGCCATCAAGTTCCAGTAGCTCGCAGGTATTAAAATAATTTGTTTTTTTGACAGTTGAAATAGTTGCTATTGTTGTTAACCCTTCTTATTTTGTCGTTAAATTTGTTTTGAACTAATTCCTCAACAAATTCGGGATTGAGTTTGAAACAAGTATACGAAAATTAACAAACAAGCAAAGCAAACGCAGACGAATACGCGCGACCTCCTTCTAAATCGGGAGACAGATTGGTTAAGGTTTTAGCTTCTTGCCCCATGCAGGAGTAACCTGCTTTAAAAGCAGCCTGGTCATTCGACCGGGCGCTGGCCGGAAGCTATGCCCCTTAACTGATGCCCAGTTAAGTTTATTTAGCCTAGCTAAATGAGCTTGACGGGGGGTTAGGCATCTACCATGGATAGAGATGTTTAACTTCGTAAATCCGTTGATCGGATTGTGCGCGCGCATTAAGGGCGTTTGCTATACCGTTTCTGCTGATTTTATTAGTAGGACGGTCCATTGTTATATAGCCCTCTGGGTTTATATAACAATCTAATAAATCGTTTCTTTATACTAGATTGTCGTTAAATTAGTTATCTACTCCATTGGGTCTTTTGATCGCCAAGGTCGTCATCCTGCCTACTGGGCGGGGTGGATCGGAAGATACTAGTGATTCAGGGCAGATAATTAATGACGTTTAGTTAAGGAAACGTTAAGGAGAAAATCCTAAATGCATAATCTAACTAAGAAAATTTTCGTCAGTTTGGTGACAGTCACATTGGCGGTTTGGACAATTGCCCCGGCAGGAGTTCAGGTTGCTAAGGCTTTATCAGCCGGTGACTTAGTCAAAGGACCAAATTCCGATGCAGTTTACTACATTGGTGCTGACGCGAAGAAATATGTCTTCCCAGATGCGAAAACATATTTCACTTGGTACAAGAATTTCGATGCAGTTAAGACTGTCACCGTTACCGAGCTTGATGCTTATAACGACGGCGGTGCTGTAACTTATCGACCAGGTACCAAGATGGTTACTACAGTTGATACCAACAAAGTATACGCTGTAGAGCCGGGCGGAGTTCTTCGCTGGGTTCCAGATGAAGCTACCGCTTTAGCTCTCTACGGTTCCAATTGGAACAAGAGAATCAATGACGTTATCCCAGGTTACTTTTCTAGCACTTACACCTTAGGTGCTACTTTGGGTTCAACCTTTCCATCAGGATCTTTGATCCAGAAGACAGGTGAAGCCACTATCTACTATGTAGATGGTACTGAAATCAGACCGTTTGCCACAGGCGATGCCTTTGAAGCTAATGGTTTTGACTTCGGTTGGGTCGTCACAGTGAGCAGCTTAACCGGTTACACAACCGGTAGCTCAATCACAGGCGAAGAATCTGAATTGTCTTCAATTCAGGCTTCTGCCAACATTCCAGTAGCCGCTGGTACTTTATCAGTATCTTTGGCTTCTGATACACCGACTTCAGGTATGGCTGTTGGAAGTGCCGCTCGTTTACCATTCACCAAGATTAAATTAACAACCGGTGATAATCCGGTGACGATTGATCAGATGGTGGTAAAGAGAGGCGGCTTAGCCCAAGATGCAGCTTTTGCTTCTGTTGATATTTTGGATGGCGATACCATGATTCCTTTTGATGCCAATTCCAAGACTTTCAGTTCAGATCATACTGCTAGCTTCAATAAGGATCTGACAATTGCGGCCAACACCACCAAATACATTTACTTGGCAGGTAATATGGCTGCAAACACAGCAAGTAATACTGTCAGCGGCCTATATAACTATGCTGGTGAAGCCCCGGCTTTGGGATTAAGCGCAATTACTTTAACTGTCGGTTCAACACTGAATGGTACTTTACCAATATTCGGTAATTACCAAACCAATAATGGAACTATCTTAATTGGTACAGCTACAGTCTCCAATGGTTCATATAGAAATTCTACATCAACATTGGAAGTCGGTAAGAAGGATTACACCTTCTTCTCATTCTCTGTTGCGTCTGCAACTGAAGATGGCAGTTTTAGCCAAGTCTCTGTTTATCAAGAAGGTACAGCTGAATTAGGTACAGATTTGATGAATTTCAGACTATTGCGTGACGCTTCACAAGTTGCTATCGGAACAGTTGATGGTAAATACATTAACTTCAGCTTTGCTCCAATCACCATTCCTAAGGGTCAAACTTATCAGTTCATAGTGAGAGCTGATGTTGAGGGTGGCTCGGCTAGAACTGTTGATTTGGGTATCTATAGATCCACTGACCTGTTAGTTAAAGGTGGTACCTTTGGGTTTAACATTACCCCGACTTATTCAGGTATAGGTTCCAGCGCCAACAAGCCAGTAATGAGCGACAATACATTTTCTTTAGGCAATGGTACCTTGACTGTTGAACGAAGTTCTACAGTTGGTTCTGAAAACATTGCTGTTGGCAATGATCAGGTCTTAGGTGCTTTCAAGTTCACTGTTAAAGGTGAACCAATGGATATCACCGCTTTGACCTTGACTATTACCTCTTCAACAACCGGAACAATTACCGAGGATGCCTTAGCCGGTGTTAAATTGGTCAATGCTAGTGGCGCTTCTGTTGCTGGTCCGACCGATGTTACTAACAATGCCTTGACAGTCATCTTTACTGACACCTTTACTTTGCCAGTCGGTGAAACTGTCTTGAAAGTTGTCGGTAATATGGCAACTGCCGGTGGTTGGACTTCAAATGACACAATTTATGCCAGTTTGAATACCCCAGCCAGCAAGATAACTGCCGAAGGTCAGACAACCGGTAATGCTATTACCGCTTCTCCGGCCAGTTTGATAAGTACCAATACCCAGACTGTGAAAGCCGCTAAATTGACAGTTACTAGAAACAGCTTACCAGCCAGTGGTACTATCGTTAACGGCCAGCAGGATGTTGTCTTATCATCTTGGAATTTTAACTCTAATGATTCCGGTGAAGACGTTCGCATTACTAGCATCTTGTGGGCCGCTTCCTCAACCGATGTCACTAACTTGACAGTTAAAGTTGACGGCACCGCGGTTACTCCAATTAACGATGCTCCGACAGCCGGTGACGGTCAGACATCCACCTTTGCCTTTGATACTCCGATTGTTATTACCAAGGGCACTTCAAAGACCATTACTTTGATTGGTGATGTTGGCACGACTATTGCTGCCAACGATGCCGTTCAGTTCGGTTTGACTGACGGCACTGCTTCTATTGTGGCTGCTGGTGTTTCCACCGGTAATGCCGCTACAGAAACCTTAACAGCTGATAACGGTCCATTATTGACCATTTCTGCCGCTGGCGCGGTTACCGTTAATACCGGTACCAACCCAAGCTCGGCCTTGGTCAGAGCCGGCG
Organism: uncultured Gammaproteobacteria bacterium; assembly: GCA_964441335.1. GTDB lineage: Bacteria > Patescibacteriota > Patescibacteriia > UBA1558 > 2-01-FULL-52-15 > CAYTUI01. The sequence goes on from CAYTUI010000002.1 coordinate 59,425, forward strand.
CCACCGGTGTAACCTTTGGTTATGTCAAATTTGACGCTGTCTATGAGGACTTAGACTTGGATAACCTGACAGTTCATCTGGCTGACGGTGGAGTCACCGGTACAGCCGCTGGTACTTACCAGGATTTGACTACCGTTTATATTATGAACGGCGCGGCCACTTTGGGCTCTGTCAGTATTCCATCAACCAGTTATCATCAGTTTACCTTCTCCAACGGTACCTTAACTGTACCTAAAGATGGTTCAGTCACCTTAACCTTGAAAGCCGATGTCGGTGGTATCAGCTCTACAGCTGATGATTCTCCAGCCACTCCGGCTGCCGATGTTAAGTTAGGTTTAGGCGGTACTGACGGCTTTAAGTTTACTGGTTCTGGTTCAAACACTGCCGCTTCTGAAACTTACAATGGTTCCACCACTTCAGGTATGGTCATTCATAAGGCTATTCCAACAGTCACTATGGCTGCCGGTCAGTCTGCTTTGACCAACGGTGGTGTTGATTTATTGAAGTTCACTGTGGCTGCTGAAGCAGGCGGCAATAGCGTATTGCTTTACCGCTCAACTTTTGAGATCACCTCTGGTGGTGGTACTGATACCACAATTACTGGCTGTATCTTGAAAGATTCCAGCAATAATACTGTTGGTGCTTCTACTAACCCAACAGTCTTAACAACTGGTGCCGGAAGCTTAGTCACCTTCGTCTATGACAATCCTGATATTTCCGTTGGAGATACTAAGGAAGCTATAGAAGTTGGTGCTGGTTCCAGCAAGGCTTTAACCTTACGCTGTACCATTGCTAACGCAGGTACTGGTGACTATGTCGCTGTATCACTATTAGGTGATGCCGCTTCGTCAACACTTGCCGCTAGCCATGGTACTCCGGCTGCTACAGGTCAGAACCTAGCTGATGCTTGGTCCGCTTATAACAATGGTAACTTCATCTGGTCCGATAACTTCAAGAGTAGAGGTTTGACAACCGACGGTGCTAATGCTACTGCCTACGGTCAGTGGTACAACGGTTACCTCGTAAGTGGTTTAGGCTCTGCAGTAACGACTACAGCTGTCTCTGTTGCTTGGTCAAGTTAATTAGAATTACTAATCTAACTTACTAGTAATACATTGAAAACTCTCTAGAGTAAGTAAATGGATCCCGCCCGGTCAAATGACCGGGCGGGATTGAGTTTAATTACAGTATCTGTGAGGAATTGAAAGATTTTTAAACTACTCTAAATTCTTGATC
>CAYTUI010000003.1:0-49086 GCA_964441335.1 uncultured Gammaproteobacteria bacterium
AACTGACATCAATAATGTTTTGTATGTAAAAATAGACCGCAAAAGAAAGGTTGCCGTCACTGCACTACTACGGGCTTTTGGTCTGGGAACTAACGAACAAATTTTGGAGAAATTTCTGGATTTGGCCGATGACAAGGGCCCGAACTATTTGGAAGAGACTTTCAAAAAAGATATTTCTAAAAATGAGGCCGAGGGCTTAATTGAAGTTTACAAAAGAATCAGACCGGGTGATCTGGCAACGACTGACAATGCCCGCAATTTAATTCATTCCATGTTCTTCAATTTTGACCGCTATGACTTTGACCGCGTCGGTCGCTATAAAATGAATCTGCGGTTTGCTTTGAAACTGCCGATCAATAAAGAGACTCGAGTTTTACGACTGGAGGATTTAATTTTGATCATTAAAGAAATTGTCCGTCTCAACAGAACTCAAGAGGAAGCTGATGATATTGACCACTTGGGCAACCGCCGCATCCGCGCTGTCGGTGAATTAGTGCAAAATAAATTCCGCATCGGTCTGGCCAGAATGGAACGAATTATTAAAGACCGAATGAGCACCTTGGACATTAACACTCTGACTCCGAATCAGCTGATCAATGCCCGACCGGTAATTGGTTCTATTAAGGAATTTTTCATGAGCTCGCAGTTATCGCAGTTCATGGATCAGACCAACCCCTTGTCAGAATTGGAACATAAAAGACGTTTATCAGCCATGGGACCGGGCGGTTTGTCCCGCGAAAGAGCCGGCTTTGAAGTCCGAGACGTGCATAGAACTCACTACGGCCGTATCTGCCCGATTGCTACTCCTGAAGGACCGAATATCGGTTTAGTCGGACATCTGGCTTCTTTTGCCAGAATTAATGACTATGGTTTTATTGAAACGCCTTTCCGCGTAGTACTCCATGACATAGCTAATGATCCTAAAAAGACTGCCGGCGAAATTGCCCGTCAGGATATTAGCGACGACAAGAATCATGTCATTGTTAAAGCCGGTGAAAAAATTACCGAGGAAGCGGCTAAAAAAATTGCCACTGTCAGCGGACTACAATTAGTTCCAATTAAACCGCGGGTAACCATGGAAGTTGTTTACCTAGACGCCTTTACTGAAGAAAAAAGTGTTACCACTGCCGCTACCACTCCGTTAACTGCTGACGCCTATTTTGTTAGCGACCAAGCGGAAATGAGAATTCATGGTCATCCTAAATTTGATCGAGTAGAAAAAATTGATTACATGGACGTCGCTCCTAATCAGATCATCAGCGTCAGCACTTCTTTAATTCCTTTTCTGGAACATGACGACGCTGTCCGCGCTTTGATGGGAACCAACATGCAACGTCAGGCAGTTTCTCTGGTTAGACCGGAGGCTCCGATTGTCGGAACCGGCATGGAAGCCCGCGCCGCCCAAGATTCAGGACAAGTAATTATTACCAAAGAAGATGGCGAAGTCACGGCTGTCCAGAGCAATAAAATTGAAGTTAAGGGCAAGAGCGGCATTACCACCTATGAGCTGGGTAAATTCATGCGCTCCAACTCCTTTACCAGTATGAACCAAAAACCGGTCATCAATAAGGGTGACAAAGTTAAAACCGGTGATGTTTTGGCTGACGGTGCCGCTACCGATCATGGCGAACTGGCTTTAGGCCGCAACGTGTTGGTCGGCTATATGTCCTGGTGCGGCGGTAACTATGAGGACGCGGTGCTGATTTCCGAACGTCTGATTAAAGAAGATTTTTACACTTCTATTCACATTGAAGATTATTCCATTGACGTCCGTGACACCAAACTTGGTCCGGAAATTGTTACCAGAGACATTCCCAATATTTCAGAAGAAAAATTAAAAGATTTGGATGAAGAAGGAATTATCCGCATCGGCGCTAAGCTGACAGCCGGCGATATTATGGTCGGTAAGATTACTCCTAAAGGAGAGAGCGAACTGTCGGCTGAAGAAAAACTACTGCGCGCCATCTTCGGCGAAAAAGCCAAGGATGTCCGCGACTCCTCTCTGTACCTGGAACACGGCGAGCACGGTAAGGTAATTGATATTAAAATTTTCGCCCGTGAAAAAGGTGATAAGCTGCCGGCCGGTGTTATTAAGACTATTCAAATCACAGTGGCGCAAACCAGAAAGATTCAGGTTGGCGATAAGATGGCCGGACGTCACGGTAATAAGGGCGTTATTTCCCGCGTGGTACCGGAAAGCGATATGCCTTATCTGGCCGACGGTACTGCCATTGATATTATTCTCAATCCTTTGGGTGTTATTTCCCGTATGAATTTAGGACAGTTATTGGAGGCCCACTTAGGTTTGGCTGCCAGAAAATTGGGTTATAAAGTAGCCAGTCCGGCTATTAACGGCGTGCCGGCCTCGGCTATTCGCGAGGAATTGAAAAAAGCCGGTTTTGCCGAAGACGGCAAAGTCCAGTTATATGATGGTCGCACCGGCTTACCTTTTGATAACCGCTCGGTAGTCGGTATGTCTTACATGCTTAAACTGAATCATTTGGTTGAAGATAAAATTCACCAACGATCTATTGGTCCTTACTCCTTGGTCACCCAACAGCCTCTGGGCGGTAAAGCGCAGTTCGGCGGACAACGTTTCGGAGAAATGGAAGTTTGGGCTTTGGAAGCTTATGGCGCCGCCCATACTTTGCAGGAAATCCTGACTATTAAATCGGATGATGTGCCCGGCCGTTCCAAAGCCTACGAGTCAATCATCAAAGGCGAGCCGATTGAAAAAATTAGTATTCCCGAATCCTTCAATGTATTAGTGAAGGAACTTAAAGGTCTGGGACTGGAAGTAGAGCTGTTGGATCACCAAGGTAAAGCCATCAGCAATACCCCAGAACCGGAGGATAACAGACAGTAAAAAATATATGCCAACTCCTTCAACAACCAAGACAACTTTTTTGCCGCAGGAACCAACCACAGAACCGATTGAGTTTGAATCAATCCGTTTACGCTTGGCTTCGCCTGACGACATCCATAAATGGTCCTCCGGAGAAGTTCTGACCCCCGAGACCATTAATTATCGTACCCAAAAGCCCGAGCGGGACGGTCTATTCTGTGAAAAAATATTTGGGCCGACCAAGGACTGGGAATGCTATTGCGGAAAATACAAACGTATCCGCTACAAAGGTATTGTCTGCGATAAGTGCGGCGTGGAAGTTACCCGCAGTATCGTGCGTCGCGAACGCATGGGGCATATTGATTTGGCCGCGCCGGTTTCGCACATTTGGTTCTTACGCGGTGTACCCTCAAAGATCGGCCTACTATTAGACATCTCCGTTCAGGATTTAGAAAAGGTTATTTACTTTGCCAGCTTTATTATTACTTCAGTAGATGAAACTTTACGACAGGAAACCCTGGAACAGATTAAAAACGAACTGAACACCAAGCGAAAACAAATTGATAATGAGTTCAATCAGAAACAGCAGGAAGTCAACAAGAAAAAGAACAAAATGTTGTCCGAAGGTAAAGAACTAAAGATTGTGGAACAGTTAACTGACGAGGAATTGATGAAACTGAATTCCGGCAAGATTGATAAAATATCCAAACTGGAAGAAGCCGCCGATATCGCCCGTAAAGAACTTAAAGAACTGCGACCAAAGCTGATTATTTCCGAATCAAAATATCAGGATCTATCTTTAAAATATGGTCATGTTTTTGAAGCCCGCATCGGCGCCGAAGGTATTAAATACCTGTTACATCAGATTGACCTGGAAAAAATAACCAAAGAACTGGACACCGAAATTGAAACAGTTATTACTTCCAAAAAGAAAAAAATGATTCGCCGTTCACGATTGATCAAGAGCTTGCTGGTCAATAAGATTAGCCCCTCTTGGATGATCATGGACGCTGTACCGGTCATTCCTCCGGACCTGCGACCAATGGTGCAGTTAGACGGTGGCCGCTTTGCCACTTCCGATTTGAACGACCTATATCGCCGCGTTATTAACCGCAACAACCGTTTAAAAAGACTTAAGGAACTGAACGCTCCGGAAATTATTCAGCGCAACGAAAAAAGAATGTTGCAGGAAGCGGTTGACGCTCTGATTGACAACAACGCCAGACACGGCAAAACCACCACCTCTTCAACGGGTCAGAAAAGAATGCTCAAGAGTATTGCCGACATGCTTAAAGGTAAGCAGGGTCGTTTTCGTCAGAACCTTTTGGGTAAACGTGTTGACTACTCCGGCCGTTCCGTTATCGTGGTCGGTCCTCACTTAAAACTGCATCAGTGCGGTTTGCCGAAGAAAATGGCTTTGGAGATTTACCGACCGTTTGTTATTTCCAAACTGATTGCGGCGGAAATCGTTCACAACGTCCGTAGCGCTAACCGTTATATTGAAGAGGGTCACGCTGAAGTCTGGGACATTCTGGAATCTGTCACTAAAGGCTCGCACGTTATGTTAAACCGCGCTCCAACTTTGCACCGTTTAGGTATTCAGGCTTTTCAACCAATCTTAATTGAAGGTAAAGCGATTCAGCTCCACCCTCTGGTTTGTAGCGCCTTTAACGCTGACTTTGACGGAGACCAGATGGCTGTCCATTTACCGTTAACAGAAGCTGCCAAAAAAGAAGCTGGCGACTTAATGTTGGCTTCCAACAACTTGTTAAAGCCGGCAACCGGCGAACCGATTACCAGTCCGAGTCAGGATATTGTCTGGGGAGTTTACTATTTGACTTATGTTAATCCCGAGGACAAGGTGGAAAAATTCTTCAGCAATCAGGATGAAGCTGAAGCCGCCTACAAAATGAATAAAATTGGTTTACAACAGCCGATTCGCGTCAGACACCAGGGCGAGACTTTGATTACCAGCGTTGGCCGTCTAATCTTTAACGCCATTCTGCCTCCAAAATTTGAGTTCATTAATGAAACGATGACCAAGAAACATGTTAAAAAAATTGTGGCTGATGCGATTCATAAAATACCGGGCGATAAAGTAGTGGAACTTTTGGATGCTATTAAAGATATCGCCTACACTTACATGACCGTCTCCGGTTTATCCTGGGGCATGGGCGACATTCCGGAACTTAAGGAAAAGAAAGACCTGATCGCCGAGGGCGAAAGTCAAATTGAAAGTATTCAGCAACAGTTCAACGATGGTCTATTAACCGACCGCGAACGTTACATTAAAGTTATTGAAGCTTGGACCTCAATTAAAAACAGAATTACTGATATCAGCAAACAGGCTTTTGATCCCAAAAATTCTGTCCACACGATTATTGAATCCGGCGCCCGCGGAACCTGGGCCCAGATGATTCAAATCATGGGTATGAAAGGTTTGGTGATTAACCCGGCCGGAGAAATTATTGAACTGCCGGTTAAAGCTAACTTTCAAGAAGGTTTGGACGTTTTGGAATACTTTATTTCCACCCATGGTACCAGAAAAGGTTTGTCTGACACAGCCTTAAGAACAGCCAACGCCGGTTATCTGACCAGACGTTTGGTTGATGTGGCCCAGGACTTGGTCGTCATTGAAAAAGACTGTAAAGATACCGAGGGCAGAGTCTTGACCAAAGAAGACACCGAGGAAATGAATGATACTCTGGCCGAAAGAATCAGCGGACGCTTCTTAGCCGCTGACCTGAAAGACAGCAAAGGTAAAGTAGTATTTAAACGAGGCGACCTGATTACTCTTGACGATATTAAGAAAGTCCAGAAAGCCGATCCAGCTGTGGCGATTATTCGTTCGGCTTTGACCTGCAAGGCTGTGCGCGGCGTTTGCCAAACCTGTTATGGTTTTGAACTTGGTCATAATGAACTGGTTAAACTAGGAACAGCTGTTGGTATTATTGCCGCCCAAAGTATTGGCGAACCAGGAACCCAGTTGACCATGAGAACCTTCCATACCGGCGGTGTGGCTGGCGGTGATATTACTCAAGGTTTGCCCAGAGTTGAAGAACTGTTTGAAGCACGTATACCGAAGAAAAAAGCCATTATCTCCCCGATTAACGGCCAAATCATTATTGATGATGAAAACCTTGGTGCCAACAAGATGCGCCTGATTAAAATCAAACAGCAAGAAGCCGGCCAGGAAGAACATGCTTTGCGTGATGAAGACATTATCAAGGTTAAAGACGGCCAGGAAATTTCCAAAGGACAAATTTTATATGTCCGAGATGACCAGCAGATTCCCAGCACTTTGTCAGGCCTGCTAAAACTGACCAAAAAAACTTTAAAGGTTGTCGGCCGCAAAGACGAGATGCTGGAAGTTGTTATACCAGCCGGCTATAATCTGTGGGTTAAAAATGGCGATTTAGTTGAACCGGGGCAATCACTGACTGAAGGTAGCGTTGACCTACATGAACTATTCAGACTGCAGGGTCACCTAGCTGTTCAAAAATATATTATTAAAGAAATTCTATACATCTATTCTTCACAGGGACAGAAGCTCAACGACAAACATATTGAATTGATTGCCAGACAGATGTTCTCCAGAATCTACGTTAAAGATGCTGGTGATACTGATTTACTGCCGGGAGAAGTCGTCACCTATACCCAATTCCAGGAGTCTAATAAAAACTCCAAAGGTAAAAAAGCTGACGCTGAAAGATTATTATTGGGCATTACTAAAGCATCTCTGGCTTCAGACTCTTTCTTATCAGCGGCTTCCTTCCAAGAAACAACCAGAGTACTAGTTGATGCCGCTATTACCGGTAAAGTTGACCACCTAACAGGCTTAAAAGAAAACGTTATCATCGGACGGTTAATACCAGCCGGAACTGGTTTTAAACCAAAAAAATAATATTTGCTTAATGTTAAGCCCAACAAAAACCGTTGTCCGAAATTTTTAAAGTAGGCCAGCGGTTTTTGTTTTAGAACCTTAGTGTTATAATTCAGCTGATGAGTAAAAAACATCATTTAAGTGAGGAGCAGATAACGACTTTAATTAAAGAATTTCAGCCGATTATTTATCAACCAAAACATGATAAGTATGAACCGAAATTCATGTATTATCGTACCCGCATCCGCGGTAACATTCTGCAAGTCACCTACTACACTGTTTGGGATAACGAACGCCATCCGCGTTATGTTTTTCACGTCTTGTACGCTTTTCTGTTTAGAAAATTTTATTACGGGTCAATTAAGGATATTGAATTCATTCAAATTGATATTGATCTACTGACTAAACAAATTACCGATATCCGTTACGATCAGCCAAACAAAAATAACTATAATGTAATGTTCCCGTTCCACCGCCCTAATCACTTAAAACGTTTACCTTTGCCCAATTCTTTGCCCAATAAAGAAGATTATGTTTTTGTAAAATTTCATGGCAAGGAAAATCGTTATCATGGTTTAATCAGACCGCGCTTTACTAATCAGCGTGTTCATATGGCGGTAGCCAGCTGGAATCATGTTTATGACCTCTATATCAAGGATCTGGACGACAAGGCCAAGCAATTCTCCGGCTTACTATTACAAAAGTTTGACTATAAAACCTATAAAAAGTATAAAACCAACCGCCGTAGCAAAGGTCAGTTTTAATTTCCAAGAACAAAAAATCAAATAACAAGGAGCAATAAATTCCAATTTCCAATTATCAAGAAATAAGTCCGGGGATTGGAATTTGGAATTTATAAACTATTGGTCCTTGATTTTTGGAGCTTAATTTAATAGGTATTTTATCTTTATCTAAGCCCCATTTTATGCTAAAATAGTGTCCATGATTGGTCGCAAAAAAAGGCGTTATAAACGCCACCGAAACATCCCTGCTTTGGAGCCCGAAAGTTGGCAGTTAAGCTCCGAGACTAAAAAGACTATCATAATTATAGTCATTTTTACCTTTGCTTTACTGGGGATTATCTCATTATTTAACGGAGCTGGTGCTTTGGGCGAATGGATTCACTGGGGCCTAGGCCAGCTGTTTGGCTGGGCTAACTGGATAGTCCTGTTACTTCTCTTGGTATTGGATTATTTTTTGCTATTTGACGAAAAATATTCCTTCAAAAAAATAAACTATTTTGGCTTGGCTTTGCTCTGGCTATCGCTGACCGGTCTATTTGATTATTTGGTTAATGATGAAACATTGAAAGAAATTACTGCCGGCGGCCGCGGTGGCGGTTACCTGGGATATTTTATCGGTCATAATTTATCATACGTAGCCGGTTTTTGGGGAGGGCTAATAATTCTTCTGGGTGCATTATTTATCAGCATCTTTATTTTCTTTAACACCTCCTTTAGACAAATCTTAGAGCGAGTTAAGGATTTCCAAGAGGGACTTGGCCATGGCGATCATGAAACGATTTACAATCAGGTTGGTGAGGAGCCTGTGGCTGAAGAAAACTACAGTGAAGTAGAAGAGGAGATTGAAGAGCCTGCGCAAGAGATCGGTGACAATAAACAAATAGCGGGGGCTATTTCGGAAGAAACAAAAAGAGAAACCGGCAGAACTTATAAGCGCGTCAAGAGAATTGAGATCCCTCTGGATTTATTAAATTCAGCCACCTCTAAACCAACCAGCGGGGATATCAAAATCAATTCTTTAAAAATTGAAAAGACCCTAGAAAACTTTGGCATTGATGTTACTATGGCCGAGATAACAGTCGGACCGACAGTCACTCAATATACTTTCAAACCAGCTGAAGGTGTTAAGCTGTCAAAAATTACGGCCTTGCAAAATGATATTTCTTTGGCCTTAGCCGCCCACCCCATCAGAATTGAAGCGCCTATACCAGGCAAGTCATTGGTTGGTATTGAAGTGCCGAACGTAACCCCTTCTCTGGTCAGGCTTAGAGAAGTTATCAGTAGTGATGTTTTTAAAGAAAATAAGAATGACTTAGTGATTACTCTGGGTAAAGATGTGACTGGAAAAAGTGTTGTTGCCGACCTTGGAAAAATGCCCCACTTGTTGATTGCCGGGGCTACCGGCAGTGGTAAATCCGTAGCCATTAACAGTATTATCATCAGTCTACTCTGGAAAAACTCTTCCTCTGATCTGAAGATAATTCTTGTTGATCCTAAACGAGTTGAACTTACCAGTTACAATGATATCCCCCATCTTTATACTCCGGTTATTACTGATGTTAAAACTACCATCAACACTTTACGTGGCGTGGTTAATGAAATGGATGATCGTTATAAACTGCTGGCCAGCGCTGGTAAAAAAAATATCACCAGTTACAACAGCGCTTTACTGCTTAATAAGATGCCTTACATTGTCGTGGTTATTGATGAGCTGGCAGATTTGATGGCTGTCGCCGCCCGGGATGTGGAAGCGGCTATCGTTAGACTGGCGCAAATGGCCCGCGCCGTCGGCATTCATCTGATACTAGCTACCCAAAGACCGTCAGTTAATGTTATTACCGGTCAAATTAAGGCAAATATCACTTCGCGCGTCGCTTTTGCCGTGGCCTCTCAAATTGATTCCCGAACCATCTTAGATACTTCCGGAGCTGAAAAATTGTTAGGCAATGGTGATATGTTATATATCAGTGCCGAACTATCCAAACCTAAACGTATCCAGGGTGCTTTTGTCTCTGAAACAGAGGTCAGCGCCGTAACAGATTATCTTAAAGCCAAAGGTGGTAAACCCGATTACAATATGGAAATATCCGAACCAAAAGGACATAGCGGTCTTGCCGGACAATTTGAAGACGATCAAGATGACGAGGAACTGGGCATAGCGACCGATATTATTGTCAAAAGCGGCCGCGCTTCAGCCACATTATTACAAAGCCGCATGCGTATCGGTTTTGCCAAAGCCGCCAGACTATTGGAATTACTGGAAGACAGAGGCATCGTCGGGCCTTCCCAAGGCGCTAAACCACGCGAGGTATTAGTTACAGCCGAAGATTTAGCAAATAATTTTGATCCTCGGTCAGAGGCCGAAGATCAGATGGACAATAATCAATCCCTAGCTGAAGATGATCAATACACTGATCAGCCTTTGGCTGACGACGAACAGGATGATACTGAAAAAGACCAATACACAGACCGGTCAGAGGCCGAAGATCAGCCGGATGATGATCAATCAATGGCGGATGATCGGCCTTTGGACGAGGAAGATAAGTTCTAAACCATGAACTCCTTCAGAAAAAAAAGTATTGGCTCCGGGACAACTCTAGCCGAACAATTTAATCAAGCCAGACTTACTAAACAATTAAGTTTAAAAACCTGTGCTGTTGAGTTGGATATCCAACAAAAGTATTTAGAATATTTGGAAACTTCAAATTTTGAAAGTTTACCGGGCGAGGCTTATGCCAAGCACTGGGTTAAACAATATGCCGAGTATTTAGGTCTGTCGGCTAGGCAGTGTCTGGAAAAATACTTGCGGGAAAAAAATATTAAACACAAATTGGTTGAACCAGAACCGGAAATAGTCAGCTCCAATCCCGGTCGTAAAATTTTTCGTTCGTTATTTAGCCGCCTTAATCTGCGATCGTTTATCATCGGGGTTATCATATTAGCTTTAATCGGCTACCTTGGCATTTTCATGTTCCAAACTTTTGAACCACCAAAAATATCTTTCAACCCTCCTTTAACTGATCAAAAAACCCAAAATGATAGCTTAACTATCGCCGGCCAAACTGAATCGGGTGTCCAATTATGGTTTAATGAGCAAACTATACTGGTCAATAATGACGGCAGTTTTAATCAACAGATCCCCTTGGCCGAAGGCTTGAATATATTAACAATCCGTGCTAAAAAAAAGCATAGCCGGACCTTTGAAGAAACCATTCAGATAGTTAAGAACTCTTTACCGGAACTAATAAATAATCAATAAATCCGAGCACCTTCATTATAGAGCATTAGTTTATACAGGGAATGTTGGAGTTAATTATCCCAACAATTGAGACTATGTGATATTCTAGAAGGTGCTGGATAAATACAGGGCTTAAAAAGCAATCCTTTGACAGGGCAGAGGATACCGTCAACCAAAGGCTGGCGGCTAATAGAAACACATATGGAACAAGTAGACAAAAACAAAGCTGCCCAAGAGGCCATGAGTCAAATCCAAGACCGTTTTGGAGAAGGCTCAATTATGAAGCTGGGCGACACCAAAACCTTGGATGTCGCGTCATTTACCACCGGCTGTTTGTCATTAGACATTGCTTTAGGCATTGGCGGAGTACCCCGCGGCCGAGTCATTGAAATTTATGGCCCGGAAGCTTCCGGCAAAACGACTCTAGCTCAACACATTGTAGCCGAGGCGCAAAAACAAGGCGGAGTAGCCGCTTTTATTGACGCCGAGCACGCTCTGGATCCTGAATATGCCAAAAAGATAGGCGTTGACGTTAAGAACCTCTTAATCTCCCAACCAGATACCGGGGAACAGGCCTTAGAAATAGCCGAGACCTTAGTCCGATCCAACGGCGTTGATGTGGTAGTTATAGACTCGGTGGCCGCTCTGGTGCCTAAAGCTGAACTGGAAGGCGATATGGGTGATTCACATATGGGACTGCAAGCCAGACTTATGAGCCAAGCTTTAAGAAAAATAGCCGGCGTGGTTCACAAAAGCCAAACCACCGTTATTTTCATTAATCAAATCAGAATGAAGATCGGCGTCTTTTTCGGCAATCCCGAAACTACTACCGGCGGCAATGCCCTGAAATTCTACTCCTCTGTCAGAATCGAAGTCCGACGCGCGGCGCAAATTAAACAGGGCGAACAAATAATCGGCAACCGTGTTAAAGCCAAAGTGGTAAAAAATAAAATTGCTCCACCTTTCAAGACCTGCGAATTTGACATCATGTATAATGAAGGGATTTCCGTCTCCGGCGACATCTTGGATCAGGGAGTAATCTATGGTGTTATTACCAAAGCCGGCAACTCCTACAGTTATGGCGAAATTAAGCTAGGCGTGGGCCGTGAGAATGCTAAAACATTCCTTAGAGGCGATAAAAAACTTATCGGTCAAATACGAAAAGAAATCCTGAAAAAAGCCGGTATCAATAATTAGTCTTAAATCACAAAACCCCGGTAAAGCGGGGTTTTGTGATAGAATAAATAAGTAATGATATTAGGAGTTTGTAGGTACATAGTTATGTGCTATTAATTTTTGCATAATATGCTCGAAGCAATTAAAAACCTAACATGGGAGACCTCAGATATATTGAGTATAGTCGCCATTGTTTTATCAGTAATTTTTTCCGTTCTTACAATCATCCTAACCAAAAAAGAGAAACCAAACGTAATGCCGTATGGTCAAAATGTCTTCGACGGTAACCACCTTGTCCTAGATTTTAACAATCCTAGCGACACCAATCTTCATGATCTTATACTCCTAATAAACGGCTTTGACTCAGAGTTTAACGAAATTTCATCTCTACATTTTCAAGATAAGTATTTATTCACTATTAGTTCAAAATCTATGTTCAACTATGGATTTAACGTCGGTGACACCTGGGCGACCAAAAACTTCTTCTTCAGAGTACGTCTAAAGGGTAAATATTTCTCACGTTTTCCAATATTCGCAACAAGAAAATTTGAACAAAAAATTTGGTACTCAGCAATAGTACGAAAATTAGTTGAAGAAAAAATTAGTATCAAAATATCGACTACTCACCGAGATGAAATTAATAGGCTCGAAGCAAAACATAAGGTGGCGCTAAAAGAATACGAAAAAAATATTGACGAAAAGTTTAAAAATTAATAGCAGATAACATCGCATATCTGGCTCATCAACCTTGCTTTATTTTTCCCTTTAGATTATGCTCTGCCTATGAATAAAAAGTCTTTAAAATTCTCAAAAAAAGGAGACTAGATCCAGAGAAACCAGCAGAGCGGAAACAAATTATTGAAGAAGCAGTTAACCGGACAGTCAAAGAATATGGAAAGGCTCTAGAAAAACTAGGAGCTGAATAGTTATGTCCTATTTTCTTTCAGAAAACGACATCCTACACCTTTGTCATTCATATGCCCAGACGCATCTCTCATTTAATGAGCCGATTCCGTCTTTTGAGACGAGATTTAAAGATAGGTTAGAATCCGCGCTGGCTTCTCCTCAACAATCTCAATACACCGATTGACAAATAATGTATATAGGCTTATACTAATAACATCCTTGAGTTATCCATAACTTAAGGGGATAAAATACCATAGAAAACGGCCCGCGCGTTGCGTGGGTCGTTTTTAATATCTAGAAAAGCTCTATATGCCCTAATTTCGTTTGTTACCTATCTTCCGAATTCTTTAGTTCGTCTCCGTGGATTTCAGAAAAGTCAGCGATATCAAAATATCCATCTGTACCGGTTCTAAGCTCGCTGGATATGCTTCCATCTGTCGAAAAAACATATACTCGTTTTGGTTGTTTTAAATTTCTCAAATAGCTAGCCAGCGAAAGAAAATCCGAATCACCTGTAATAAGCACGGCAATATCATAAGCGCTTGAATATTTTATCGCATCAATTGTCAATTCTACATCAAGATTGCCCTTTTCAATCGTTTGTGGCTCCCCGGATTCCTGATCATAAATTAGCCTACCCTCTTTGTCGCGTAAATTAATAGTCTTTAAGGCCTTCTTGATAACACAAAAGTTCAATCCTTTCTCTAGGTAGACAAGAAAATTATGAAACCTCTTTATCTTATCGCCAGGTCGTGTTCCTTCGGGAGGATAAGCAACGTAATAAAATATCTTAAAAATATCTCCCTCAAACTTCTTGGAGAAAAAGCTACTTAATTTTTTAAGCTCGAGCATTCGGCCTATAGCCTTGTATACACCCCAAAGATTCCCCGCATCTATAAAAACGGCTATTTTAGAATTACGGGTGGCAGACTCTTTTGCCTTATTCTTAAACATAGAACTAATTAGAAAGATAAAAACTACACAGAAAATAGCATAAATATCATATTCTCGCAACCTTCGACTGTGTCAAACCAGATCAAAGCCCCCTTGTTATAATAGTCAACTACAAATATATATAAATCCTACCACCTAATTAAATAGGGATTTTATGCTACAATAACACTGCTAAAATAACACCCATAAATATACCAAAATAATTTGTCAAAACTATGATCAAGGCTATCATATTTGATGTCGGAGGAGTATACATGAAAGGCAAGACCTCCGATTTTGTTAATCGCTCTTATAAAATACTTAATATCAACAAAAAATTTAAACCAGGCAATAGTTTGGTATTTGATAAAAAATTGAATAAGGGTTTAATTACCCATGAACAATGTTTTAAAAAATTTTTCAATGTACCTATAACTGAGCAACAGATGAAAAAGATAAAACAAGTATGGATATCAACTTGGGCACCGACAAAAGAAATGATTAATTTGATAAAAAAACTTTCCAAAAAATATACTCTGGCAATATTATCTAACTCCGACTCATTAAATTCACGAAACTATGCTACCAAAGGTTGGTATTCATATTTTGATCATTTAATTTTATCCCATGAGTTGGGTATCTTAAAACCCAATAAAAAAATTTACCAAATTGCCTTGAAAAAAATTAACCGCCCAACCAAAGAGTGTATATTTTAGATGATCGCGAAAAAGCGTTATTACCCGCGGCTAAATTAGGTATGAAGACAATCCTCTTCAAATCTTTAACGCAACTTAAAAAAGAATTTAAATCAAGAAATATCTCATATTGACTCAAAACTCAAGGCGTGCTAAATTCCTTTATTAGTTCTTTAGCAAAATATTCTTTGGGGGCGCACACAACAAGGAGGTTTTAATGTCATATCGGAAGTCAATTCTTGGCTACAGTCTCGCTATAGCGTTGGGCTTCGGGATTATGCTGATTGGCGATCTCAAGTTCAAGAATGACATACCTATGATTGGTCTGGGGATTGGCCTCGCTGTGATCAGTACATTTATGCTCTACATCACCTTGATGAGGCGAGTCGGCCAGCAGATCCGTGAGCGTCGGGCACGTGAATCTCGTCAGAGATCATGAACCAAGGTCAATCTACGATAGGGGGTATGATGACAAGAGACAACTGTGAACACACGGGCGAATTGGGCATTGAACTAACGGAGCTAGTGGAGGGACTGGTGATCATACTGATCGGGGCACTCCTGGCTTTTGCCTTTTTCTACCTATCCACTATTCCGCCATATGCTGATGTAGGCCCACATATCAGTACAGGACACCCCGTCTTCTCGCCCTATGGGTGGGCTCTTGGTTAATCAAGGGCTCTAATTCCGAGAAACAGCCAAGAACAGGAGGCTCACGATGGACATCGTTCGGTTCAAGAAGACCGTTCTTGTGATCGTGGCAGTGATCAGCATCGGAACGATTGTGGTCGGCATGTTCTGCGGGATACCCAGCGTGGCAGGCCTCGGTGGCTTCATTCTACTTCTGGACATGCTGGCAGTAGGCTGTATCGTGCTTGACCCACCGCAGCGCCGCATCAAGCGACAACTGTAGCGGAGAAGCAACACGCCCAAATTAGAGACAAGGGAACGCCCTTGTCTCGCCCCCTAAGAATATTTTCAGTTAAATGTCTATGGATTAAATATTCTTAAGTTCTTTAGCAAAGTATTCTTTGGGGGCGTTCAACAGGAGGAGAAGATGAGTAAGAAAACCGTTGTAGGTATCTTGATCGGCGGCGTCGGTATGGTGGTTAGTATCGTAGGCTCGATACAGTCAGTCACATGGCTCAGGCTGGCCGGTGCTTCCATCATGTTGTTTGGCCTCATCCTGGTCGCACCAGCATGGATGCGTGAAGTGCGACGGGCTAAAGAGGAGATTCGCCAAAGACATTAAACACCCCAAACTAGTCACAGAATGTGACTCATTTACCGAGAGAAGGCCGCTACAATAAGGCTCCTTCTCTCGCCCCCTAAGAATATTTTTATCCCTTTCATCATACCTCAACGCCTATCTAACCTCTCCTTCTCTGAAGGAGAGGAAAGGAGAGGATGTGAGATTTACATTAAATCCTCTCCTTTAATTCCTCCCCCTTTTCAAGGGGAGGTTAGGATAAGGATTAATTTTCGCGCCCCTGCTTAATCTGCGGGGTTTTATGATACAATGATAGGGTCAAAACTTAAGCTAATATGACCAATATCGCTTCCAAAATCTTCTACAATACCTTCTGGCAGATAGTTTTTCGGGCTGTGGAGATTGTTTTGGGGGTGGTAACTTTAGGCTTGATTACCAGATATTTAGGTCAGGCGCAATATGGTTATTACACCACTATTATGGCCTGGCTACAGTTTTTCATCATTCTAATTGATTTGGGATTATATTTAACATTACTGCGGGAAATCTCGGCTAAGACAGCCGACCAAACAGCCAAAATCGTCAATAATATCTTCACCCTACGGTTCTTCAGTTCTTTAGTTTTTCTGTTTCTGGGTATCGTCATAGTCCAATTTCTAAATTATCCAGCGGCCATTAAAATTGGCGTCATCGCCTTATCATTAAGCTATTTCTTTGTTTCTTTAGTCACTGTCCTGACTGCTATTTTTCAAAAACAGCTGGTCATGCCTAAAATTGCCGCCGCCAGTTTAGTCAATAAATTAGCTTTCTTTATTTTTGTTATTTATTTAATTTCCAGCGGCCACGATTTGCAGACAATTCTTTATGCCGCTTCTCTAGCTTCGTTTATTTATTTTTTAATGACCTGGATATTTACCAGCAAATATCTTAATTTAAAACTGCAATTTGATTGGACATATTGGAAGCTAATTCTGATTAAAACTTGGCCCTTAGCTGTTACTACTGCCTTAAATCTGATTTACTTCAAACTGGACACATTATTTTTATCTTGGTATCAGCCGGCCGCCACAGTCGGTCTATACGGCGCGACTTACAGAGTGCTGGAAATAGCTACTACTTTCCCGCATATGTTCATGGGTTTAGTTTTGCCTTTACTGACGGCCGCCTGGGTCAGCCATGATCTGGCCAAAGTAAAAACCATCTGGCAACATAGTTTTGACTTCTTTGCCTTTTTAACACTGCCGATGATTTTTGGAACTTTGGTTTTGGCCACGCCCTTGATGGTCTTGGTAGCCGGGCCTGATTTCAGTCTGTCGGGTCCGATTCTAAAAATTTTAATACTGGCCACAGGCGCGATATTTTTCGGCACGCTTTTTACCTATATGGTTTTAGTTCTGGATCAACAGCAAAAAATGATTAAATATTTTGCTTTGGCCGCGGTGTTATCAATCATCGGCTATTGGACATTAATTCCTCTGTATTCTTACTGGGCGGCGGCTTGGGTGACGGTAATTATTGAAACGCTAATTATAATTTTTGCCTGGCTGGTAGTCAGACGAAAATTTCAACACACTCCCAACTTAAAAACTTTTGTTAAATTATTAGCGGCCAGTGTTATTATGTCTGTTATACTTTACTATTTGCCTGATTTCCAGGTGCTGTTAAAAATATTAGTCGGCCTTATTGTTTATCTGGCTCTGGTTCTGATGCTTAAAGCCTACAAATTAACCGACTTAAAACAATTGATCTTAAACGAAAAAAAATCCCGAGCTGAATAGACAGAATTCGGAATCCGGAATTACCAATTACTAACTACTAACTTATGGAATTAATTAATTTAGCCAATCCAATCTCCTGGCTGATAATCGTCGCAATAATTATCTACTGGCGAATTTGTTGGACCAAAATGCTCAATGGTCTTTATTTGATTGTTCTGCTACTGCCCAGTTACCTATTACGTTTCACTATCTTCGGTGTCCCAGTAACCTTTTTGGAAATCTTGATACTAATTGCTTTTGTCAGTTGGCTGTTTAAAGATAAACGACTGACTAAAATTAATTGGCGCTGGCAAAAAAATCCTAACAATCCTATTCCCGGGAAATATCGCTGGCCCTTAAGTCTATTACTGATAGCAGCTACCATTAGCGCTGTCATTGCCCCTGATCAGATTGCCGCTTGGGGCATTTGGAAAGCTTATTTTCTAGAACCGGCAATGTTCTTTTTAATGGTTATGTACACTGTTAAAGAGCGACGGGAAATTTATCGTTTTCTGGATATTTTAGGGCTACTGGCGATAGTCTTTTTTGGCATGGCCATGTTTCAAAAAATTACCGGTTGGGGCATTCCTAATGATTTTTGGGCGGCGGCTGAAACCAGAAGAATTACCACTATCTTGGGCTACCCCAATGCTAACGCCTTATTAATTGCCCCGATTGTCGCTTTATTCCTAGGCTACTGGCGGGAGACAGGCAAATATTGGCAACAAGCTTTTAAGGCTTTGGTAATTATTGGCGGTTTTCTGACTATCTGGTGGGCGCAATCAGCAGGCGCCTTACTGGGACTGGCCGTGGCCATAATAATTCTGATGATAAGTCATAAAAAAACCCGCTCTCTGGCTATAGCTATGGTAATTGTGGCTATCATGATTCCTCTTAATACGGCTTCTATTAAATTTTCGCTTGTGCGGCAGTGGCACAATATTCAGGCGCAAACTTTATCATTGGACGCCAGCTCTTTGGAGATTAGAGCCAATCAATGGCAAGAAACCTGGCAACTGTTAATTAGTAAACCTCAAACTTTTATCTTGGGGCCGGGTCTGGCGACTTACCAGAGCGCTCTAGTACCCTTTCATCGCCATAATTTTATTGAAATATTTCTTTACCCCCACAACATCCTACTTAACTTTTGGACAGAAACCGGTCTTTCGGGAGCTATCGGTTTTTGCTGGCTATTGATATTACTATTTATTGCTTTAGCTAAACAAATCTGGAGAAAAAAAATACAGCCCTTGGGTTGGGCCTTACTCTTAGCTTTCATAACCATCGTGGTGCACGGATTGGTTGATGTGCCTTATTTTAAAAATGATTTAAGCGTATTATTTTGGTTATTAACTGCCTTAGCAATTATTTCAGCGAGAAGGGTTAAAGTTTAGAGTCTACAATTATTTCATACGACCCCTCTTCCCCGCCGCTCGCGAGTGGCGGGGTCCGTCCTCCCCTTAGCAGTGGAGGCTCTATTAAATTGAGCCCTTCCTGACAAGGAGGGGAAAGGGGAGGTCAGATGGTGTGAAAACTTAAAAGTAAGGAGTGTCTTGATCTGATTAGGCAAAATGCTAAGGAGCTATTTCAGACCAGGTACAATCTGACAATTCTTGGGTACAACTATACTTAACCTTCTTAGTCGCTAGGCTAGAAGTCGCCACCGCTTCTATGTCAGAGCTACCCAGACTGTCTACAAACTGGCGGGAAACGTCTATGCTCATAACATTAAAGAGACTGAATGTTAAATCATTCGGTCTTTTTTTAATCTGCAATAATGCTTCTTCTGCTCCTGACTGACTGGCAAAAAAATCCTGCACGGATTGCTTATATGAGCGGTTGGAGCCGGCATTATTCAGGCCGACGTACATCATAGACAAGATCATGGAGAGCACCGCTGTAGAAATAATAATTGATGATATCAGGACAGCGGCGCCTTTTTGGTTAACTGTTTTCATATTACCGCAGACTAAAAAATGCTTTATAAGTTTGCTGGGCATGGCGATAAGAATTAGCGACTTCACCTGTTTCCAGTTCCATATTTATCTGCACACCCCTAATTGTTCCAGTTATCTCTTCTGCTATCGGCGTTAAAATAAAAGAGTTGACGTGAACATTCGAATCGTGAATTACCTCGGTAACAGCCGCGTCTTCAGTTTGGAACTCTAAGCGAGTGGAATTAGGCGTAATCGTAAACCAGTCACCGGAACCGGTCAGATAAAATTTCAATTGAGCCGGATCAGGACTGACGTCTTCAATAGAAGAGGCTTGATGAATATTGTCGCTTAAGAAATTAAAAATAAATCTAGCGTTTTGCTGAACTAAATCCTCGGCTCTGATATGAGACCGGACATGCAGAATATTAAGAGCTAGACCGCTAATGGTTGATAATAAAATTACCGTTATTACTATATAAACAGTCAGCTCAATCAATGTAAAACCTTTTCTAAAATTAGTCATTTTGATTTGGTGAGTAGCTGATGACAACTTCTTCAAAGACAGGGACATCATAGGCCGCCATAGTACTCAAATAAACTTTATATCTTAAATATCGCTGGTGCAGATGAGCCGCGTTATTTATTGGTTCTCCGCTACTGTCAGTATAATAACTCCCACTGGTGCCATCAGGCCCCAAAAAATTCCAAGGGCCAGTTTCCAATTGACTGGTAGCAATTTGCATTCTAATTAATGTATTAGGGGTACCGACTTCCGACCAGCTAACCCAATTATATTCAGTATTAGCAGAACCAGTATCAAAGGTTGATGATTCTAGTGTCCCTTGGGTTGAAATATCACAATCAGGAACACCGGTAGAAACAATAAAGAACTCTCCCTGATTGCCGGAGGTGGCCGCAAAAATAGTACTACAATTTGTGGACATGCCTAAAATGTGGCCCAATAAATCATAAGCGCCAACATTGGAAATATTAGCAGGATTAGAGACGTCTAAAACAACTAATTCTTCATCCAAAAAATTAGTTCCAACCAAAGCAAAGTCTCCAATAACCACTAACGAGAAAACTGTTTCTGATATTTCATGAGCCCCTAATAACTGCGGGCTGGCCGGATTACTGACATCCACTATATAGAACTCCGGCGATGACCCGCTGTTATCTGTGGAGACATAAGCCCTAGAGCCAACCACAAAAACATCATTAGCTTTAACTGAACCGGCTAAATTAAAACTTCCAACTAATTGCATACTAGCTGGATTGGTAACATCAACAATTTTTAACTCCGCTGCTGCGTCTTGAGTCGCTACATATAAATAGTTTCCGGATAAATACAGCTTCTCTCCGATACTGACAACATTTACTGAATCTAGCGGCACAGGGATATTGGGATTAGAGACATCAAAGGAATGTAAAATATTGCCCTGAATAATAAAAGCTTCCGTACCGTTGGATTCCACATCATTACCATCTTCATTACCACTAAGATCTGCGGATGATAACAAAACCGGCGAAGCAGGGTTGGCAACGTCAACTATTTTGAATTCTCCTGAATTGTCATTCGAGGATAAATATAAATAATTATTTTTTAAACTAACCCCGGTTAAGGAACTTCCAACTTCCAAACTGGTGATTAGTGCGGGGTGATGTATGTCACTGATATCCAAGACATAAAGCTCTTTATCGGAAGGGTTATTTTCAGTCACTAAATAGGCCCTGTCGTCTTGCGCGACTACATCATTATCATCAAAGTTTCCGGGTGTATTGTATGATCCCGTGGTTGAGGCATTGGTCCAATCAATAGAGCCGATCTGCAGACTTAGAATACCCGGTATACTGTAATCAATCCCGGCATCGCTTGTGGAGAACCTATTGTCGTTTTGCCATAAATTCTGACCGGGTCCGCCCTCCCAGTCCGTCTGCGTCCATCTATCGGCCCGCCAGCGATGAATATAAGTGCTCATCTGTTCCTGGTAACTGCCACCTTTTTGACTGGTCCAATCAACTGTCACCTGAACTTTATAAGTGTTGGGATCCAGGTTACCGGGGCTCTCAACAATATCTCCGAAAACCTGTCCGTTGACGCTGTCCGTTCGATAGACATTACCGATAGTTATCGTCCTAAGATATTTATCATCTAGAGTTTCATTGCCACTTACCAATGTCCAATGTTCATCTGTCAACTCCAACCGATAATTTCCGGGCTGAAAAGAGCTCCAGGGAATAATTTGCGCCGCCTCCAGTACCTCTTGAGAATAAAGAATGGCCTGCAGGCGCTCCTGATTAACAGCTTGCTGTTTGGATGAAAATTTAATAACATTGAGGATCGCTATGGTAATAACGCTGATAAAAATAATAGCTACTAATAACTCTACTAGAGAAAAACCTTTTTGATTATTATTACTTTTCCTCACTGTATTATGCCTAATGAGTTGATAATTACAGTTCTGCTTAAACTTGGCCAATAAGCCACGCTTAGTTCAATAGTGCCGGTATTAACTGTCCGCCCTGTTACTTTATCAAAAATGATATTAGGACTATAGCCTCCACTACCATCAGACAAACTGGTAGCGGGATTAATTATTTCCAAACCTGACAACAACTCAACTCTATTAGTCGGGTTAGCAACATCATAAGCAAGGCCGGAAAACAAAACATACCTATCCGATTCTAAATGCAGTCCCCAACCGTTGCCTTCGGCAGAAGCTACTGATAATTGTTGCGCTTTAGTCAGAGCACTTTTAAGCTGCTCAATGCCGTTACCTAATCTTACTTGTTGTTGCCAGTTGATATAGGCGGAAAAAGTTATGGCGACCAGAATCCCAATAATGACTATTACCATAATAGCCTCTAGCAAAGTGAAGCCTCTTGTATATCTATTAATCATTCCGCGAAACTATTAGTCAATTCATAAATCGGTCCGATAACCGACACCGCAATAAATCCCACGACTACACCTACCAGTATCAACAAGACCGGCTCAATAATGACAGACAAATTATTCAAAACATTGTTAACTTTGTCTTCATAGAAAGCTGCTACTTTAGTTAAAATACTTTCCAATTCGCCGGTTTCTTCTCCCACCTGAACCAACTGGATCATTAGGGACGGAAACAATTTCGGTCGTTCAGCCATGGCCGCATGCATAGAAACGCCCTTCTCCAGCTCCCCCGCCATCATCACTATTGTCTCCTTATATCGCAGATTACCTAAAGTTTTAGCAATGACATTTAAAGCCTTGATAATTGGCAAACCGGAATTCAACAGCACATGCAAATTTCCGCACAATCTTGTCAAAGCGATTTGCTTTATTAAATTTCCAACAAATGGCAATGATAAAACAAATGTATGTAGCCATAATTTTGCACCATAATGGCGAAAAATTAAGGAACAACCGACAATTAAAACTACCAGTCCGCCCAACATATACCAGCCGTAATTTATCACGGCATTAGTCGCCCCTTGGACTATCAAGAGAATGACCGGCAACTTCACACCAGCTTCCTCAAAAATTGAAACTAACTGCGGAAAAACATAAAACGTTAAAACAAAACTGACGGCAATCAAGGCGATTAAAACCACGCTGGGATACATTAAGGCGCTGAATATTTTACTTTTCAACTGTTTTTCGGCCTTTAAAATATCGGCTAAATGACCCAGTGTTTCTGATAACAAACCGCTGGCCTCGCCTACCTCTATTGTGGCCGTCATCATTTCCGGAAAAGCTTTGGGGTATTGCTTCATGCCATCAGAAAATAGCTCGCCATTTTCCACCTTCTTTTTAATATAAGTAAGCACACTCTTCATGTACTTACTCCGAGTTTCCTCACGCAAAGTGCTAAGAGCCGGCGCCAGAGCCAAACCGGCTTTTAACATGGTTGCTAAATTATCCATGAACAGCATTTTATCAGTCGTGCTAACATGCCCCAAAATCATCTCCTTCTTATACCAAGGTACTTTCAGCTCTTTTTTCTCCCGCTCTTCCTTAATGGCCTTTTTAGCGGCCAATTGTTGCTGACCTAAAGTATTGGGTTGTTCTTCCAGCTCTTTTTCATGAGCCTCCAAAAGCTTATCAGCGGTCTGCTCATCTATGATATTATGTTTATTATCTAAGTAGTCCATATTATTCCCTCTTGATACGCAAAACTTCAGTAATGGTTGTGACACCTAACAGAGCCTTTAGCAAACCATCCTCAAAAATAGTCACCATGCCTTGCTCCACGGCCGCTTTATTTAATTCATTAGAAGAAGCGCTACGAATAATCGCCTCTTGCACCACATCAGTATTTTCCATAATTTCCATTACTCCAATACGTCCTTCATAACCGGAATTATGACAGCGGAGACAGCCCTTGCCTTTATAAAAAGTCAGATCTTTAAAAGATTTTACCTCGGCTTCCACTACTTTCAATTCTTTAAAACGTTCTAACATCTTTTCCAACGCGAATTCCTTACTTAAACTCTCCAACTCGTCTTTTGACAATTTAAAACTTTCAATGCAATCAAGGCATATTCTCCTGACTAGACGTTGCGCGACTACGACGTTTAGAGTAGAGGAAACCAGAAAAGGTTCTACTTCCATATCTAATAATCGTGGCGGAGCGCCAGCGGCGTTGTTAGTGTGCAAAGTAGATAAAACCAAATGTCCTGTTAAAGCCGCCCGCACGGCAATCTGGGCGGTTTCTTTATCTCTGATTTCTCCAATCATAATGATGTCCGGGTCTTGCCTTAGCAGGGCTCTTAAACCGGTGGCAAAATCATAACCGGCCTGCAGGTTGACTTGAGTCTGGTTAACTCTTCTGACGCCGTATTCAATCGGGTCTTCAATAGTACTAATATTGACTCCCTCGGTATTCAAAATATTCAAAATAGAATACAGGGTGGTGGTCTTACCGGAACCGGTCGGTCCGACTACCAGAATCATACCAAAAGGCTTATCAACTTGCCGCCGCATAATTTTAATATTGACATCTGACAACCCCAACTCCTCTAAATTCAAATTTTGTGATTCGTCAGTCATCAATCTCATAACAATCTTCTCACCATAAAAAGCCGGGATAATCGATACTCTAACAGACTCCTCCTCGTCCTCAATTTTAAAAGAAAAGCGACCATCCTGCGGTACCCGGTGTTCATCAATACGTAAATTAGCCAAAATTTTAATACGCGCCACCAAAGCATCATGAACTGAAGAAGGCAATTCGGCTCGATCTTTCAACTCCCCATCAATTCTGAACCTAATAACCACAGAATCAGGTAGAGCCTCAATATGAATATCTGACGACTGTTCAAACATGGCGTATTCCAGAACAGTGTCAACAATTTGAATGATGGGTATCTCTATCTGAATCGGCTGGCCATCAATTTTTCTGACCTTAGAATTGATAATGCTGACCAACTCGTCTTTGATATTCTTTTCATACAATCTGGAGGCAAATCTGAAATTCTTACTGGTCATCAAAAACGGTACCACCTTCATCTTGGTAGCGGCCTTAATCAGATCAAGGCTTTTTTTACTCTTGGGCTTTACAAAGGCCACTTTTAAAGTATCACCTTCTATTTCAAAAGGTATGGCCTTGGCGGTATGGACAACTTTTTCATCTATCTCGGCTAAAACTTTGGGGTCTAGCTTACGTTTGCGAAGATTTACATAAGGCACATCTATCTTGTCCCCTATTAATTCATAAAGAAAAGGCTCCTTTAGCAAACCTCGCTCAACCAAAATATCTTCAATACCGCGGCGGCGGCGCAGAGCATTTTCTTCGGCTTGAGCCCAGTCATTATCCTTAATAACACCAGAGGTTTTCAGTATCTCCTTTAGTTCATCTTGGGAAATTGGTAATTGTGATGGCATGAGATTAAAAATTATTAATCGCTACGCTAAATTATAACATATTTCCAGATTTTTTGTCGGACTTGCTTTTATCAAACTTTTCCGTATACTGTAAGTGGTTCACCATCAATATAACTATGTTTATCGCCTGGAAGCGTGGCTGAGTGGTTGAAGGCGCCGCACTCGCCCGCTCGTCAAGCGAGCGGGTCAGCTCAATCGCCAGCGCTGTGCGCTGTAGCGATATGAGCTGAAAAAATCAATAATAGAAATGAAAAGCGATGATATTTTATTATGTATATGTATTAAAAAGTACTGTCATAAACAGACGATATACAGGATCGACTGAAAACTTACCCAGCAGGGTGAAAAACCACAACGACGGAAAAGTTAAATCCACCAAACCATATCGTCCTTGGCAGCTAATATACTATGAAGCGCATAGTAGTAAGACTCTTGCCAGAAAAGCTGAAATATTCTATAAAACCGGTCAAGGACGTAGACAGCTAAAAAAGAAGTTGGGAGATGATTAACCATGGTGGATTGGCCGAGTGGTTTAAGGCGCCTCTCTCGAAAAGAGGTCGGGTATTAGCCCGCGTAGGTTCGAATCCTACATCCACCGCCAACTAAATTTCTACTCTTAAACTAAGGCTTAGTCTTAACCAAAATAGTTCAGAATTTAAAATTTTAAGGATTATAATTTGTTTGGGATTTGAAATTTGAGATTTGTGATTTATTTAATCGGGGTGTAGCGCAGCTCCGACGCTAGGTCGGAGTCCCGACTTCTGCGAAGCGGAGCGTCGGGATTGGTAGCAAAACAAAAGGATAGGTATTTTATAAAGTTATCGGGGTATGGCGCAGTTGGTAGCGCGCATGATTCGGGTTCATGAGGCCGCCGGTTCGAGTCCGGCTACCCCGACCATCACAAAAATAGTGTGCTCGGCATTTTGCTTGATATTTTAATGAAATAGTATATATGACAAAAGAGGAAGCTAAACAGCAAATTCAAAAGCTCGTTGATAAATATCAAAGAGTACTAGCAGAAGGAAAAATGAAATCCTACAATGAAGCCCAAACTCGCAACGAGTTTATTGAGCCACTTTTTGAATACTTGGGCTGGGACATGAGAAATCTCACCAATGATAATGAAGTTACAACTGAAGAAAACGTCTCAGGAGGTAGGGTTGATTTAGCTTTCCGCTTCAATAATATCCCCGCCATGTTCTTAGAAGCTAAAGCAATGAAAGTTGATTTGGATGAGTGGAAATGGGCGGAGCAGGCTATCAATTATAGCTGGAACAAAAGTGTTACTTGGGCCGTTTTAACGGACTTTGAAAGCGTTAAAATATTTAATGCTGAAATCCCTCCCAAAAGCATTTCACAAAATCTTTTCATTGAAATTAAGTGTCAGGATTATATTAATCGTTTTGACCAACTTTGGCTTCTCTCAAAGGAGAGTTTTGAACAGAAACTATTGGACAAGGAGGCTCAAAAATGGGGCAAACTGACAACCCGAAAACAAGTTGGTGAAAAACTTTTTGAGGACTTAATGTATTGGCGTATTTTGCTAACTAATGATTTCAAAAAACAAAATACCTTAACTGACGAGGAATTAGATGAAGGAGTCCAAAGACTTCTTGATCGCCTTATTTTCATCCGCACCGCCGAGGATCGAAAAATAGAGCAAAATATTTTACTCTCTCTCCTGAGAGAGTGGGAAAGCAAGGGTAAAACACACAATATTTACAAAAGATTGGTAGATGGGTTTCGTTGGTTTGATGAAAATTACAATTCTAAGCTTTTCGCACTTCATTATTGTGAAGAGTGGAAAGCGAGCGATAAAGTGCTAGTTGAAGTTATAAATGGTCTTTACGAAACAAAAGGCGGCTACCGCTATGACTTTTCCGTTATTTCTGCCGATGTATTGGGCGGGATTTATGAACAATATTTAAGCTTTGTTCAGGTTCGCAAGGGCGAAGACAAAACAAAATCAAAAAGAAAATCGCAGGGTATTTATTACACGCCAAAATATATTGTGGAGTTCATCGTCAAAGAAACGTTGGGTGAGGTGTTAAAAAAAACGAAGCCTAAAGAGTGGGCGAAAATTAAAGTTCTTGACCCCGCCTGTGGTTCAGGTTCTTTCCTAACTGCTGCCTACGATATAATTTTGGACGCTCTGGCAAAACAAAATCCGCAAACCTCGCTTTTCGCTAAATTTGATATCCTTAAAAAAAATATTTTTGGCATAGACCTTGACGCGCAAGCGGTGGAAATTGCTCAACTAAATCTTTTATTAAAAGTTTTATCTCAAAAAACAAAGCTACCAACGCTTCAGCACAATCTGCGAGTTGGAAATTCACTAATTAAGGTTGGGGATGAGAAATACAAGCCCTTTGATTTCCAGAGCGAATTCAAAGATGCTTTTGAGTCAGGTGGTTTTGATGTGATTATCGGAAACCCGCCGTATATCAAGGAGTATACTAACCGCGCTGCTTTTGACGGTTTGCATGAAAGCCCTTATTACCAAGGAAAAATGGATCTTTGGACTCTTTTTGCTTGTCGTGCAATTGATCTGCTTAAAGACGGCGGATATTTAGGTTTTATCGCTCCGAATAATTGGCTGACCAATGCAGGATCAAGTATTTTTAGAGATAAGATTTTGTCAGAAGGACAAATAATAAAATTTGTGGATTTTGGCGATTTTAAGGTGTTTAAAGACGCTGGTATTCAAACCATGATCTTCATATTCAAGAAGATCAAACCAAAGAAAAGCTATGAAACAACTTATGTTAAGGTCGATGATGAAAGTATTAGTGAAGACGCGATAAATGTACTTTTACAAACAAATTTTAAATCCAGTAACGACAGTATAGTCAAATTCGAGGCTACAATAAAGCCGCAACAATCAGTTGGAAAGAACATTGCATTTTCTAATCAGACAAACGCTGAAATTTTAAATAAGATAGAAACAAAGAAAAATTTTGACCTGACCAGTAGGGAAGTCGCGCAAGGTATCGTTTTTCCGCAAGATTTTTTGAATAAAGCAAACCAGATAAAACTGTCTAATAATTTCAAAGTGGGCCAAGGAATTTTTGGATTATCGGAAAGAGAGAAAGAAAATCTGCATTTGACCAAAGAAGAACTAAAATTGGTCAAACCATATTTTACTACTGAACAATTAGGAAGATATTATGGAAATCCAAATAATAAACTTTGGCTCATTTACACAGATTCAAAATTTAAAAATCCAAAAGCAATATTACCCTATCCCAACATAAAGGCTCATTTAGATAAATTTAGTGAGGTTATCTCCTCCGACAACAAGCCATATGGCTTACATCGAGCGCGGGATGAACGATTTTTCGTTGGCGAAAAAATTATTGCTCTGCGCAAATGCCCAAATAGACCAATATTTACTTATACCGACTTTGACTGCTATGTATCGGCGACCTTCTATGTTGTCAAAACCGCCCGACTTAATCAGAAATATTTGACTGGATTGTTGAACTCCGCACTCATAAAATACTGGCTCAAACACAAAGGCAAAATGCAGGGTAGCAACTTCCAGATAGATAAGGAGCCTTTGCTCGACATTCCGATTGTTAAACCGGACGAAACTGAACAGGGAAAGGTCGCGGTCTTAGTTGATAAGGCAACGAAACTCTACGGCGATTATCGGAGTACATCTGCTAATACCGACAAATGGCATGCACTCAAAGCCGAAATCGAAAAACTTAATGGCGAAATTGACGAGACAATTTATAAACTCTATGGACTCACCGCAGAAGAAATCAGAACAATTGAAAAGTAAGAGAGTCGTTTTAGTGTTGGATAGCCACAACACAAAAATAAAATCCGAAACTTTAGGCGATGTTGAATTAAAGTTTGTTTCTTATGGCTATACGATAAAATTTGCCAAAATATTGCAAGAAACTCTAAAAGATAAAGATTTTGTTGCCAAGATATTATTTTGTCAACTTGTTAAACCAAAAATAAACTTCGGCAATTTTCAGAAAATATCAGATGTAGAGCTTGAAGCGTTAGCAAAAGCGTTTATTAAAAACGAAAATTATACCTTCAAATATTTTCAGGGTACCGGCAATTATTTCAAGGATTTTAAGCAAGCGTTGGTTGTCGGACACGAAAAGCATGTTGAGAAATTGAGAAAAAATTTTGAGCCGACTATTAAGTCGGCACAAGAAACCTTAACCGCTTTTAGTAAAAATTATTCATCAGTAATTCAACAAGCCATTGACGGCACTTCTTATATTCAAGAGTCCATGCGAGGTTTAGCGGAAGTAGCCAAGCAAGTTAGCGATACTCAACAACGACTTTTTGAATCTATAAAGCCAGCAATTGAGCAATACCAAGCAACCGCAAAAATTATCGCAGAGTCATTGCGCCCACAGATTGATTTTTGGCAAAAATGGACAGAGCAAAACAAAAAAGTATTTGATAATTTTTCAAACTATTGGGCAAATTTTCAAAAGACATATAATATTGCCGGACAAAAAGCCGTTGGAGTTTTACAAAAATATAAATGGTTCATTACACCAAGCTTTCCATTGCCTTTTATTTTTGAGGTGGTAAAACTTGATAAAAAGAAAGGCAGGCAAGATAAAGCCGTCAATGGCTTGTTTGTCAAATATTTTGAAGCAAAAGATTGGCAGAATTTAGAGGGAATGGTGGACGATTGGAAAAATAAACCTTTGCTGAAAAAACGATATAAAATTTTGTCTGACTGTGTTGAGATTGTAAAAATTACTAGTAAGAAAGGCGTAAACGGAGCGAATGTTGTTTTGCCGACATTAATAACTCAAATTGACGGAGCTTTGAGTGATTATCTAAATTCAAAAAATATTCAGTGGGACTGCGATTATGACGATTGGATTGACGGCAAAACAGGAAAAGTAAAAAAGATTGGCAGAAAAACGCGATTCAAAAATTTAAACCAAAAAAGTTTAACAACCCAACTTGATGACTTGGCGAATGATATTTTTTTGAACATTTTGTTTCAAAGATCGCAAAAAGGCAAGCCCCTTGCAACGCCATTTAATTTCAACCGGCACAAAATTATTCATGGCGAAAATATAAACTACGGCAAAAAGGATTATTTAATTCGCGCCTTCATGATTCTAGATTTTCTCGCACATTGTTATTAGAATACAAAGGTAAAGGCGGCGTGCCACACCTAATCTTCTTGACAAACAAATATGGCATTTGATAATATTGTAATACATTGTATTACAATTAATCCTATACAATATGCGTGAAATAATAAACATCTCTCTACCATCTCAAATGGCCAGAACCGTAAAAAAAGCTGTTAAAGACGGGGGATATATTAGTACCAGTGAATTCTTTAGAAGTTTAGTGAGAAATTGGGAGGTAGAGCGACTAAACGGTGAGCTACAATCAAGCCGAGTTGAACTAACAAGCAATAAGGGTAAAGCACTTCGGTCCCTTAAGCGCCTAAGATAGATTATTATGAAACTCACCTCTCATTCTCCAAAACTTATCTTATCTTTAACCGCCGCATTATTATTAATTGCGGCTTTGTTTTACATTTTAACCAAACCAACTTTTTTTAAGTTGCTTGTTAATGATGAACATGTCCAAATGTGTGATGATACAAACGACCAATGTCGTGAAACAAACTTGCCTTATCAAAATCCCGCCTTATCTACCGAAGTGAGAGTAGCTGATTTGCTAAATAGAATGACCGCAGCTGAAAAAATTGGACAACTGGCGTTGGTTGAAAAAAATAGTGTCAGCGATTTAAACGATATTGCGCAATATGGTCTGGGCGCCTTAATGAGCCCCGGCAACGGGAAGCCCGATGATAATACACCTGCCGGCTGGCTGGCCATGGTAAATAATTTCCAAAGCTACAGTCAAAAAACTCGCTTAGCTATACCCTTATTATACGGCACCGATGCTAATCATGGTCTGGGCGCTGCCATCGGGGCAACCATTTTCCCACACTTTATCGGTTTAGGCGCCAGTCATAATGCAAATTTAGTTAAGGAGGTAGCTAAGGCAACCGCTGAAGAAGTGGCGGCCACCGGCATATCTTGGGTTTTTTCACCGGATCTGGATGTAACCGAAGATATCAGGTGGGGCAGAACCTATGAAACGTTTGGTTCTGATCCAAAATTAGTCGGTCTTCTCGGACAAACCTATATTGAGGGCTTACAATCTGTTAATCAAAATGGTCTAACACTAGCCGCCACAGCTAAACATTATGTCGGTTCCGGCTCGGCTAATTGGGGCAGTTCTATCAACAAAGATTATTCCATTGATCAAGGTAATGTCACTATCAGCGAGGCTGAATTACGTCAAATAGCTCTGGCTCCCTTCAAACAAGCCATCAAGGCCGATGTCAAAACAATTATGGTTGGCTTAAACAAATGGAACGGCAACAAAATTACTTTTGATAAATATCTGCTGACCGATGTTCTAAGAAAAGAGCTGGGCTTTCAAGGCTTAGTCTTATCTGATTGGTACGGAGTCTACGGCAATCAGATAAATAAATATTCTGCTACTGTCAAAGCAGTTAACGCTGGGATTGATATGATTATGCTGCCCTTTGATTACAAACCTTTTTACGAGGATTTACAGCGTGCTATTACCACCGGGGAAATTAAGCAATCAAGGCTGGATGAAGCGGTCGGAAGAATATTGACAGTAAAATTTGAACTAGGGCTATTTGATAAACCCCCAACAGATTTGTCTAATATAAAAATTATCGGCTCCGAGGAACATAGAAAGTTGGCCCGACAAGCAGTTAGAGAATCTCTGGTGTTATTGAAAAATAACCAGACCGTTCCTCTAACTAAGAATCCGTCAAAAATCCTAGTTGCCGGTTCAGCCGCCAATAATTTAGGCAAGCAAATGGGCGGCTGGACAGTGGAGTGGCAGGGCATTGATGGTAATTGGGTGCCCGGCACAACTATTCTACACGGTATACAGACCGCGGTCTCACCTTCTGCTAAGGTGGAGTATAATCTAACTGGTAGTTTCCCCAATCAAGCAACTTTAGCTGACATTGGTATCGCGATTGTCGGAGAAAATCCGTACTCTGAAGGTGTCGGAGATAATGCGCACCCCAAACTATCTGCCGAAGACTTAGCCGTTATTACTAATCTCAAAAAAGTTAGTCAGAAAATAGTTGTGATTATAGTTTCCGGCCGACCATTAGATATTAAACAATATGCCACTGATTGGGACGCAATTATTGCCGCCTGGTTGCCGGGCAGTGAGGGTCAAGGTGTAGCAGATGTTTTGTTTGGGGATTATAGTTTTACTGGGACCTTACCGATTGAGTGGAAATTATAGGCCACTAACATATTATCATGATCATAGACAGTCATTGCCATATCTCATATTTAGGAGAAAAGAAACAAAATCTTTTTGAAATCAAAAAGGAACTTCTAGAATCAATGAAAGAGTCTGGTATCAGCTACTCTATTGTCATCCCGGACAACATGCCTGGCACTCAATGCGCGGATATGAATACTCTCACCAAGATTATTGACGATGATAAACATTTTTTTTCAATGGGCACAATAAATATTTTTCAAAACATTGACGAACAAATTAGAAAGCTTGAAAATTTAATAACCGTTAATAAAATATGTGCTATAAAACTCTTTCCGGGACATGACCAATTTTATCCAAATGATGAGAGATGTCAGTCTATATATAAGCTGTGTCTAAAACATAATATACCGATAGTTTTTCATACCGGCATTAATACAGGTGATATTGATTGCGCAAAATATAATGATCCAAAATATTTAGTTAAAATTGCTAAAAAATATCAAGAATTAAAAATCGTAATTGCTCACTTTTTCTGGCCGCAAATGGAGTATTGCTATGAACTAACAAAAGGCCTGGGAAATATCTACTATGATACTTCAGCCATGGCCGATCCGGAGGTTGTTGAAGCTACTGGCGGGTGGGTCAAAGTACTGCAGATTCTGAAAAAGACCGCCCTTAAAAAGCCAAACAATGTCCTATTTGGCACCGATTGGCCGATGTGCCCAGTTGATAAGCATATTCAACTGATAAGAGAGTTGGGGATTGATCCAAAAACAGAGGAAAAGATCTTTTTTCAAAATGCGATTAATCTGTATAGACTGCAAATTTCTTAGCCAAAATACCTGCTTTTTATGTAAATTAATTGTATAATGAAATGGCTCATTATTAACCGATATCAATATGAAAAAAGTAACTGGTTTTATAGCAATTTTAACCGTCTCGTTAGCTCTTAGCGGCTGCGGTTTATTTTCAGCTAATCAAAAGACCCCGGCTGTTGTGCCTGTAACGCCAAATGTTCCGGCAGCGCCTTCACCAACTAATGAACCGACTCCATCACTACCGACTAATGTGCCACCGGTGAAAACCAACGAAAAAGTTTCCATCAGTATTGAAAATTTTACCTTTAATCCGACCCCACTGACTATCAAAAAAGGCTCTACCGTCACTTGGACCAACGATGATCCAGCTCCACACCAAATTAAATCCACCACCTTCAATTCTAACCAATTATTTACCGGCCAAACATTTTCTTTTACTTTTGACACTGTTGGAACTTATGATTATTCCTGCGCTATCCATCCGTCAATGTTAGGGAAAATCGTGGTTGAGTAAAAATTGAATTTATAACTAACACAACATAATTATATGGATAAATCATTTAATGAGTGGCCGCCCCGAGCTGATGGAGAGACAAATAATGAAACTATAGAACAAAAAAGAGATAGGCTGGGCAAAATTATTGAGTTACTTACAAATCCTAAAGCAGTTATTAACGCCAGAGATATACTCACAGGTAAAAATATTCCTTCGCTGGCAGAAAGCGAGTCACAGAAAATAATTTTCTTATCAGAAACTGTTATTCAGCAAAAGCAAAGGGGAGACATAAATATGGATAAATTATTTAAGGGAACTGGACATATTGCTCAGAGTTCTAAGGGCACCTCTTTTGATAATGTACCAATTAGCGATACATTAAGGGCTGTGCAAGTGAGTGATGAGGCACTACTTAAAGAATTACTATCCTTGCAAGATGAGGAGTTAGTTGAGCTAGGCATCCAAGCGAGGCATACCAAAATTGACGAGAAAACTACAGAACATAGATTTCGAAACATTTTAAATACTTCGGGTGAATTAATGCATTACCTTGGAGAGGTTGCTTATCGAGGCACAAAATAATGTTTACGTCCATGGAATTTAATAGGTCACGTGAAATTGAACAATTTGACGAGGGTAGAAAAAAACTTTTAGAGTTGGAAAAAGAAGGCAAATATGTTTTTCATGGTTCGTCTGATATCCTCCAAGTTTTAGAACCTCGTCAAGCATATAACATCGATCAAAAAACTGGCATGAATGAAAAAGATGGAAATCCAGCAGTTTTCGCCACGCCTTTTGCTGACATAGCAATTTTTAGAGCATTAATAAGCGGACGGAATGTATCTGGAGACTCCGAAAGTAGGTTTGGGATGGATGATCAGGGTCTGCACTTTTCCGCTACTCAAAATTTACTGGATACTGCCAAAAGTAAAATTGCCAAAGTTTATGTATTAGATAAATCCAAGTTCATTAATTTTGAAGGCTCACAGTGCAGGAGTGAGGAACCCAATGTGCCAATTCAGGTCGTTGAAGTAACAATAAAGGATTTACCAGACAATATTAAAATAATTGAATGAATTACCTTTGACACTGTTGGAACTAATGATTATTCCTGCGCTATCCATCCGTCAATGTTAGGGAAAATCGTGGTTGAGTAAAATTTGCTAAAAATTCAAATCCCGACATTATTGAAATTTCGGTTTTTAACTCCGGAAACTGCGAGCTTACAGGCGAAGCAGTCCCGTTGATAATTTTACGACAGAAGCAAATAAATCTGGACTGCTTCTCTCGCCTCTCGCGAGAGGCGAGATCGTAGTATCCCTGATGGTGTAGAGACGCGGACTGTAATTAAGTTATAATCCGCGAGGAGCTGGTGGTATTTAGTGTCCGCACAGTAGAACTGACAATCAACCATGATTAGTCAGGAGTTAAGCGACGAAGCGATCTCTCCCTAGTTTAAATATTTAAACCCTAAATCCTAAAACCTAAACAAATTATAATATTTAAAGTTTAAAATATTATAATTTGAAATTTAGGTATTGTTTGTTATTTGTGATTTTGGGTTTGTATTAGAGACCGCTTCGCCAGCTCGCGGATGATAAACGTCTAATAATTCGCGAGGAGCCAATCATCGCTAGTATTCTCATAATTGTTAGTAGAAGTGGTGTTAAGTAATAGAGGATTGGGCGACGACGCGATCTCTTATTAGTTAAAAGTTCAAATCCAAAGCTCCAAATTTCAAACAAATCACAATGTTGGATATTTAAATATCAAAAGTTTAAATTATTGAAGTTTTATAATTTTGATATTGTTTGTTATTTGTGATTTAGAATTTAGGATTTATTATATAGACTGCTTCGCTCTGCTCGCAGATGAATGTAAATTTACGATTGTCCCAGCTACAAACATACGAGGATTGCTAAAAAAAGACTGCCGTATCTGATGACACGACAGTCAAGGTTATCCCCTCTCATTACAGCTCTTGGAGAACTTTCAGAGCCGCTTGAGCCCGCTGGCCAAGAGGCAGATCCAATGCTAGGACCATACCCAACTTGGGATCGGTCAGCCCCTGTTCCTCCATGACAGCCTCTTTGGCTTCGGTCACTGCCTCATCAAGGTGCGCTAGCCACTCACTCGTAGCTCCAAACAGCTCCTTTCTCAACAAGCAACTGCCCAAAGCCGCTGTCAAATCCTTCAGTGTTGGCATCTCTCCTCCTTCCGAGATCATTTGACCAACCAGATTCTCCATCTGGCGATACCAGCCTTGGCGCACTCCTTCATCAGTAGCGCTAACTCCTCCTTATCTTTCTTGTCACGAGCAACTTGCCACCGAAGAACCTCCGTACCCTCCCAGTCGCTCCTCATTGTGGCCTGCGCAAGATTCTCATCGTCCCAACTATCATCCAGTGAGGATTGAAACCAGGAACGATGTCTTTGAGCCAACGGTTCCAGTAGAGCTACCTGTTGGGATGTTAATCCCAACTTCGCCAGCCATACTACCAGCTTTCTCAACTCCAGCCTCCTTGCTGCCGAACGTCAGACCTTCGGGCGGTAAAAAATGGCAACGGTGGTAAATACTCCATCACGACTGGTAACGCAAGTGGACAACTGGCGATCGGTAATCTCAATATTCGGATACTGCGCCAGCCAATCATTGATTTGCATCTCAATAGGACTTCCTGGGGAAATCTGGCCTCTGACGGAAAAAAACTTCACCTGTTCCATTGTCTGACCCCCTCTTGCTCTTTGTTTGTCAGTAGCGTGATTACCACTGAACAGCCAAAATTAGCAATAAAATTCCTACCTGTCAAGGTCCGTCAACTGCTTGTTTTAAATATAACAAAGAGCTAAAATATAGCTAATTAAAAATAATTTATGAGCAAAAAAAGTATTTGTGGAGGCGGTAGCGCCGGCGCAGTATATGGACTGGGTTTTATCGGAGCGGCGATTTATTACATCTCACAAGCCACTGGCTTGTGGCCGGGAATCATAGGATTTTTAAAAGCTCTGGTCTGGCCATCTTTTGTGGTATATGAATTGCTGAAATTTTTGGCCGGGTAATTAATATTTAAAATTTATTTAATAAGTAATTCACATAATAATATGACAAAACCTTTTGAGGACATACCTTCAGCCGATACACCGACACCAGAATCTAACGAACCGACAGCCGAAATTTCCAATCGTATACAAAGATTTAAAGAAACGAGTAGGAAGCACCTGCAAAAAGCTTTGAGTGACACTTTGGATCTTCTTGATCCCTTAAGAGAGCACCGCCGAGAAAAACTAGAGTGGGAACAAATGAGTAGAGCGGGAGAAAAACAGTCAGCGCTCTTTGTCGCGAATTTAATGAAGCAAGCTGAACAAGCGAAGGAGTCAATGCCTAATGACCTTAAAGAAAAATTAGAAAAGATCACTCTGAAGGGATCTGAATATGATGATCACGGCAAAACTGATTATGAAGCCAAGGGTCTAGAAATGGCCATTTCTTTAGCTACATCTTGTGGAGCAGGCTCCAACTATGATATATCTTGGGCAAATACTTGGCTAACATATAACGATGGCGATACAGAAGTTGAGGTCTCCGCAGTAAATAATGGTTGGAGCGTCAGCGAACCTGAAATTATGATTAAACACAAGGGCAAGGAGTATTCCTGGATCAAAGTAAGCTATTATCGCGAATCTAGCAGTAAGGAAATTCTCGGTCAATCATAAACAACCCATATAAGTTAACATGTCCCCGGCCTAAACGCTGGGGATTTTGTTTTCACCACCGCTTGACCAGTAATTAATTTCAAATTCTAAACCCTAAATCCTAATTACTAAACAATGTTAAAATCCCAAATAATAATGTTTTAAACGTTTCTGAATTTTAAAAATTGAATATTATGATTTGTTTAGGATTTAGAAATTAGGACTTAGGATTTAGGTATAAGAAGAGGCTCCTGGTTGTCCAAGAGCCTCTAGTCGTCAAACAGGCTTGAGCAAACAGCTGGCCAAGGTAACCTCCTGGTTAAAGCCAACTGCGATAGTCACCATGTGCGTTGAGTGTCCTTTGGTGCCATTGTAGCCATTGAAATCAGCCTTTCCCGGGGCTCGGGAGATCAACTCCGCCCGAAGCTTACGATAGGGCGGTTTACCCCATTCCCAGAGCTGACTGACCTCGGTCACTGCCTCGGCTTCAGGACTCAACTCGACGAACCCACAAGTCTCAAAAGGACTTCTTTGCTCGTCAGTGTGACTCACCTGTCCCTCCTTCATGTTTTTATCCCCTTACTCTTTAGATTACTATTTTCAAAAACCTGGTCAAGGAATAACTTATTTGTCTCGAATTATGGTTTCCAAAATCTCGTTCAGTTTTGTAAACAAAATATTATTATCAAATTTCAGCTGGCTAATCTGTCCTCTGTAGCTATCTAAATCAGACAGCCAGTTGTCTAATAAATTTCTGGTCAAGCGAAAGGTCATCCGTCCCAAACCAAGCTTATCTATCATCCGCCCATTAAGTATTTGTTCATATTGCATTTTAATTGGAATAGATAAAACCGGTTTACCCAAATAAAGACTTTCACTAATTAAAGTAAAACCACCATTGGCAATTACAGCCTTAGCGCTAGCCATATCTTCAATAATCTGTCGAGCATCAAAATCCCTAAAAATCAGGTTGTCAGATTTAATCTCCCGATTACCATTATAAATAATATATTGCTGATTGGAATTTTTGAGGACGTTTAATAATTCCTTATACGTATCTGATGTTTGATAAACCAAAATATGGTTACTTATGGTTGGCGTAACAGCTTTAACTTCCTCTCTGATCAAAGGCGGCATCAGCCAACTGGATTTTCCATGATTTTTTTTAAGTGGTGGATAAAAAAAGGTGGTGATCAAGGAATAATCACGGCTGGGCAAAAGAGAATCAATGAACAATCTGGTGACTAAGTAATAGGTATAATCTGATCGTTCAACTTTCAGACGAACGTCACTAATTATATGATTATTATCAATACTAATGAGCGGAATATTGTAGAAGGCTGAAATTAGTGAGGCGACCGGTTCAAAATCGCTGATAACTACTTGTGGTTCAAAATTTTTCAACATTTTCCTAATAGTCAGAATATTTCTGGGCAATGACTTAACTTGAGTCATATATTTTATGATCGTCTTGCCTCGTTTTACTCGATTATCCTGATAGATTAGTTTGAGACCAGAAATCCTGCCGATGGGCTGGTATTTTTTTGATAAAACATCAAAAGCCTTGCCACTAGCCAAAATAGTAACTTGATGATTACTTTTTAATAAATGGTCAATGACGATAGAGCTGCGAAAGGCATGCCCCAAACCGTCACCGCAAACTGTATATACAATTCTCATTTGAGCGAGCTAATTATAGCAATCAAAGTCTTAATAATAAAGGCCTCTGTCTAGCAGACATTTAATTTACAGCCATGGTCATTTCTGTTATAATTATAGAAGTTTTTCAATATGTCCAGCATCAAAAAAGCAGTTATGCCGGTCGCCGGTTTTGGCACAAGATTTCTGCCGGCTACCAAAGCTCAACCAAAGGAAATGCTCCCCTTGGTTGATAAGCCAATTATCCAATATTTAGTGGAAGAGGCTGTGGCTTCGGGTATTGAGGATATTATTTTTGTTACTAGCCAAACTAAAAGAGCTATTGAAGATCATTTTGACAGAAATTTTGAATTGGAATACCGACTGCAACAAGGTAATAAGAAAAAACAGCTGGCTGAATTAAATAAAATTTTTAAAATGGCCCAGTTCATCTATGTCAGACAACCAACTCCTAAAGGTTGGGGGGATGCTGTTTTGCAGGCTGAACACATAATCGGTCAGCAACCCTTTGCGGTTTTATTAGGAGACGGCATTATAGACAGCCAGGAACCCGCATTAAAACAAATGATGCCCGTTTATAACAAATATAAAGGTTCTGTTATAGGTGTCATTAAAGTCGCTCCGGAACAAGTAATTAATTATGGGGTTATCAAAGCCAAAAAAGTTAGCCCTAATACCTACCAAGTATTTGATATTGTTGAGAAACCCCACCCTGAAGTAGCCCCATCTCATTTGGCAGCCACCGGCCGTTATTTTTTTACGCCAGAAATATTTACAGCCCTAAAAAAACTCAAGCCCCTAGACGGTCAGGAGATTACAGCCTATGATGCTCTAAAACCGGTTATGCAAAAAGGGCAGGTTTATGCCTACGCCTGTAATGGTAAATTCTTTGACTGCGGTAACAAATTAGAGTACCTAAAGGCTACGGTCCATTTTGGTTTAAAACATAAGGATCTACAAAAAGATTTTAAAAAATATCTAAAAGACAGAAAATTTTAAAACATGTTTAAAAACAAATATTTCATCATCGGTCTAATTCTGTTTATTCTAATAGCGATCGTCGGCACTGGCTATGTGGCTTTTCGTCAAAAAGCAATAATCGCCAGTATTCAACCAATAACCTTGGAATACTGGGGCGTTTGGGAAAGACCCGAAGATATTAATTTACTGACCACCTCTTATACTCAAAGACATCCTTTAATAACGGTTAATTACCGAATTTTCCGCGCGGAAGAATACAAACAGAAACTCTTGGAGGCTTGGGCGGTTGACCAGGGGCCGGATGTTTTTATGATACCTAATACCTGGATCAGGGAATATCAAAAACATCTTTCACCAATGCCTGCTAACATGGCTGTCCCTGCTCAAGTTATTCAAGGAACACTGAAAAAAGAGCTGGTTGATGTTATCCAAAATTATTCCGGCTACAATCCAAAATTTATTAAAGACAATTTTTTGGATGTAGTTTACCAGGATGTTATTGCTGATAATCAAATCTATGGCCTGCCTCTAAGTGTTGACACCATGGTGCTGTTTTACAACCGCGCTCTACTGCATAACAGCGGCATTGCCCAACCGGCCAAGACCTGGAGCGATGTAGTTGATCAAACACCCAAGATTACCAGAGTCAATGGCCAGGGTGAAATCGTTCAGTCGGCCATTGCTTTAGGAACTACTGACAACATTCCCAACTCCTTTGATATAGTTTCCTTGCTAATGATGCAATTAGGCGTAGATA
Source organism: uncultured Gammaproteobacteria bacterium (assembly GCA_964441335.1). GTDB lineage: Bacteria > Patescibacteriota > Patescibacteriia > UBA1558 > 2-01-FULL-52-15 > CAYTUI01. Next base: position 40,896 of record CAYTUI010000003.1, read on the forward strand.
TGGAAACGGACGGACGAGTTACTTTTACGGGCAACCCCCGGACTAATGAAGTAATCCAATTTTTCTTAAGCTTTAGCCAGCCCAATACTACTGTTTATTCCTGGAACAAGGATATGGCTAATGCACTAGATATGTTTACCTCTGGTCGTTTAGCATATTTTCTTGGTTACAACTACCACGCACCTATTATTAAACAAACCAACCCGAAATTAGACTGGGATGTTACTCCGGTTTTACAACCAGCCGGTGCCGGACAATCTCTAACGTATGCCAATTACTGGGTTAATGTCGTGCCTAAGAAAAGTCGTCATCCTGAAGTAGCCTGGCAATTTATTCAGGAAATCACCAAGACCGACAACGTCAAACCATATCTGGCTCAAGCCGGCAAGACTACCGCTCTATTGGGTTTAATTGATGAACAAAAAAATGATTTGACTATCGGACCGTTTGCCCAATTGCTACTGCAAGCCAGAAGTTGGTATCATGGTTACAACTTTTCCTCTGCTCAAAAATTTTTCTTGGGCATGGTTACTGATTTAGCTGTTGCCGATGCTGTACCGGTTGCCATTATTTCCACTGCCGGTGAGCAAATAACCCAGACTTACATTAAACCACTTGAACAATGAAAAAATTAATCATCATTGCTTTTTTAATTTTCCTGCCAGTCGTTGGTTATGCGCAAGGCTTTAATTTCATCGGTAAAGTACCTTGCACCGGCGTTACCTACCGTTGCGTGGGTGAGGATGGTAATCTTGATATAAACAAAAGTTGCCAGACTAGTGCTGATTGCGAAGGACGTCAGTGCAGAATTTATCAAGCCGGTAACTGCACATTACAGCAAATGTTTGACGCTATTAACATAATTATCCAATGGGGCACTGGTGTGAGCGGAGCGATTGCCTTATTAATGTATGTTATCGGCGGTGTATTTATGCTGACCAGTGGTGGCAGTCAGGAAAAAGTCACCCGGGGTAAAAATATTCTGGTCGGTACAACTATTGCTTTATTTTTTATCTTAGGCAGTTGGATTATTGTCAAATTCATTTTAACTAGTTTTGGAGCGACTGAACCATATCAACTACAATCAGAGTGTACTGGCGCTAAGCCAAGCACGCCCTGCGGTAACGGTATAGGCGTTTGTTATCAGGGCCAGTGTCTAGACAGTTGTAGTATGAGAGACATCCAAGACCCTGATAACAATTGGAGCTGTAGCACTCTAGAAAGCTGTGGCCTAGAAAAATATGGTTGTCTTGGTGATTTCTGTGATGAGGGAATTTCCAATGGTGAGAGCAAGTCAGGCTGTGGTCCCGGTCTATATTGTTGCTTCCCTGTACTTTTGACCGAACCAGATCCGACAATTCGGGAATTGCCTGACCGTTTGATAGACCCAGCAATATAACATATTAACTAAACATTATGAAAAAAATTCGACAGTTATCTCTCTGCCTGGGCACAACCCTAACATTAATATTAGGCCGACAAGCTCAAGCGGCCGTTAAGGTCACCAATCCTTTGGGTAATATTTCCGATGTGCCTTCTTTGGCTGCCAATATTATCTCTGCCATCTTAGGCATTGTTGGGGCTTTGGCGTTATTAATGTTTGTCTGGGGCGGTGTTACTTGGATGATTTCCGGCGGTAACAGCGAAAAAGTTAAAAAAGGTAAGGATACTTTAATTTGGGCAACAATCGGTTTATTAGTTATCTTTGCAAGCTACTCCATTCTTAAAACAATTTTTGGCGCCTTTACGCAAAGTTCATAGCCAAAAACCACTTTTCTTGCTATAATATATATCAAGTTCTTTTAAGGGTTAATAACTTTAAAAACTAAAAAGAAAGGGGGTGACTAAATGAAGAAATTCGCAAACCTAATTTACACCTTACCTATTTATATTATTGCCGCTATGGCAGCTCCAAAAGCTCAAGCCGTTGCTTCTATTGATTTCCCCAGCACTTTTGCCGGCTTAAGCTCACAGGATCTGAAAGTTACCATCGGTAATATAGTTCAAATCGTTTTAGGTTTCTTAGGCATCTTAACAGTTTTGATCATTCTGCTCGGCGGTTTTCAATGGATGACTTCCGGCGGTAATGAAGACAAGATTGGTCAGGCTAAGAAAATGATTTCGTCTGGCGTTGTCGGTTTAGTAATCGTTTTAGCCGCTTACGCTATTGCCGGATTCGTTGTTAACAACTTAGCTAAGGCTGTCTAACCTTGTCTGGTGTATAGTCTAGACTATAGCCCAGCGCGAGTTCAGGAAATATTATCAAGCCTGAAACGAGCCGGGCTTAGGTGTAGATTCTACTAATGATTATGCAAGGACTAACAAAACTAACCAAACGAGCATTCTTTATAATGCTTGTTTTGATAATAGTACCGTTACAAACTTTGGCCGAAGATCGTTTTGGTTTAGATAAAGCCGCGCAAGGTACCAGCCTTAACAGACAACCGATTGAGGTAGTCGCCGCCAACATTGTTCAAGTTGTTTTGGGTTTCGTTGGTATTCTCTTTATGGTCTTAATAATCTATGGCGGTTTTCAGTGGATGACAGCTTCCAGTAGTGGAGAAAAAGACGCTATCAATAATGCCAAAAAAACTTTAACAACAGCTGTTGTCGGTTTAATTATAATTATCGCCGCTTATAGTATCACTTACTATATTACTTCTTATATTCTTAATGCCAGTTCGGAGTCAGCGCCCGTGACAGGTCCTGGCCCAACCAGCACACGATAATGAAAAATAAATTTATCTATCTTTATTTGCTGTTACTGGGTTTACCTTTAGCGGCTCAAGCTCAAAATTCTACCCTTAATAAACTGAAGGTATTTGGCGGCGTTTATGGTTTCGGTCAGAATGAAAAACCAACAGACCCCAAAGCTTTGATTGCCAACATAGTAGCTATTATTTTAGGATTTATAGGATATGTTTTTGTCATCTTAATAATTGTCGCCGGTGTGCAATGGATGCTGTCCGGAGGTAATGAAGAAAAAATAACCAAAGCCAAAGCTTTGTTAAAAAATTCAGTCGTCGGTCTGGTTCTTATCCTTATTTCCTATGCCATCGCCAGTTCAGTCACTTGGTGGCTAATCGGTGCGGTCGGCACCACCGGTGGTCCAACCAGCTCACCTTAAAAAGATCATTTACTTTCATAATTTCAAAGTCCCTCGCCTGCTGACGCAAACGAGGGACTTTTTAATTGCCGGTCGGCAGTCATCTAGTGGCGAACCGGTCGACACTCAAACTCTACATGGACGTCCCAGTCGTACTTCTGACTCAAGTACGAGTCATGCTTTCGACCATTGACGACCAAAGGGTAGGAGTAGCAGGTCCAGGGGGAGTTGATGATCAGCCAATAGACCTCTCTGCCCTGATAGCGCGGGTCGTTGGGCTTCAAACGGATCGGCCTCTCGGTTTGGGAGTAGGCTGGCAACTCAATGTAGCTAACCTCGGTATCCCAAGTACCATCAGGCCTCTGAATCTCAAATTTGAAACCTCGAGGCTCAACCCAAAAGTCATAGCCGCAGGTGTTCCAGAAGACCCCATACTGATAGCCGGGATCTTCGTCAATGTAGGCAATCGGCTCTTCCGGAGTTCCGGCGACATAGTACACGTGACCGCAACCACAGAGTAGCGGCAATGCGGCCCCCAGCAGACAGAACAGTAGCCTTTTCATTACCGCAACCTCCTGTTGAGAGATGTAGAGAGAAAGGAACTAATAGAACTTTAGATTATTACAGAATATACTAACTTTGTCAAGGTAGCAACTTTTTGGTTAGTAGTTTACAATTTAGTCAATGCTAAAAAAAATCTCCTGGAAAAAAATTAGTTCCAACCACTGGCTGATGCTAGCTATTTTTTTATATGTCATACTTTTTTCATTTTTAAGTCTCTGGAAGCTACATAATTATCTTTATGACAACTTGGACCTAGCAATATTTAACACTACACTTTTTAATTTAGTCTCTGGCAACGGATTTTTTAATGCCATTCATCCACCCTCTTATCTTGGTGATCACTTCTCGCCCATTCTTTATGCCTTAACACCAATATACTATTTTTTTCGCCTACCACAAACCTTGCTGATAATTCAGACGATTTTTTTGGGAGCTGCGGCCTGGCCCTTGTATAAACTGGCCACGAAAATACTTAGTCCGAATCAGTCTCTAATCATAGCTATACTTTGGTTATTAAATCCCGTACTTCATAATCTGAATCTTTTTGAATTTCACGATCTAACCATGGCCATTTTTTTCTTACTCTGGGCCTTTTATTTTTATTACGAAAAAAAATTCCCTTTGTTTATAATTTTTTGTGTTCTAAGTTTACTAGTCAGAGAAGATGTGTCGCTGATTATAATCTGCTTCTCCATTATTGCCTGGCTGGATAAAAAAGATTGGCGCTGGAAAATAATACCAATTATCTTGGGTGGTGGCTGGTTTATTGTGGCGCAAAAAATTATCGCTCTTAATGCTTTGAGCGGTTGTTATAAATTCTCTAACTATTATAGTTGGCTAGGCCAAGCGTCTTTCCCGCAAGTTTTATCACACTTACTATCCTTTGGAAACCTATCTCTATTTTTAACGTTATTTTTTCCGTTGTTATTCATACCACTAGGGCGGCCAAAATATTTATTGCTGATGTTGGCGCCTCTAGCTTCTTATCTCTTAACAACTCAAGGTGGTAGCTTATTATTAATTCAGACACATTACGGGGGGTTTTTAATTTGGCCGATTTATATTGCCTTAATTTTCAGCCTGCGAAAGAATGGTCAAAACAATCGCTCATTTATACTTAAATACCAAAATCATTTGCTGTTTATATTATTACTGGCCAGTGTTTATGGCGCTTTAACTTACGGCTCAATCCTACCAATTCTATCTAGTAAATCACCAGATCTAACCAGTTTAAATAAACTGACCAACAAAATCCCTGCCACTGCTGGTTTGGCAACAACCTATAGCCCTTTGAGCAACCTTTCCAGCCGGCCACTGATACAACTACTGCCATATGCTTATGCCAGTAAAGGACAATTTATGCTGACAGATTATGCGCTATCTGATGGAATTCAATACTTATTAATTGACTGGCAGGAGATGTTTGTAGCTAAAGTGCATCTACTAAATCGTTATGGTAACACTCTTCAAAGCAAAAATATGTCCAGCAATTTGCTCAATATTCTAAATAAATTCACCGTAACAGACGAAGCGCCGGGCTTTAGTCTTTATCAGCGCAGTCAGAACAGTGATTTGCCAGCAACTATTAAGGCCAGTTCTGTTAATTTTGATGAGGTAAAAATTATTGATTTGAGCAGTCAATCTGCTGGTGATCAGGAGAAGCTGACGGTCACCTTTGGCCTGTCGCCGGATATTCAATCTCAATATTTTCTGGAAATTAAAAAGGGCACTTTTGAAAAAAAGTACTCTCTGGGCTACGATTTATTTAATTTACAATCTACTGATTCACAAATTTTAACAATGGATATAGTGCTACCGCTTAATGACCTGCCGACAGTTCTAAACTTATACTCCTGGCAACAGGGCTATGTTTATTTAGATAGTCAAAAATCATTGGATCTAAAATTACCTGATGCCAAATTAATTGACTCGCAGACTAAAGCACCTGGTAAATAAGTAGGCCATCAACCGAAAACTTTTGGTCAAGCCAAACTTGGGAATTTAACCAACCATAGTCCTGGTTATTATTTGTTCTGATAAGCAACCAGTCAATGCTTTGGCTTTTTAACCAATCATATTTATTATCACCGGCGGACGAAACCCAAAATTGATCAACTTTCTGCTGTTTCAATAAATAATCTACAGTTTGATGCCGGTGTCCGATAAAAACACGACGACCGGTATAGGCCGGAACCATAAGGGACAGAATTTCATTGCCACTACCACTAATATCATTAGTCAAAACAATATCTTGGGGACTGGAGTTTTGTTTCAGATTCCCAAAGGCCGTCTTCCAGTCATTTTTGATATAAAACTTATCATCGTTTTTGATGTCCTTAAGCGTCTCCAGCTGACTACTTAAACTAATAAAGTTATTTAAAAACAACAGTAAGAAAATCACCGCCAAAACCGTTATTCTCCAGCCAAAATTGCTGATTTGTTTTAATAAATATTTCGGACCCAAAACGGCAATCAATGCCAAAGCTATAAACCAGGCGTTGGCAAAACGTCTGTTATAGCTCACCGGCAGATAAGTAAGCAACCAAATCATCCATGACCAAATTAGTATCAGAAGCCACCAAACATTATTTTTATAATTCTTTAAAACTTGCCACGATCCTAATAACCAAAGCGGTAAAATGAAACCAAACCCCCAAAGATAATTTTTCAGAGTCGGCGAATAAACCAAATTTTGCGCTAACCAACCGGAGGCGGCTGGTTCAAATCGTAGAGTCAACCATAAATACACTGCGGCCGCCAGCAGAAATATGCCCAAACATAAAAATTTTAATATTGGTAGCCATTGTCTATTTGACCAAAACCGCCAGGCCGTCCAACCGCCCAAGACAAAAGCTATAATCCAAATATCGTAAGGGTGAATTAAAATTAATAAAAAAGACAACAGACCAACAATTAGCTCTCTGGGCCAGCTAAAACTATGACGCCAACGGACAAATAAATAAAAAATTAAAATTAGCAGTAAATGACTTAGTAGAAAAAGTGGTGCTTGGGCAAAATTGCTGAACGGAAAAGCCTCTGTCACATATAAATCAACGGGCATCTGGTAATAGGCCAAATTACCATTAACGAGTATGCCGGGATTAAACAGAGCCAAAATCCAGCCCCAACCGCCGGCAAATAAAACAACCGCCACTCCCAATATTCTCTCCAACGGATCTTTAAAAAGCTGTTTCAATAGCTGATAGAGAACCAACAAAAAAGCGATCGTTAACAATACCCGATATAGGTGGTAAGAGGCGATATTGCCAATACCTAATAGCTTCCCGGTCTGTCCAATTAGCCACCAGTGGGGCGAAAAAAATAGACCCAGTTGCGGTTCTGAAGTATGTAGATTCTTCATCATGTAAATGCCCTCTGCTCCTTGTTCAACCATGGAATAATAGATCAACTTATCAGCTGCGGCAAAAAGATTAACGCCGGTAAAAGTCCAGCCGTCTGGTGTTTGAAAATAAGCCGCCAAATAATATAAATTGACGGCTATGACAAAAAAGATGCCCAAAAAAACATACAGAATTATACCTTGTTTATTCTTACTGACCATTATTTTCTACAATCATATAAATATTTGCCATTGGTCCGCGATGTATTAAGCGAAAATCAGTATCATTGCTTAACAAGCTGGTAAATAGCAGATGATCCTTGCTGACTAGAATATAGCGGGTTTTAAAATCAGCTTCAATACGTTCAGCTAGATTGGTCGTTAGACGTCCCTGTGTTATATCAGCGTATAAATTATACAGCTCTGGGCTATAAAGATACATAAAAGTCGGGTCCAAACCCACAATATAGTAATTGTCTGCGTTATAATTAAAAAGCATCGGCCACTCATCCCAATCGCTATGTAGAACTATTTCACCATGAGGTATATTGGACGACAGCCAACTGGCTTCCTCTTGATACGCATCAATAGCCGGCCCTAAAATTAATTTATAGCGGACTGTCTGCAAATCCCTAACAAATAAATAGCTAATTACCGGGGTTAGAGCAACTATCATAATAATGACGCAATATTTTAAAAATTTGTCAGCCCTACCCCGTTGCCTGACCAAATTATCACCAATGCCTTTCCAGCTCCATTTGGGAAATGACTGCCAGGCAATGGTCGCAGCCGCAAGAACAATTAACGGCGCTGACAATTCTACATACCTCTGCGACTTAAGAACTAAAATACTAGAAATTACTGCGAAAGATAAATATAGCCAGCTGTCAGTTTGCCACCGCTTAAAATATTTGACAGACGAAAGTAACACAATGGCCAAAATGGCCGGACCATAACCATGCGCCGGCATAAAGTCCTGCCAGGGCAGGCCTGACCATTCTCCACCGACATTAACCAAGCCGGCATAATTTTTCAAACCGATCTCCACTACCTGCTGCCAATAAAAAAGTATATTATGCGGCCAATAAGGATTAATAATCAATCCCAACACCGCCCCCAGTAATGAGGCGCCAAATAAAACCGAACCCCGCTCTTTATTATGTGCTCGGAAAAAAATATAC
>CAYTUI010000004.1:0-14493 GCA_964441335.1 uncultured Gammaproteobacteria bacterium
TTTATTTATCCCACGATCTTTTAGCTTTTTATGTAATTCAGAGATTGTTTTATAATTATCAAAAAAACCTTCTTCCAAGAGTTCATAGATACTTCTAGTAAGTCCAGAAAAGGCCCAGCCCTGCTTAGGTATTGATTGACGTTTTTTAGTACTGTGAGATGTGATTTTGTGAGACGAGTTTAGCGAGTGCTTTAATTGTATTAAAAGCGTCTCAATTTGCTCAATTATTTGTTGATTAGTCATTTTTATCATATTTAAATTTATAATTTAACTATAAATACATTATAAGGCATAGCAAAATATTGTCAAGTCTCCGTAAATTTAGTGTAAAATAGGGGTTTTTCATGTTTTCATGATTATCTTTAAAATATCATAAGTCAAGGAATTAAACTTAAAGGAAACAAAAAGTGCCTAAAATAGGCACTTTTTTCTACATAAATCTTAAGGTTTAACTATGCTCTAATTATAAATTGCTATCTTGCCAGCTCTATTGTAATTATTACTGACGCGCCGCTTCATTATTTTCCGGATTTTGTTCGGTTGTGTTCCTTGCATAACATTTGGCAATTCTCTGCGGTCGTTTTTCCGCCTTCGTGCCACGGTTTTATATGGTCGGCTTCCATTTCTTCAGTTTCCCATCTCTTTTTCTTATTCTCGCCTTTGCAATGCGGACAAATGCCATTTTGTCTCTCATAAGCTTCTCGTTTCATTTTGTCGTTGAAAGCGCGGATATTCAAAAATTTTTCATTTCTGGTTAAAACATACTCATAAATACCGGGTTTCTTGGTTACATCTTCGTCTTGCATTAACTCGGTTATTTCTTTTTCCAATTTTTTTGAATCAAATTTTTTATCTTTGAATTGGTTATATAGCACTCCCCACGGCACATTGTTCATTTCTCGACGATAATGCGGAAAAATTTCTCGCACCCAGGCGATTACATTTTGGAAATATTTCCATAATTCGTTGGCGTTTGTATCGTGCTGATGTTTAGCCATGTAATCCTCAATTTTGCCGTCATTTATCCAAGAAAGTGTTGTTTCTAAATATTCTTGTCGTATTGGTGAACCACTAACAAGCGAGCCGCCGTCATTTGCCAATAAGTACGCCACACAATTTGATTTGCTAAATTTCAATTTAGCGTCCGAAAGCCATGGACCGGTATAAACCGCGTTGCGGATTTCCTGATCAGTTAGTTTCTCACCGGCAATATTGATAATCCTAAACCAATCCAGCCGTTCTTTATCCGTACCTTCACAAAAATAAATCATTAATTCATAATCTAAAATTTTCTCTTGTTCCTCCTTGGTTAAATTATGAAAAAAACGGTCGTTCAGTGAAAAATCACCAGTAACATACTGACCAATACTGATTGTGCGCTGTTGTCCGTCTAATACTTCGTAACCACCGTCTTCTCTAATCATCCAATACATTACATTTAGTGGAAAGCTGCTTTTGATTGTTTCAATTACAGCATTACGTTGTTTTTCTTTATAAACAAATTCACGTTGATATTTTGGTCGGATATTTAATTTATCATCATAGGCTGTCACACCTTCTTCGGCACTATCTTTGTAGCCAGCTATAACTTTTCGAATTGTGATTTTGTGTAGATTAATTTTCATATTATTTTTTTATAATTACAATTCTGTCGTAAATTCGTCGCCAGGTGTCACCATCGGGAAGTGCAAACCGCTCGTTTGCCGCTTGACGCATATATCCATTGCGGTCTTTATATCGGTAGACCAAACCATCTTTTGTTTTGATGGGTTCTGATAAATTACTACTTGACCCAACAATTTCAAATTGTTCCGGGTTGTATTTATCTAGAAATGAAATCGGCACACCCATCTCGCCGTCATAATCAATAGGTATATCAGTAACCTTACTAACTTCTATTGCATCATAATTTGCGTATTTAGGGTATTCTTTTGGGGAATATTTTTTATAGAGCGTTAAGGATTCATGTCGCTTCGCTACATCAAGATTCGTATACCATCCGACATTACCAAATCCTTTTATTGATCCGTCGGGCTGTATAAATTCCTTTACCTTTCCATATCCTGCCCAGATTTTATTTTTTTGTATCAGTTCAAAAATATTCACGTATGTTCTCGCATTGTCATTGCCTATAATCGAGAACTGCTTCTTATACTCAATTAACTGATTTACATATTCCCGAAAGAGCGAAAACGGCGGGTTGGTCACCACAATATCCGCCTGCTTAAGCAACTCTATACTTTCTGGACTTCTAAAATCTCCTTCACCTTCAAGCGGCGACCACTCGTTGTTTTTGTTTGCTTTTAGCTGTTCCGCGACGTCTTTCAAATCAAAAGCGCCGTCGCCATCCAGATCGCCAACATCGTTGATGATAAATTTGTTTGCATTCACTTTTGGGCGACCCTTTTTGGGCTTGAGTGTTTTATCATCACCGAATAAACTAAGTTGTGTATTTGCGATCGGAGACGGCTTATAGCTGGTTGCAATAAGTCTTTTTAATTCGAGCGCTTTGAAATTGGCGGCAAAATATTTAAAAAAGTTGCTCTCAAATGGATCATCGCAATTGCAGTAGACTACTTTGTTACGAAATTGGTCTTTATAATGTTTCAGTTCTTTTTCGATATCAATAAGCTGAGTATAAAATTCATCATTTTTTACTTTGGCCGCTCTATGAAAATTTGAATTTGAAGATTTTGCCATAATTTTTGACATTGATGTTTTGTATTGTATTCGTTTTCCCCTCACTAAAAAATAAAAAGAAATTTTAAAATTTTTTAAAACAATTGGGCGATAGACCAAAAAAGAAAAGGAATATTTCAGCTAACGGATGATTGACAAACTCTCTATTTTATCACTTTTTTGCCGACATACTTTTGTAAAACTTTTGGAACTTTGATGGAGCCGTCAGCCTGTTGGTAGTTTTCCATAATGGCAATTAAAATTCTGGGTGAGGCCACAACGGTGTTGTTTAAGGTGTAGCAGTACTTGGTCTCTCCATTAATATCTTTGTATTTTAGATTCAATCGTCTGGCTTGCCAGTCAGTTAAGAATGACAATGAATGTGTTTCACCATAATTCTTGCGGCTGGGCATCCAGGTTTCAATATCATGCATTTTATACTTTCCGGCTCCCATATCACCGGTACAAATGCCTAAAATGCGATGCGCTAAGCCTAAATCAGATAATAGTTCCGAAGCGATTTTTTCCATTTCGTTAAACAATTTGATGGCTACATCCATGTCGGCTTGGCAAATCACCACTTGTTCAACTTTAAAAAATTCGTGAACGCGGTAGATACCCTTGGTGTCTTTACCGTAACTGCCAATTTCACGGCGGTAGCAAGGCGAAATACCACTGTATTTAAGCGGTAATTCCTGCAGTTCCAGAGTTTCATCAGAACGGTAGGCTAAAAGTGACGGTTCGCTGGTGCCGGCTAAATACTTCCAATCGCTCTTTTCATTTTCTCTGACCGTATATATTTCCTCCTGACCAGCCGGGAAATGCCCGCTACCGATTAAAGGAGACTCTTTGATCATTGTGGGAGTGACCATCAACTGGAAGCCGTTCTTGACCATTTTTTCAATAGCCAGATTAATCACGCCCCAGTGCAGTAATGCCAGTTCATTTTTTAGAAAATACCCGCGAAAACCGGCAACCTTGGCTCCCCTATCAATATCCAGAATATTTAACTTTTGTCCCAACTCAATGTGGCTATGCGGTTCAAAGTCAAATTTCGGCGGTTGACCAATGTGTTGTAAATCTTGGTTGGCGCTGTCGTCAGGACCGATAGGAGTGTCTTCAGAGCAAACATTGGGAACTTTAAGCATCAGCTCGCGATATTTTTCATCCAGTTTTTCAAATTGCGGATTTAATTTTTCCACTTCTTCTTTAATTTTTCGGCCTTCGCTGATTAAGCCTTCCGGTGGTTTACCGACTTGGCCTTTCATACGGGCGGCATTGGCATTTTTTTGACGATTAAGTTCCTCAATTTTTTGCTGTATTTCTGCCCGTCTGGCTTGCACGGTCAAAAGATCGTTGAGATTTAGATCAACGCCTTTGTTTTTTATAGCTTCGGCAACTCGAGCCTTGTTTTCTATGATGAATTTGATGTCCAACATGTTAGCTAGTAGCTAGTAGCTAGTAGCTAGTAGGACGTTGATTGACCTAAAAGCTGACAGCTAAAAGCTCGTTACTTAGTTTATAATGGAAATCGTTTTGATGAAATCTCCCTGTTGTATGCTATTGACTACGTCTTGACCTTCAAGCACTTGTCCGAAAATAGTGTGCTTATCATTAAGCCAAGGTGTTGGCACATGAGTGATAAAAAATTGGGAGCCGTTGGTATTTGCGCCGCTATTGGCCATGGCCACAACGCCAGGTTTATCAAAGCGTAACTCCGGACTGAATTCGTCAGCAAAGGTGTAACCGGGACCGCCAGTGCCAGCAATCGGTAAATTTTTAGGATTATCTGTGGGATCGTAAACAAAATCAACATCAGCCTCTCCTCTGCTTTGAGGATCACCTGTTTGAATCATGAAATCAGGAATTACACGGTGAAATTTTATGTTGTCATAGAAAAGACCATTCCCCTCCGGGCTATCAGTCGGCAGTTGTGCCAATTTAATGAAATTAGCTACTGTGGCCGGCGCCTGCTTGTTATACAATTCAATAATGATATCTCCCTTGTTGGTCTCAATTTTTGCTTTAGTCATTGGGTTGGAACATCCAATTAAAGATAAGATAGCGATTAGTCCTATAATGCTCAATTTAGCGTTTGATGAAGTCATTTAATTGTTTCTTAATTTTTTCTAAAGCTTGGCCTCGGTGACTAAATTTTTTACTTTCTTCTGGACTTAGAGCGCCGTGTACTTTTCCCGCTCCTGGAATGTAGAAGTGTGAGGACCAAGGCACGCTTGTTTTATAAGGAATTTGTGGTTGTTTTTTAATATAACCTCTGGTCTCGGCTTCAGCCGTAATGACGATTTCCGGTGTAATCACAATCGCTATGGAAGATACAAATTTTGCAGTACTGTCTTCTTCAGATACATTGTCCAATTTCTTTAATAAGATATCGACTAATTCCTGATCAGAGGCATATTGACCGGACCAGCGCCTTGATTTAACTCCCGGTTCGCCGTCTAAGGCATCTATCATTAATCCACTGTCGTCAGATAAAGTCGGTATGCCTGTTAATTGATAAAAAAATTTCGCTTTAAGTAGTGCATTAGCCGCGAATGTTTCACCGGTTTCTTCGGGGTCAGCGTCAATATTAAGGTCATCCAAGGTTAAAATTTCTAGTCCGCTATCTGCCAAATTCTTTTTAAAAAAATCGGCTTTGCCCTGATTGTGCGTACCGATCAGGAGTTTATCAATGATCATTTAAACTTTGGGCTTAAGTGTCGGGAACAAAATCACCTCTTTAATATTGTCAGTGTCAGCTAGTAGCATTACCAAACGGTCAATCCCCATGCCTAAACCCGCTGTTGGTGGCATACCATAGCGCAGAGCCTCTACAAAGTCGTCATCGGCTCCCATGGCTTCATCATCCCCTCTCTGCTGTAACTTCTTTTGTTCTTTAAATCTCTCTTCTTGATCAAGCGGATCGTTAATCTCCGAAAAGGCGTTGCAAATTTCCGCGCCTTTGATAACCAACTGAAAACGTTCAACATATTTAGGTCGGTCGGGTATTTTTTTGGCCAAGGGCGATAATTCAATCGGATGGTTGATAATAAAAGTCGGCTGGATGATTTTTTTCCGGATGCGTTTCTTATATAACTCATCAATTAAGCGGCCTCTGCCCCAGCTTGCTTCGGCTTTTAGACCCTCTTTATTAGCCAGTTCCAGTAGCTCGGCGTCAGATATTTTGTCTAGGTCAATATTAAAGTGGTCTAAGATCATTTGACGGTAGTCCCAGACAGGATAAGGCGCTTGGAAATTAATAGTATCAAGACCATTTTTGATTTCCAGCTTACCATCGTTAATCTTCTTGAGCAGTTGTTCAAAAAACTTTTCAGTAAACTTCATCAGGAACTTGTAATCCTTGTAGGCCCAGTAATACTCAATCTGCGTAAATTCCGGATTATGCTGTAAACTGATGCCCTCATTTCTAAAGCAACGGGCAATTTCAAACACCTGTTCAAAGCCGCCGACAATCAATCGTTTTAAATAAAGCTCCGGTGCGACTCGCAGGTACAAATCAATATCCAAGGCGTTATGGTGAGTCACAAAAGGTTTCGCGGCCGCTCCTCCTGCTACCGACTGCAACATTGGTGTGTCAACTTCAATAAATCCCTGTTTCTCAAAAAAGTCGCGGATGTTTTTTATAACCTGGCTTCTAAGTTTAAAAATTTGCTTGGCTTTATCGTTGACAATCAAATCCAGATAGCGTTTACGAAATCTAGCCTCCACATCTTTAAAGCCACTCCAGTCGTCAGGAATCGGTCGTAAAGTTTTGGCCAGGTAATTATAGCTGTCAATCAGAATTGTCGGTTGGCCGGTTCTAGTCGCAAAGGCTTTACCACTGAAGTACAAAAAATCGCCGCTATCCAGATTATCAACCAGCAGTTGATATTTTTTGTCACCCAGTAAATCTTTTTTTATAAAAATTTGAATTTTACCGCTTCCGTCCTCTATATCCAAAAAGCACGATCCGCCGTGCAATCTTAAAGCACGTACTCGTCCTGCTAATGACACCTTATTTTGCTTAGCCAAAAGCACTTCAAATTTGGCCAGAACATCAGCAATGCTCTGCTTGCTCTTTACTCTAGCCGGGTATACTTCAATCCTGGCCTGCTGTAAATTAGCAAGTTTTTGAGTCCTTTGGGCTGACTCGTCATTGATTGATGGTTGTAGTTTTTCCATAGTTTAAATCTCACTAATTTTAGCTAACTTTACCCATTAAATCAAGAAAATAGCACTATTGACAGATATTATATAATATGCTATGCTAATATATTGGTTATTTTAACACTCTTGTGGTTTGTAGGCCCGTCATAATTGGCTTATTAAAGCCGCTTTTGATGGGTCTGCAACAGAGAGTCAGCATCCTGGCCATCAATTCAAGGAGGCTCTGCATCATGGCCATCGATCCGAAACTGGCGACGCCGCCCAAACGGCACCCCCAGTCCAAGCTCGCGGGGGCAAAGCTTGTCCCCTTGCCTGAACCCCAGTACTTCGTTCGTGGTCATAAGGTAGCGACTGCTATCGCCGACCATGCGAAGCACCGGGCACTCGCCTTCTGCTAGTCGGCTAGGCTAGCATGTCCCGCCCCCTGTAGCCTTGTGCGAAGGGGGGCGGGCATCTATCAAAGTCTATTTCGCGTTCGCGCAAGTAGGTTTTGATAGGTGTCTCGTTCCTTTTACCGAGCCGTAAGGCTCATTCCCAAGGAGGCAAGTTCATGAAGCGAATCCTCGCTTCTCTGTTCGCGGCCGCTCTCGTTCTCGCTCTCGTTCCGGCGCCGGCGCAGGCCGCCAGTCCGGAATGGACCGGCACGCAGGTCATGTTGACCGTCAACGGACGGTCGGACCTCGGTTCGTCCCAGAGTTGGGACAAGATCGTGTCGGCTTCGTACTTCGACTGCCGGAGCCATGACTCGCAGTTCTGGTTCGTCTACGGCGGTGTGGAGTTCGCTGACACCAGCAGTGGCTTCTGGATTACGCCGGTCGTCGGTTACGCCGGCGGCTGGTTTGAAGGCCACGACGGACTGGACCTCGGTATTTGGGCCGGTCACGGAGTAGGCAACTGGTCCTACGACGTTGATTCGGAACTGATTACCAACCTGGACGGCGGAAACGACTACTACGGCCTGTATACGTCCGGATACTCGTTCGCGAATGGCATGCGTCTGGCTGCTTGGTCCGAGCAGACCAACCGTGATCTGCACCTCGGACCGCGAATCGAGGTTCCGTTTGGCGGCGTAAACGTCAAGATCGGTTACCTGGTCGATTTGGTCGGCCGAGACGAAGACGAACACGCAGTTCGGATTCAAGTCGGCAACTAGCCATCTCGGCTAGCGGCCGAAGGTCCCGCTCCCCTGTTGCACTATGGCAGGGGGGCGGATTTTTTTTACTCTATTTTTTTCGGCAGTATTCCTTTATAATATACTATATGTCATTTCGTCGCAGTCAAAGCGGATTTAGTCTAGTTGAGCTACTGGTTGTAGCTTCAATTATTATTTTATTGTCTTCAATGGCGGTGGCGAGTTATCGATCAACGAAATACAGAACTTTCAATGAGCAGGCAGAAATTAATTTTATGAAATTAAAAACTGCCATAGAATCGTACGTTAATAATGTTGGAGAGTTTCCTTTAAGTAGATGTAATGGCCATAGCCCGATATGCTTAAAGCATTCTGAACAAGGAGTTACAAATGGGTCAATTTGTTTAGGCTCTGATATTTGGTATTTGAATGGTATACCACATGGCACAACAGGCGGTGGTTTTAATAGTGTTTGTAGATATAATTCTGCCTTTGCAACATGTTCAGCATTAAATCCACCGG
Source organism: uncultured Gammaproteobacteria bacterium (assembly GCA_964441335.1). Taxonomy (GTDB): domain Bacteria; phylum Patescibacteriota; class Patescibacteriia; order UBA1558; family 2-01-FULL-52-15; genus CAYTUI01. The sequence continues at coordinate 8,501 of CAYTUI010000004.1, forward strand.
GTTATTTTGATATTGATGAGCAGTTGAGAAGTTACTTGGGCCATAGCTTAGTAGATGTTAGTATAGATGCTGCTGTGACTGAATCAGATGCCTCTGGTTGGGGTGGTTTTATGTATATATCACATGCGGCTGAAGCGACAGTTAAGGGTTTTAAGCCAGATGCTAAGGCGGGAGCATATTTGGCTTGGTTTAAGGCTGGTTGTCAGACATTTACCGAAGATGAGTGTCTAGATATAAGATTAAGTGGTCAGTGTAACGGGCATGATGTGCCTAATAATGGTTGTGCTTATTATCTTGGCAGGAGTGGTGTTGATTATAATAATCCAGCATGGACCTGTAATTTAACTTCAGATAAGTTACCTTTTTTCTGATTTATTGAAGAAAAAATGCGTATCAAATTAATGACCTCCCCTTCCCCCTCCTTAGAAAAGGAGGGGCTCTAACTAAAGGAGCCTCCCCTGAACTTGTCCACCTCTGGTGGAAGGGGAGGACTAAGGAGGGGTTTATATTCAAAATAAAAGATTTCTTGCTTTTGAGTTGAAAGCTTTTTATTTATGCGGATTTGGCTGGCTACGATATTTCCAGAGATATTTTATAAAGCTGAAAATATGTTCACGGCTGGATTTATTGAACAAAGCGCCGATTAGGCCTTGCTCGGCTGACGAGCGTCGGTGGTAGTGATACATTTTAGAGTCAGCCACATAATAAACCTGATAACCTGCCAGCCAAAAACGGCGGCTCCAATCAGCATCCTCAAAGTACAGAAAAAAATGTTCATCCAGTAACCCTACTTTGATAAGGTTCTCTTTTCTGACTATTAGACATGCTCCATATAGCCAATCCACCGTTTTATTGCTCTGGTGATCCCAGTCGCGATAAAAATAATTACCCAGCCAATTTTTCCCCTTGTTGGTATTTTTTAGAAAGGTTCGGCGGTAAAGTGGTAAAAAAAGAGAAGGTAAGCGGGCGCAGGATTCCTGAATTTCTTTGTTGGGATAAATTAGTTGCGGACCGGCTAAGCCGACAGTTGGGTGTGTTTCCATGAAATCATATAATTTTTGAATGGCATCATCAACTATAACGATATCGGTATTGAGCAGCAATAGATATCGCCCTTTGGCTTTGGGAATAGCCAGATTATTGCCGGCGGCAAAACCAGTGTTTTTGTCATTTTGTATGAATATAACATTAGGAAAATTTTCCTTAATCATCTCCCCGACCTTGTCTTGAGAATTATTATCCACCACAATTATTTCATATTCAAAAGGCAGGTTGAGCTTAGCCAACCCCAGTAGTAGCTGTTTGACCAAATTTTTGGCCTTGTAGTTAAGAATGATGATTGAGAGATCCATTGTTGTTAGATTGTAGCTTATAGCAGATGGCAGATGGCGTATAGCTTATAGCTTATAGTTGATAAACGTTGGTTCACTTACAGATGCATCTGCTATACGCTATAAGCCATAAGCTATTAACTACTTATTAAACCAAGCGGCAAAGTCGGCTACAGTAATGGTCCGTATTTTTTTTATATATTTACGCTTATTTATGGCTCTAGACCTTAATCTTAGGTAGTCATTTAGCCCCTTTAGACTTGATCTGTCAAGCAATAGTAAATAGAAAAATTTGGCAATTTCATAAGGTAGCCAACTAAATATTTGTTTTATCCTAAGATTCAAAAAGCTGTTTTTTTTGATCATCAAGAGATGATTGCGATAGGACAAAAAATTTAGCATGCGGCGACTTTTGCGGTCAGAGTAACTCTGTTTGCGCGAACTTAGGCTACGGTCATGATAAGCTTTAGCCTCGGCCAAAAAATAATTTTCCCAGCCATTTAACCGTAAGCGCCAAGCTAAATCAATATCCTCTTTGTACATAAAGAAGTCCTCGTCAAAGTATTCAAAGTGCCCGTCCTTATTTTTTATAGGGGTTTTAACAGCTTCAAGGGCGCTACGGCGATACATGACTAAAGCGCCGGACAAACCAAAAACTGCTTGGCTCGTCGGATTTTCATCGCCTTGTCCTTGCAGACGGTCGCTGAAATGATATTTGTTATTTACTTCCAGACCACAACTGTCAATAATATTCGTTCTGTCATGTTGTTCAAAATTCCAGTATAAAAGCTTGCCGCCGACTGAAGCGACCTTAGGATGCTGATCCATAAAGTCTACTAGCTTGGCAATAAAGTCAGGTTCCAAAAAAATGTCCTGGTTAATAACCAGTAAATATTCTGATTGGGACCAACTGATAATTTTGTTATGCGCTTTGGCAAAACCCAAGTTGATCCTTTGTTCCAGCAGTTTATATAATAAAGTCTCGTTCTTGATTGCCTTGATAGTATCATCGCCGGAACCATTGTCCAAAATCATTAACTCCCAGTCCTTATATGTCTGGTTTTGAATACTTGGTAGCAAAAAAGGAATATATTTTTCGCCGTTGTAAGTAATTAAACTAATTGTTACCTTGGGTTTTATCTCCATAACTTTGGACAATCAAGAAAGTTAATATCAGCCAGACTAGGCCTAGCGGATGATTTATAAAAGGGGTGAAAAGATGAACTATCATCAGGAATATAATACTAAAACCCAAAGGGATCAAGATTTCCGGTTGTTGGTCACTTTTTATCAATTTCCATAAATCCCAGAGTATCTTTATTATAAAGGTTAAAATTATTAATAGACCCAAAGCGCCGACCTTAAATACAATATCCAGCCAGCCGATTTCAAAGGCATAAGTAGAGTAAGTGCCGTCAGGGTTTAGAAAATTTCGGATGCGCGGGTCGTTATTTTGATAAGTCAAAGTACTGCCAAAACCTGAACCCAGTAGCGGGTGCTGTTTAATGCCGTCTAATAAGACAGGCAGTTGATTTAGCCTGGAAGAAGCCGCCGCTTCACCCGCACCTAGTCTGGACGCCAAAGCCGAGCTTAAATTGGCATCCACATAGGGAATAAATAGCACAACCGCCAAAAAAACAACGCCCAGTAAAAAGCTGGCTTTAAGTTGAAAAATTTTCCTCCATGGCCAGACTGATTTTTTTCTAAATAATATAGTTGCGCCGATGATAATAAAAAATAACAGTGTAACAATCGCCGCCAACCAAAAGCTTCGGGAAAAACTAACTAAAATAGCCGCCAGTAATAGGGCTAAATATGAAATAGTTTGTATATTAATTTTCTGCGATTGTGAGATTAATAAAGCTATTATCGTTCCGAGCCAGGCAATAACCAGCTGAATGTGGGACTGGAAGAATATTCGCCAGAAATTACCCACAACTAAAGTTAACTCCCCTACTTTAGTATCACGAATCCAGAGATATAAAAACTGAATGTTGGCAATTTCATAAGCGTGTGAAAATATGTGGAAGATAAACAATGTTTTCAAGGAAATGATAATTGTAGCTGATATAAGTAGAGCAAAAATTTTAGATAAATACTCCGGGCGCCAATGTCGCTGCCACATTAAGATATAGACAATAAAATAGAAACCGTTGCTATCGTCAAAAATATTAAGCAAACTGTTGTGTCCAATAAAACCCCTAAATACTCCCCAAGCGATAACGATAAAAAAACCGAGCAATGACAAATTTAAGCCGCTACGCCACTTTACTTTCGTAACATCCGGTAAATATTTAATTAACCAAATCAAAATAACCAAAGCAAATAGCAACATTCTGACGGATAAACTAAAACCACCGATGGGCCAGTAAAAAGTTCTACCTAAAGAACCCCAAAATATTTCAGCCATTGGCAAAAATATCGCCCAACGAAAATCCCGCCAGATTAGAATTATCGCACCAATGGTCATTACAGCTAGTAACAGCCAGTTAAAACTTGAATAGGTATATGCCCAGAGGGATAAAAATTCTGCAACTAAATAAATGATCAGAGAGTACTGAAAAAAAGGTTTATCTATGAACTTAGTTAACATTTTTTGTTGGTATTAGAGAGTAAATTAAGGTCAGTAAAAAGTTTATGGGGGTAATCAATGCCAGTATTAGAGCGGCAATTGGTGAAACATTTTTCCAAAAATACTGTATCAAACTTTTATTAAAAATCATTTGTCGACGCAGAGGTAATACCTGATTAAAACTAGCGGCTTTATGATGAACGATTTGGGCTGTGGGTAAGTAAACTATTCTATAACCGGCTTGCTTTATTCGTAAACAAAAATCCACTTCCTCAAACCAGATGTAAAAACGTTCATCAAAATTGCCGACTTTATTAATTAGTGATCGGCGAAAAAACATAGCCGCCCCCATTATTTGATCAACTTCCTGCTGTTTATCATATTCAAAGTCGCGTCTAAGATATTTTCGCAAACTTGGCAAAGACGGCCAAATTTTTGATAATTTAAGTAAGACGGCTACTTGTGAGCCTAAAGTCGGGAAAGTCCTAACAGAGGGCTGTAAACTGCCGTCAGGGTAGATAATTTTAGGCCCGACTAAAGCTACACCATAATTATATTCCAGAAAATTATGCATTTCAGACAATGTGCCCGGCAGAACTTCGGAATCAGGATTTAAGATTAAAATGTACTTGCCCAAAGCTTTTTTTAAACCTTGGTTAACTGCTTTAGCAAAACCTAAATTATGACCATTAGCAATTAATTTCACAGTCGGAAACTCCTCCTCTATCATCGCCAAGGTATCTGCCCCAGAATTGTTGTCTATCACAATAATTTCCAGCTTGAGATTTGAAGAAAATACTAACAGAGAGTCCAAGCAACGGCGCAATTCCTTGGGAACTTTCCAGCTAACGATAATAACGCTGATATCCATATTAGTAGTTCATCTTTTTTTCTATCAAGGCAATCATTTCTTTAACGGTTTTTGACCAGGAATATTTTTCCATCATTGCTTGACGACGAGCCTGTTTTTCAGCATTATCCTCGGCCAAAGCCTGATCAATTTTTTGACTAAATTCAGCGTAATCCTTGGCAATATAAACATCATCCTTAAACATCTCGGCGCCGGCATTAGCTGTAGCTACGACTGGTTTTCCGCAAGCTAAATACTCATACATTTTCATGGGATTAGTTGAGGTAATAAAATCATTCTGTTTATGTGGAATTAAACCAACGTCAAACTGTTTTACGTAAACAGGAGATTCGGAATACTCTTTATAGCCTAACAGATGAACGTTTGGCAATTCACCCAGTTTTTTTATAGCTTCGGCATACCAAATAGGTCCAACCAAAACGAAGCTTTTCTTTGGATGATTTTGGGCCAGATAGGAAATCAGCTCCAAGTCTACTCTATCCTGGATGACTCCAATGTAACCGATGATTGGCCGTGGCAAATCACTGATGTCACGGTTAATAAGTTTCAAATCCTGTTGATAATGTTTCAGATCAACACCGTTAGGAATCCAATAGACGTTTGGCTGATTTTCAAATAGATTCTGCAAATCTTCGGCAACCGTAAAAATAATGTCAGCGTTATCCTTGATATAATGATAGTTATTATTTAAACGCCTTTTGAATTTTATATATGACGAATGTTCGGCCCAATTATCAACAGCATCAAAAATTTTAAGTTTCGGCTTTAGTTTATCCAAATAAGGCATGATTGGCGGAAAAAATGACCAAAGTAAATAATCCTGAAAGTCTAAATCCTGTAATACCTTTTGGAGTCGGTTAACGAATTTATCCGGTTGCCAAAAGAAATCCACAAAAGAGTAGATAAAAAGTCTGTCAGATATTTTAATAACCTTACCGAAAGGATGTTTCTTTATGACAGTACCTCTCCCCGGAGATGCCAGAATATTCTCTTTGTAGTTGCGAAGAACTCTCTTTAATGTTAGTGGTGGGTAATCAATACAAATAATTTTACGAACGTCGGGGTTTTTCTCCAGCTCGTTCATAATATGAAAATTTCTATTGCTCACTCCCGCTGCCCACTCCGAGTAGCTGGACATGTTGATTAAGACTATGTCTTGGGTTTTCATGTAGTTAGTATGTAGGTTGGTAGATTGGTAGATTGTCCGCCCAGAGGGCGG
>CAYTUI010000004.1:14503-47774 GCA_964441335.1 uncultured Gammaproteobacteria bacterium
CCGATGCGTCGGCGCCGACTCCCAGGACGGGAGCGCCCTTTGGGCGAAGAGTGGTAGTTACGATAGTATATTTCTGAATTGCGCTACTTTAGATTTGATGTTGGGCAATTCTTTGACAACTTGCTGTGCTTCTTGACCTAAACGTTTGGCCAGCTCCTTGTCATTAATTAAATTTTTGATGGCCCCAGCAATAGTGTTTGGATCTTCAGAATTGACAAGCAATCCGTTTTTATCGTTACTAATTATTTCTTCCGCTGATGTACCCTGGCCGGCAATGATAGGTAAAGCAACTTGACTGGCCTCAAGATAGACAATGCCATAGCCCTCAATATCGTCGCCCAGTTGGCGCGTAGGCATAACAAACATTGTAGCCAGAGAATAGTATTTTGGCAACTCTTTAGGGCTAACATTAGGTAAAAATGTCACCTTTGTGTCTAATCCTAATTGCGTTGTTAATTTATGTAGCGATTCAGCATTGGACCCTTGGCCGATTATTAAGTAATGGAAATTATCATCAGTAAGTGTTGCTAAAGCTTTTAAAACATTATCGTGACCCTTTCTCTCAACTAAACGGCCAACAGTTAGAATTACATTGGCTTGAGGATAGACTTTTTTTAAATCGCTACAATCCTCTGTCTTGAGCGCTGAATCAAAAGCCGGAGTTATAACCGTGACAGGAGAAGAAATACTTAGTGTGTCAACAATTTTTTTAACCTGCAAACTGTTAACTATAACATCAGAGGCGTTATTCAAAATAGCTACGGCTAAAGTTCGGTTCTTCTTAATTGCTAAGTTTATATCCAAACCATGTAAGGAAATGACATAAGGAGTGCCCAGTTTTTGTTTAACTTTGTAGGCTAGTTGACCTAATGGAAATATATGCGGTGTAAAAATAATTTCAATTTTTTCTGTCTTAACAAATTTACACACTTTTTTTAAACCTAAGTGCCAACGCGGTCTCCAAAATTTACTTAATAATGGTGTACTGATAATATTAGATTTATTCATCTCAATTTCCTTTTGGTCGGTAACAATATAGTAGTTATCCAGATGCTTAAAAAGATTATAACAATAGTTGGCAATGCCGCCGCTAAAGGGATAATATTCGTGAGTTAGTAACAAAGTTTTTTTCATTTAGCCTCGGTTTAAGCTGCCTTTAAAACTTCGCAAGTCATCCTTAGTAATCAACCCCAGTAACCAAATTCCCAGCAGGTAAATGAGAATTGCCGGAATAATTGTCAGATACCATTTGACATACTGTTCCAGAATAATAATAGCGATGGCCATTATGGCGGCCAGCAACAGAGTTTTGATGGCTGTTTTAATAACCAGCTTCCTGTCAAAGTCAACAACTTTGCCTATCACGACAATACTGATGATAAAGACCACCATCGTGCTGATAGTTGAAGACATGGCTGCTCCGGTTGCTCCTAAAATATTGATTAAGGTTAAATTAGAGACAATATTAACAACCATTCCGATAGCCAAAATTGTGGTTTGCCATTTTTGACGACTGCAGGCATTTAACAATGATCCCATCGGAAAGTTCAGAAATAAAAATGGCAAAGTAATCAGCAGCGCTTGTAGTGGTAAAACCGAAGCCCGAAATGACTCGGTATAAATCGCCGGAATAACAGTCGGCGCCAGAGTAATTAAGCCGACAGAAATCGGTACGGATATAATAATTAGATATTGTAGTGACTTGGAAAAGGCGACATAAAGATGTGAGCGGTCATGTTGCCAGAAATATGAAAAAGCGGGATAGAGAGCGGCTACAAAAGCCAAAGGTAAAAATTGAAAAGCAAAGGTAATTTTGTAGGCCACAGAGTAGTAACCGACCGCTTCAGATCCTTTAATGGCTTGTAACAGCAAAGTATCTATATAAGCGTAAACTCTTGTAAAAATTGCCGCTAAAGCAAACGGAATGATAATACTGTAGATTGACAGTAAAATTTGTTTATCCCAGCCGAAGCGGATATGAAATTTAAGCTTATTGCGGGCTATTAACCAGGAGTAGGTAAAATTAAAAAGACTGGCGGCTAGTAGTGAGTAAATCACCAGTTGAACAGGCATTTTAAGTTTAATCAAAATAAGACCGACTATGAAGATTATAACCTGATGGATGATTGTCGCAAAACTTTCGTAGCCTAAGTTTTGTCGCCCGCGGATGGCGGAATAAAAAATCAGCGTGAAGCCGTCCAGAATCATTGAAGCGGTAGCGACTATTATAAGTTGTCTGGTAATAGCGTCATCTGTTAGTAGGGGCGAAATAATTGCGATAAGTCCCACAACTATGATGGTGGTAACGATTTTTAAACTAACAATTTGACTTAATAATCTATTACCCTGATTCTCATCAGTATATTTGGCCACTTCTCTGGTCAGAATATATGACATGCCTACGTCAGTCAGGACCGAAAAAATAGCTGTTAAAGAAACGGCGAAAAAATATTTACCGGTATCGGCCGGGCCTAAATAACGTGCTAGATAGGTAAAATAAATAAAAGAGACCACCTTTTGGAGGCTCAAAGCGATGATGTACCAAGTGGCGTTGGAGGCTATCTTTTTGGCCGTAATCATGGGCGTATTATAGCATGATTAGCTGGTGGCTTGTAGCTTGTGGCCTGTAGATAGAACGGCTAGTTGTTGGATGAACGATGGTATATAAGAAAACCGCCCCCCGAAGCTTTACGCGAAGGGGGGCGGTCAATCTAGGCCCTTTGTGGGAGTGGTTTCTTGGGCGTTGGCCGTTGCGGCCGACGAATCTCCTTTAGAGGTTGTTCCTCTTCGCTACCTTCCTGGCTCCAGGCTCCTTTGCAGTTATGGCAAAGATAGATGATTTGCGGCAGTTCACCGAAATCTTCGCCCAATCCTGGCATTTTTTTCAGAACTGAGCCCCTAGCACTTTCCAACTCTGTCTGACAGTTAGGGCAATTCACGGTCCCCTCCTTTGGGAGAACCTCGTTATAGTTTATTTAATTTTAAACGTCAAGGGATAACTAAAGCCGCCCTCTTTCGCAAAAGGGCGGCCAAGACTAGAGCAGTTTGATGAGCAGGGCCACAAAGGTGATCATGCCGGCCAAACTTGAACCGGTAAGCCACAAAATGCCGTCCATGAAAACCACAGGCGTGCATTCGTGGTTGACCCCCTTCTTACCAGCCAGCGCACGCTTGAAGTCCATGATCCCGATGATAGCCAGCACTATGGTGGCCAGCAGGAAAACCCACCACAGCTGTCCAAACCTTTCCATTTTGACCCTCCTACTACGGTTAGAGAAAATGAACTGCAGTGAATTTATACAGGTCTCGTGGGAATTTGTCAATTATCAGACGCGCTACCCTATCCGGAAAACAAATGGTGCAGGTTTAGACCTGCACCTACAGAACGCATTAAATTGTAATTATCGCTTATTCCATTGCGGGGCGCGTCTGGCCTTCTTTAAACCCGGTTTCTTACGCTCTTTTTGTCTGTCGTCTCTAGTCAGTAGGCCTTCTTTTTTCAGAGTTGTTTTCAAATCTTTATCAATGACAACTAAAGCTCTGGCAATAGCATGTCTGACACTACCGGCTTGTGAAGTTGGGCCGCCGCCGCTGACTTTAATGGCCAAGGCGATACCGTTGTAACCAACTTTTTTTAAAGGGGATAAGATGGTATCTTGCCAGTTTTGATAAGGAAAATATTGCGTATAATCCTTATCGTTAATAGTAATGGCGTAATGGTCGTCAGTTTTCTTGAGAACTTTAAGCCTGGCAATAGCAGTCTTGCGTCGTCCGACAGTTACAATGTTTGGTGTTCTTGGCATGTTGAGTAGTTAGGCTTTAGATTTTTTAGGTGTGTCAAATGATAAACGTTTGATCATTTCCGGGCGCAGTTTATTTTTCGGTAGCATGTTGTAGATCATATCGCGTAAAACTTTCTCCGGCTTGCTAGCCAATTTATTTTTTAAAGATTCGGTCCTGATACCACCGGGATGACCGGTATAGCGATAATAAATTTTCTGTTCAACTTTTTTACCGCTAAATTCCATACCCTTAAGATTAATGACTTTAACAAAATCACCAAGGTCGGCATTGGACTGATATTCTGTCTTGTCCTTGCCTTGTAAAATAAAAGCTATCTGGCTGGCTAGTCTGCCCGCTTTCTGTCCGGTAGCATCAATTGTTTGTATCTGTCTGTTCATAGTAATTATTTTGAATCGTTGACAAATTCAATCTGAACCATTTTGGCATTGTCGCCGCGTCTCTCCCCTAACTTGATGATGCGAGTATAGCCGCCTTTGCGGTCCTTGTATAATGGTACATAAATATCCAAAACCTTACGCACCGCTTTCTTATCCAGCAGAAAACTTTCTAACGCTCTCTTGGCTGTTAAATCGGCCGCTTTACTCTTGGTAATCAGCTTTTCAACGCAAGGTTTAACAAATTTAGCCTTAGCTTCAGTGGTTCTGATTTTTTCATACAATATTAAACTGGTGGCCAAGCTTTTGAGTAGAGCCTCGCGCGGTCCTTTATCCCTCTTTAAGATTGTTTTTGTGGATCTATGTCTCATTTAAATATTATTCCTTATCTTCATCAGCTGGTTTAGTTTCTTTTTTGGTTTCTTCTCCATCTTCATCATCGTCAATTACTTTAGCTTCTTTCTTGGCAGACTTACCTTTACTGATAAAGGTAAAGTGATCAATTAATATCTGTCCGGCCTGTTTCATGGCATCTTGTCCGGAAATTGAACCGTCGGTAGTAATATTTATAGTTAATTTCTCATAATCAGTCTGTTGTCCGACACGAACGTGTTCAATGTCAAAGCCGACGTTTCTGATTGGAGAATATAGAGCGTCAATGGCAATTCTGCCAATTTCGCCTTTTTCCTTATTCTGGGTATCAATTACCTGATAACCTTTCCCATTGGCAACCGTCAATTCAATTTCAAATTCGGCTTTTTTATCTGTCAGAGTGGCAATTTCTAGTTCCGGATTTGTAATCTCCACTTGAGCATCTTTTTTAATATCAGCGCCTGTGGCAACTTTTTCTCCTTTAGCGGATAAAGTTAGAATCACGGGTTCGTCAGAGTGCAGTTTTAAGTTCAATTGTTTAACATTCAAAATAATATCAACCACATCCTCTTTAACATAAGGAATAGTCTCAAATTCATGCTGGACACCTTTGATTTTGATATGGGTAACGGCGGCGCCAGGTAAAGATGATAATAATACTCTTCTCAAAGCATTGCCCAAAGTGACACCATAGCCCGGAAAGCAGGGCTCAATAACAACCTCGGTCAGGTTGTTTTTCTTGTCCTTGAAGCTAATGGATGATGGTATGTCTATCAGGTTCATTTTTTTATTTATAAATATTTAGAGGCTTTTATTTTTATCGTGAGTAAAACTCAACGATTAATGTTGAATCAATATTCTGAGGCATCTCCTCTTTTTTCGGTTCACCAGTAACGGTGATACTGAAACTTGAAGCATCAGTAGTTATCCAGCCTGGAACCTCAGCTTTTTTCTTCTTCAATTCCTCTTTTTTGCTTTTCCAATACTCGTTTTTCATTTTTGACTCTTTCAAAGTAACCACATCCCCAACTTTAACCAAAAATGATGGGATATCGGTTTTCTTACCTTTAACATGGAAATGGCCGTGATTAACCAACTGTCTGGCCAAACGTCTGGTTTTAGCAAAACCGGCGCGATAAACAACGTTATCCAAACGCATTTCTAAAAGTTTAAACATATTTTCGCCGGCATCACCTTCTAAACCCTTGGCCTTGGCGAAATTGTTGGCAAACTGTCTTTCCATTAAGCCATACATCAGACGCGCCTTCTGCTTTTCACGCAGTTGCTTGCCATAGTTGCTTTTGACGACACGGCTCTTCTTTGGGCCATGCTGTCCCGGAGGAAAGTTTCTTTTATTCCATTTTGGACTATCAAAAATATCAATACCTTCACGTCGGGAAATTTTTACTTTTGGTCCTGTATATCTTGCCATGTTAGGTAATTAGGAATTAGGGATTAGGCTCCTGACTTCATGGGTTCTTTGGCTCCTCGGTTCTTTAGTTCCTACGTTCTTCAGTCTTAAACTCTTCGTAATTTCTTCGGACGGCAACCGTTATGCGGGATGGGTGTTAAATCTTTGATGGACAATACTTCAATGCCGTTAGCGTGTAAAGCTCTGACTGCGGCTTCTCTGCCCGATCCCACACCTTTAACAAAAACGTCAACCTGCTTTAGACCGTATTCTTGCGCCTTTTCTACTGCCTGTCTGACAATCACACCGGCGGCGTAAGGGGTGGATTTTTTCGGTCCTTTGAAATTATTGGCGCCGGCTGCTGACCAAGCTAAAATATTACCGCTCTGATCGGCTAAAGAAATTATCGTGTTGTTGTAGCTAGCTTTAATATAAGCGTTGCCTTTAACAACTTGACGCTTTTTCTTTTTGACTACTTTTTTCTTAACTTCGGCCATTTAAATGGAATTTAGGGATTAGGATTTAGGATTTAGGGTTTCGCCCGGAGGGCGGTAATTAGGTCTTTTGGGCGGATAGTTTCTTACCGCTGCCGGCTGTCTTGCGGACGTTGCCGCGAACTGTTCGGGAATTGGTTTTGGTTCTTTGACCTCGTGAAGGTAAATTTCTGGAATGTCGGGAGCCTCTATAAGAACCGATTTCTTTTAATCTTTTAATATTACTTAAAACTTCGCGGTGCAGTTCTCCTTCAACGCGATATTTAGTTTCAATTTCGCGTCTTAAAAGGTTGGTATCGGCGTCATTTAAATCTTTAACTCTAATATCAGGGTTAACCTTTGTCTCGGCTATAATCCTTTTTGCGCGAGCCAATCCGATGCCTTGAATATATGTTAAAGCAATCTCCACTCGTTTATTATTTGGTAAATTGACTCCTGCGATTCTTGCCATGCTTTTAGTTTAGTAGTTTGGTAGATTAGTAGATTGGTAGTCTGTATCTACAAAACTACCACTCTACCAATCTATTATTTAACCTTGTCTTTGTTTATGCTTAGGATTATCGCAAATACACACAACTCTGCCTTTGCGTCGGACAATTCGGCACTTGATACACATTTTTTTTACTGATGCTCGGACTTTCATTTTAGCTTGTAGCTTGTAGCTTGTAGCTTGTAGTGAATTACGTTTCAATACTGCTACATGCCCCCGGCTATTTACGATAAGTTATTCTTCCTTTGGTTAGATCATAAGGGCTGATTTCCATGATAACTCGGTCGCCCGGTATGATTCTGATTCTGTTCAAACGCATTTTGCCAGCCAAGTGAGCCATTACTTCCTGCTCGTTAGCCAAACGAACTCTAAAGGTGGCATTGGGAAGCAATTCCTCAACTACACCCTCCATCTGTATAAATGATTTGTTCTGTTGACTGTTGTCGGCCATTTAAAATGGTATTGATAACAAAAAAGACCTTTCTTAATCAGCATCGTCACTGTTTTAACTGTATCTCATGCCAGCTTAAGAAATCTGTCTGTGTATATGCCCTTAGGCTGTAAAATAATGCAGGTGAATTATACAGTTTTGGAAATATTTGTCAACCACAGAATCGTAATTCTTATGATAGTTGACAAAAATGAATAAGTATGATATGATAACAAAGGTGTGATAACACGCCTGCTCGTTCATACGGGCAGGGCCGTCTTGAGCCCAGAATTGAAGCTTTTAGCCTCATTTCTGGCTCAAATAGGCCCAAGCATCCAAGTCCGTGCTCACAAGGCGCGGGCTTTTGCTATTCGGCCTTGACATGCTTAGCCTTTTGAGGTAGCCTATTTAAGCCTTTGGAGACGTTTCACGCGTCCCTGGGTATCTGGGAGATCTCCCTGGGACTCCTACGTCCAAGCCCTCCTTGCAGGGCGATCTCTTGCAGATGCATCCCGCGGATGCTGGTCCTGTCCATTTAGCGCTTGCGCTAGGTGGGCAGGACCTATTTTTTTACCAACTTGTTTTTCAGATAAATTTTGCTATTATAAATTCACTCGCAGGTAAGAAGCTGCAAGCCATTCTTAACTGCCTGTGCAATGCGACTGCCATCTGTGCTTTGAAGGTTGTATTGACACATAAACTTGAATTCAAAGCACGCGTGCCGTCAGACAGGCACCACGCCCGGCGGTAACCTCTCCAGACTGTTTGCAGCCAGTTTGGGGAGTTTTTTTTATTCTAGAATTGCTTTAATTCTTCGTATTCCGGAGGAGCTGGATTTTTCGTTGATGATTTTCAACTTGCCCATATCTTTGGTATTGCTGACATGAGGACCGCCGCAAATTTCTTTAGAAAAGTCTCCGATGAAATAAACTTTAATTTTATTACCGTATTTGTGTTCAAAAACTCCGGTGGCACCGGCTTTCTTGGCCTCGTCTACTGACATTTCTTCAAAATGCACTTCAAGATTTCTGGCAATTTCAGTATTGACTATATCTTCAACTTGCCTAATTTGCTCATCTGTAAGTTTATCCGGATGGGAGAAATCAAATCTTAAACGTTCGGCCGTAATATTACTGCCTTTTTGCTGGACGTGATCGCCCAGAACTCTTCGTAAAGCCTCCAACATCATGTGATTAGCGGTGTGGTATTTAGTTGTCTGCTCGCTGTGATCAGCTAAACCACCAGCGAATTTACCGGCCGAGGCAGTCCGTGATTTGCCTTGATGTTCAGTCAAAGCTTGATTAAATTGATCTCTAACGGTCTCCTCGTCATATTTAATGCCCAAAGTTTTAAGCTCTTCAAAAAACATTTCAATAGGAAAGCCGTATGATTGAAACAAATCAAAGGCGCTGGCACCCAAATTTTCGGGCAGATTATTCTTTATTTTTTCAAATTCCTTCAGTCCGACAGTCAGAGTTTTAAGAAATTTATTCTTTTCCTTATCCAATTCCGTAAATATTCTCTCTGAATTCCTATTCAATTCTCCGTGGTCGCGGTGGTATTGTCTGATAATCAATCGGGAAATTTCAGTCAGTTTATTCAAATCAAAATCAATAGTTCTAGCGTGTCTGACGGCGCGGCGGATTAAACGACGTAAGATGTAACCCTGATCTTTGTTAGACGGTTCAATATTAGCATCATCAGCCAATAAAAATGTAGCGGCCCGCAGATGATCAGCAATGATTCGTAGAGAGTTTTTATTGGGGTTGCGGCTTAGATTTTTGATGTTCGTTAGCAGTTCTGCTAGGTGGTCAATGTCATAGACAGAGCTTTGGCCGTTCAGCACCGCGACAGTCCGCTCAACTCCCATGCCGGTATCAACATTTTTTTGCTTCAATGATTCAAATTTGCCATCCAATGTGCGGTTATACTCCATGAAAACGTTGTTCCAGATTTCTAGATACTTGCCACAGGAACAGCCGGGTTGACAATTGTCAGAGCATTTTTCCTTGTCAGTTTCATAAAATATTTCCGTGTCCGGTCCGCAAGGTCCTGTATCACCGACCGGTCCCCAAAAATTATCTGTTTTGCCGAGAAAAAATATATGGTCATTAGTAATCCCCTCTTTCTGCCAGAGTTCGGCTGATTCTTCGTCTTTAGGAATGCCGTCATTTTTGTCCCCACCAAAGCAAGTGATGAAAAGTTTACTTGGATCAATATTCAAATAATTTTTGGCTGTTAAAAATTCGTAGCTCCATTTTATAGAATCCTCCTTAAAATAATCGCCCAGCGACCAGTTGCCAAGCATTTCAAAAAAGGTCAGATGACTGTCATCACCCACCGAGTCAATGTCCGAGGTTCGTAAACATTTTTGTACGTCCACCAAGCGTTTACCCGATTGATGTGGCTCACCTAGTAAATTTGGGACTAAAGGCTGCATACCGGCGCTGGTGAATAAAGCAGTCGGGTCATTAATCGGAATTAAAGAAGCCGAGGGTATCAACGCATGACCCTTGTCTATAAAGAAGTTGAAATAGAGTTGTTTTAGTTCTTGGACTTGCATTTAGTTAGGTAGTAGCTAGTAGGAAGTAGGTAGTAGGTCTATTGATAACAATGGTATAAAGATAACGATTTTGAGGGGTTTAGTCAATGTGGAGTGAGAGATGATGGATGATGGATGATGGATGAGGAGTGAGGAATAAGTAATGGGTAATAAGTGATGAGGTACGAGGTAAAAAAATAGCTCCACCACCTTTTGCCTGACGGCATTGGTGGTGGAGCCTGGCTTTTATCTGGGTTGCGCGGCCACTTGAGTTTTCGCACCCACAACCGTAGGGGCATCGAGGTAGAGCGATATATCCTGCTCTAAATATTCCTCGGCTTTGGTTGTTAGCTCAGGGTAGTTGCCGCTTGGAGTAAGATCCAGAAAATCTTCGGCCAAATTTCTGGTAGCCACTCCGGCAGCAGACAGTCGTTTGCCCCTGGCACTGCGCTTGAGTTCTCCCATGAGATTGGCCAAACGCATGATTGCGATTACTGCTTGATCTCGCTGTGCCTTAACCCCCAGCAGCTCACTCCGCTGATTGATCCGGTCCAGCTTAAGCTCCTTAAAAACACGAGGTGTGTTTTCAACCAGCCTTTGGCTAGATGGCAAGCCGTTGTTCAGCCAGTCCAGCAGATCTTGGTACCGACGGAAAATGACCTCACCGTCGGACGAGCCGTGTGTCAAACGGATGCTGTGGCCATTGTCGTAGTGGACTGATATGGGCAGCTCTTGGAGACCTGACTCGTTGAAGACCTGGCTGACCGTCCGCTTTTTTCCGCCGATGCAGAATTTCAGCAGGTGGCCGGTCACCTTACGATACGAGATTAGGCCGTGAGCATCTGCGAACTTGACGTACCAGCCGCTTTCTCGCAGTTCCGGTGCCTCTAGGTGTTGATGTGCATGGCCGTGCTCGTCGTAGAACGCCCAGGCGACGATGCCTTGGTGATTGACTTGGCGGTAGTTGGCGCTGCGGAACTGAATTATCGCAGACACGCCACACAACCAGGCAGTACCGAGCCATCCAAAAAGACATATTCTCCACATTCCTGGCACCCAGTAATGGGCGGCAACAGCAAAAGGGATGATGGCCAAGGCACAGATCAAAACTCCGAATATCATTCCCTTAAAGTTGCTTAGGTCAACGGGGTCGGGTAGCGGTTGGCAATCGCACCTTGGTTCTGTCTGTTTCTCACTCATGGTTAACTCCATACTGACAAGCTCATCGCCCAGAGGGCGATCTCCTGCGAGTAATGGTGCTCGCGTAGACTCTCCCCGCTTTTTGCGGAGCATTTCTGCGGGAGCTGTGGTAGGAACTGACCTCTGTTTAGCAAAACTACTAACTTTAGTCAAGAATTTATGGGGGTAATGTGAGCAATGTGGTGAACCCTCATTACACATTACCAATTACCCATACCCCTTACATAATCACCCCGCTGGCAATTAATTCCTGACCCTTATAGATCGCCACTGTCTGTCCTGCAGCAATCGCCCTCTGTGGTTTAGTAAAGTCAACAACGTATTGTTCTTCCGTTCTTCGGTTCTTCTGTCCCCTCGTTCTTCCGTTCTTCGGTTCTTCCGTTCTTCGGTTCCTCCGTTTCTTGTTAACAATGCAACTCTGGTCAGTCTGCCGGTAACGAATTTTAGCTTTAGCTCGTAACGGTAATTTATGTTCATCACTCAACCAATGCCAGTCGCTGGCAGTGAGTTTCTTGGATATCAGCCGCAGATCATTTTTCTCTCCGACCGTTAGTGTATTTCTTTTCACGTCTTTAGCAATCACATAGCGAGCCGGGCCACCACCCAAGTCCAAACCTTTTCTTTGTCCAATAGTAAAGTGGTAGATACCCTTGTGCCGGCCTAAAACTTTTCCGTCAACATTCACGATTATTCCCGGACGGGGTTTGATTTTACGTTTTAAAAAATCTTCAATTTTTACTTCACCGACAAAACAAATTCCCTGGCTGTCCTTTTTATTCCAGTTCGGTAAACCAATTTTCTTGGCCAGTTTTCTAACCTCTGGCTTTGTTAGATTCTGGAGTGGGAATATGACTTTGGCTAGCTGTTTTTGATTTAGGCCAGCCAAAAAATATGACTGATCCTTATTTTGGTCTCTGCCTTTTAGCAAGTGAAACATTCCATCGGTTGATTTTTTAATTCCAGCATAGTGACCAGTGGCAATAAAATCGGCTTTATTTTTTTTAGCCCGTTTAAGAAAAACGTCAAACTTAATGTCATTATTACACTTGATGTCGGGATTTGGGGTTCGGCCGGCCTTATATTCCCTGTAAAGGTAGTCGATAACAGCTTTTTGATATTCCTTTTCAAAGTTCCAGACTTGAAAAGGTATATTTAACATCTGGGCCACCCTGCGAGCCATTTCCTTATCCTTTTGCCAGGGAAACTTTCCGATTTTTTTCGGCGCAGTATAATTTTTCATAAAGACAGCCGAAACATCATAACCACGCTTTTTTAATAAATAAGCAGAAACAGCGGAGTCAACTCCGCCGGATAGTCCCACGATAATTTTTTTTTGTTTAGGCATTAATGCAAAATACCGCCCCGTCAATATTAAGTCAAGTGACAGATAAAATTAGCTCCCGATTCTAAATATCTGTATATTTTCCAATGACGCCTGGGCTAATTTCAAACGCTGGGCATTGCCGGCATACATCGTAAATAGTCTCTCGCCTTTTTTTACTTTCTGGCCAAATTCCTTATTTAAATAAATACCGGCCAGTTTTTCACTGGGTGCGCCTAATATGCGGCATAACGTGGTAATAGCTTTGTTATCAACAAAATTAATCACACCGCTGTTACCGGCGTTGATATATTTTTTATGAGCCGACAAAACAATGGAATTAGGCTCAATATTTGGATTGCCGCCCTGTTCTTTAATAATAGTCTGCATTTTTTTCCAGGCACTGCCAGATTCTAAGGCAGTCCAGGCTAATTTTGAACCTTCCCCCTTTTTCGCTCTACCAACCAGTTCCAACAATTCGCCAGCCAAATGGAGTGACTTATTTTCCAGATCGCCTGGGCGTTCGTCTTTCTGCTGTAAGACACGCAAAACGTCTCTGGCTTCAAGTGCGGGCCCGACTCCGAAACCGACAGGATCTTCAGAATGCGTCCTGATAACTTTGGTTTTTATATTAAAACGCTTGGCAATGTAAAGAAATTTAGACTCCAGATAGTTGGCAGTTTTTGTGTCCGGAATCTTCGTAGATTTACCTACAGGCATGTCAATTATCAAATGCGTAACACCAGCGGCAACTTTTTTGGCCATAATGCTGACTACTGCTTTATCAAGAGGCTCCATAGATATAGAATAAGAAACGTTCAAAATTTTATCGTCAGCCGGTGCTAAGTTTAAGCCACCGCCCCAGACTAAGCAGGCTCTATTCTTATGCACCATCTGCTTAATCCTTTGAGTGGAAAAAGTAACTTTGGCCAAAACCTCCATGGTGTCAGCTGTGCCGGCTGGTGAAGTTATAGCCCGAGATGAAGTTTTCGGTATGGTGATACCTAAAGAGGCGACAATGGGGATAACAATCATGCTGGTTCTGTTGCCGGCTAAGCCCCCGATAGAGTGTTTATCTGCCACGATGCCTTTAAATTTAATCATATCCCCTGTTTCAGCCATAGCCTTGGTCAGAAAATATAGTTCCTCGTCACTATACTTATTCAGAAAGCCTGATGCCACAAAATAAGTAATTTGCGTTCTGGTTAAACGGTCTTGAACAATATCGGACATGATATTGTAAACTTCACGATAATTGAGTCGTTCACCGTTTAAACGTTTTTGAATTGCTTGAATTGATTTAGCTCTTTCCTGAAATTCAACTTTAACAATGGTGTCATCAGCCACCTTCTTTTTAGACCAAATATCGCGGTAAAAACCAATTTGTCCTGGTCTGACCCTTGATTTAGTAGTATTGGCTTCAACAGTTATGGATTTTCCGTTCCAAAAGATTTTAATTTTGTCCCCGGCTTTTATGCCGTAATGATAAGCTTCGTTGGTATTAAGCAGAGCAATCATTGACTGCCCTGTTTCAATATCCAACTTTTTAACTTTAAGATAGTAGGTCATTAGTCGTCAAAAGTTACTTTATCGCCGGGTTGTATAACTTGGCCGACACCGAGATCCAAAGGCTTAAATTCGCGATCCTCTTCAGGAATTTCTGTGGCCGCGGGAAAAACTTTTTTACCCAAAGCCTGCTCTAAAGATATTTCTTTTGGAGGTTCGTTCTTTTCAATCACCGGAATAAATGGTTTCCTCTGGTCTTTGGGTAAATTTAAACAATCACGACAGTAAATAGGTTTATCTTTTCTTGGTTCAAAGCTAAGCAAAATATCATTACCGCAATTGTCGCAAATGGCCGAAAACTGACCGTTGCCTTTGGTGGCCGCGGGTTTTTTTGCTACGGGCGCTTTACTTGTTGTTGCAGAAGATTTCTTGGGCCACTTATTAGCCTTAATGTGAACGCCTTGATCTTGACCGGCAGCCGAGACAGCTTTATGCTCTTCATTGGCCATTCTGGATTGCGCCTCGCTCCACCGCGTAATTTTATCCTCCACTTCCACTCTATTGCTGGTATAGCGTTCGCGGGATGCCTTAATTATTTTTTCCTGAATTTCGTAACCGTCCTTGGGTATTTCAAAAGGCGGCAAGGTGCTGGCTGAAAAGGCGTTGGAAGTAACGCCGTCAATCATCAACTTCAGATAGATGTGAAATTTAGGCAGGTTCACCAAATGCTCTTGGGTGTATTCGGGCGCAAATTCCATCTCCAAATATTCAGCATCGGCCGCCCCCACTCTAAAGGAAATAATTGTTCCAACGTTACCAAAGACCGCGTCTCTGACAACAGTGTTATTATCACTGGCCAGCTGGGCAATATATTGATGAGCAATAATTAAGTTTAATCGGTATTTTCTGGCTTCAGATAGAATATTAGCAAAACTCTCTGTGGCAAAGTTTTGAAATTCGTCAACATAGAGATAAAAATCCCGTCGTTCACTCTCCGGGACATCCACGCGGCTCATAGCGGCCAGCTGTAGCTTAGTAATCAGCAAAGCTCCAAGTAAGGCCGAATTGTCTTCACCAACTCGTCCCTTTGACAGGTTGATTAGGAAAATCTTGCCGGTATCCATGATATCGCGCATGTTTATGGTGGATTGCACTTGTCCGATAATGTTTCTAATTAAAGCTGATGACAAAAAGCGGCCGACTTTATTCTGAATTGGAGCAATAGCCTCGGATTGAAAACGGTCAGGATATTTGCTGTATTCATCAACCCAAAATGATTTAACAACCGGGTCGCGGACTTTTTCTACCACTCTGTTGCGGTATGATTTATCCACTAACATTTTCATAATGCCCAACAGTGTGGAACCGGGATAATCTAATAAAGCGGAAATGGAATGATGTAAAACATATTCTAATCTTGGTCCCCAGGAGTCGGCCCAGATTTTCTTAAACACCCCGATCATGCCGGAGACAACTAAATGTTTTTGTTCGTCGCTGACCTGTTCCAAAATGTTGAAGGATATCGGGTGATCCATATCGGAAGGATTGAAATAGACCACGTCATTAATACGGCTGCGAGGGACAAACAGTAAAATGCGCTCTACCATGTCGCCGTGGGGGTCAACGACAGCTACGCCCTTGCCGTTTTGAATGTCTTGAATGATCATGTTTTCAATCATCTGGGACTTACCCATACCGGTTTTTCCGATGATATACATATGGCGTCGACGGTCGTCCAACTTAATACCAAAACGAGCCTCCCCGTTACGGAAGTTGGTTTTGGCGAAAATTGTTATGTCCTGATTTTCCACCTTAGGCTACTGGTAAATTATTAGGTATATCATTATTCACCGCAGGCTGCTCATCATGCCGTGGAGATTGATTACGTGGTTTTAATTTATTCTTATCCAAAGCATATTTTCGTTCATAGTAATCATTGTTAACCTTCAATGTCTCTAATTCCTGCTTAAAATTAGATTGAGTCGTAGATTCTGCTAAACTAGTATCACCTAATGGCAAATAGGAAGGAGCGCCACTTTTTTTAGAATCTAATCTGGGCATCAAAGGCGCTTTAACGGTCAGGATTGGGAAATGATAGATGGTAGCCAGTTCTTCAATATTCATGATTTTTGGCTTGCGTCCAGCTGTTACCGCCCTGTCAATATAATTGCGCATAATTTTACCGCGGCGATAATTAATTTTCATTTTGGCAAAACCGTAGTAAGCCGAGGTTTTGGTCATGTTATCCGGCTTAATCCCATTCAAATCATTAAAGTTGTATTGCTTGATTGCTCCAAAGACAGAGCTGACAACGCGCTGTGGTTGATAAAGTTCTTTGGGAGCGATATAAACTAAACGCATCTTACACTCAAAAGCTACTTTACTGGCCTTGCGTTCAATTGATTCCACTGCCAATTTTTCTCCCGGTGTTAAATGCAACATTAAGCTGGGCATGTCATCCCTTTTTTGCGGAGTATATGATCCCTCGCCGGGTGTCATCAAAGTACTGTGGTTAGCCAGCCAGTCGCCAAAGAAACCGAAAAAAGATGAAAGTATGGTGCTCAAAATGTTAGGTTTGGCCTCGGCCGACTTCTTGCCGGCGATTTTCATGGCGACTTTTTTAACTCGGTCAACCCATTCAAAGCCCGTTGGGATAACTATTAGCTGAAACCAAACTTGTTCGCCCTGACGAATGTTATTCATAGTCTCCAAAATAGAGGCCATGGGGTCTTTCAACTCTCCAGACAATTTGTCCTCAAATTCTATGTAAGTCTTTATTGGGTAGGCGTCTTTATTGGAAAGAATTAATTCAGAACCCCAGACGCTGTATTTTTCGTCAGGATAGTGTCTGGGCATATCCTTAGCATAGTCCTCTACTTCGGTAATTTCGGCACCAGGATATTGCGCATAAATAGCTGACTCAATTAAATCGCGATAAACTACCGGTGTTTTAATGATATATTGTATATAGCCGTCTAAACTAATAATTTCAAAACTAAAGGATAGCTGAAACTTACCTTCAATTAGACGCTCCCCGACAGTCAGTGGCATATGAGCTCCGGCAATGGTGGCAAACATTTGTTCCACGGCCTTGGGCATTTGCTCATTGTCCCTCGGTATATCTACAGCTAAAAAAGTATTCTGAATCGTGCTAGCCCACTTAATTTGCTTCATCAATAGACGATAGTCCCAAAGGAATTTGCCCATGATTATAGCAAAGATAATCCAGCCGCCATTGATAAATAAGCCCCAGGATATCTGAAAAGCATTCATCTGAAGAATTTGAGTTAGAGCATCTGAATTGATACTGACTGGCATTTATTTAAACAAAAATAATAGGCGTTGGCCTATTTATTATACTAGAAAATCGCGATTAAGGGAATTTACTGTGCCTTAACGCTATAAGTTTTATCGGCGTTGCGAACGAATTTATCCTTGTTCATCAAGGCTAAGACAACCGTGCTTTTCTTAACAATGCGGTTTTTTAATACCTGTTCAATGATCTCGTCTTTAGTTAAAGGTTTATCGCTTTTCTTTAGGATCTCCTCAATGACATCGGCAACTACACCGGGTTTATAACCCCATTCTGTTAAAGCATAAATACCGCGTCCCACCAGCACAAACTTTTTGTCCAAAATCAGCTCGTTATGGATAGTAGCGGGATAAGCAATACGATTATCAAAATGAGCTTTATTGATTGCTTCGGCGATTTCGGAAAAATGCAACGGTTCGCCGTTCTTTTTTAGCACTAAATAGATTTTATCATTCATTCTCTTAGGCTTAATGGTCGGCCAGTGGCTTAAACCATATTCACCGTAGATATTTTTATCAACATTCTTGGTGATATCCAAAACATTAAGCATATAACCTTCATCGGCTTCATTAATGCTGATATCCGGTTTTTCGTTTACTTTCTTGATCAAAGAATTCAATTCCACCGGTTCGTCATGAGTTTCAATTAATTTAACAACAGCATCAAGATCCTGCAAAAATTTTTCCCAAGAAGCATCAATAGAACCCCAAGATTTGTAAGTATTGGAAGTTTCTTTAAACGGCTGGAACTTATCGTGCAAAAGTTGATTTAGTAAAAAACGCACAGCGGCATGGCTCTCTTCGGTATTGCCGGAGTTCTGCGCTAATTCAGTCACCAGTCTGTCTTCGGCCATAATTCCACCGTATTCAGCTAAAATAGCGGAAGTTAGATTTTCAACGGCCTTAAGAATTTCTTTATTATAGTTCTCACGGATTTTCTTCAATGAACTGTTTTCAACCTGACGCACTCTTTCTCTGGTAACTTTGTGTTTCTTACCAATTTCCTCCAGAGTAGACTTTTCAGTATTAAAAAGACCGTGTCTGCGGGCAATTATCTCTTTTTCTCTTTCATTTAGGATAGCAAAAAGCTGGGCGATAATTTCATCGACATTGAATTCAGCCATAGCGGACTGGTGCTGGGAGGTAATTACTTGGTCTAGAATATTACTCATAGTTAGGTTGCTTTTATTAGCTGGCCTGAATATAGCATAATTACAAATAATAGTCAAGCCTTTTAGAAGCCTGACTATGTATAAACGCCATATTTTAGCTAATATTAGCTATTTTTTCTTCGTCTATTCCAGAAGACTAAAATCGGAGAGGCGATAAAAATTGATGAGTAGGTTCCAATAATGATACCGATTATTAGGGTGGCTATAAAGTGCTTAATGGTCTCTCCTCCAAAGAAGAAAATGGCCAAAAGAACCAGTAATGTCGTTAAGGAGGTGTTGATTGATCTTGACAGGGTGGCATTAATGCTTGTATTTACCACTGCATCAAACTCATCAATGTCCGCTCTTCGTAAAGTTTCTCTGGTTCTGTCAAAAGTAACAATTGTGTCATGTACTGAAAATCCTAAGATGGTCAGTAGGGCTGTAATGAATAAGGAATCAACTCCCCAACCGGTGTAATGTGAAATTATGGCGTAAAGTCCGACTACAATTATTAAATCGTGAATTAAGGCAATGATCGCGGCGACTCCGTACATCCAGGAGGCCACCGGCTTGGACACTTTTCT
Source organism: uncultured Gammaproteobacteria bacterium (assembly GCA_964441335.1). Classification (GTDB taxonomy): domain Bacteria; phylum Patescibacteriota; class Patescibacteriia; order UBA1558; family 2-01-FULL-52-15; genus CAYTUI01. The sequence continues at coordinate 33,498 of CAYTUI010000004.1, forward strand.
AAAAGCATAGGCGATATAAGCGATAATCGCCAAAAGCACGATAATGATTGACCAGATAGATTTCATTTTAAGCTCGTTACCGATAATCGGTCCGATTGATTCAAAGCGATCTTCGCGAAATTGATTTTCAGGCAGACCTTCTTTTAATTTAGTCAAAATATTCTGATGCTGATCTTCGGTTATGGTTCCGGATCTGATTATATAGCCTGCATCGCCGGCTGGCTGTAATTGCGCGTTGGCGATTCCGGCTTCCTGAATCAGAGTACTGACCTTACTCATTTCGGGACGGTTACTGTCAAAAATAATTTCAACCAAACTGCCGCCAGTGAAATCAATGCTTAGATTCAAACCCCAAAGAAACAGGGCTACGATGCCGGTTGCCGCGATGATTGCTGATATGCTAATCCAAATTTTTGATCGGCCGATAAAATTAATCATTGTTTTGAGCCTCCTTTACTTTTCTGACACCAAATAACCAGTGGGCATTGGCGATAGTTTTATTCTGAATAATTAATTTTAGGAAAATACGGCTGACAAAAATGGCAGAAAACATACTGATTAAAATACCCAGGCCCAACGTCAGAGCAAAACCTTTAATGATAGATGAGCCAAACCAGAAAAGGATAAAGGTCGTTATTAAACTGGAGACGTTGGAATCTCTGATGGATAACCAAGCGCGGCTGAACCCATGATTAATAGCTGTTGCCAGTGACTCGCCGTCGCGCAACTCCTCCTTTAATCTTTCAAATATCAAAACATTGGCGTCAACAGCCATGCCAATAGACAATATGAAGCCGGCGATGCCTGCTAAGGTCAAAGTAACCGGAATAAGTTCAAATAAACCTAGCGCTAAAACTGTGTAAATAATTAAGGCACAGACTGCAATTAAGCCCGGCAAACGGTAATACAATATCATGAATACAGCGACTAAAATTAAACCAATCAAGCCGGCGTAAAGACTCTTTTCCAAAGAAATTTTTCCCAGCGTTGCTCCGACGGTCTGTTGACTGATTAATTGAATAGATACCGGTAAAGCCCCGGCGTTAAGTCTTTGGGCCAGCATTTTGGCTTCCTCTAAAGAGAAGTTGCCGGTAATTTCCGCCTGTCCGCCGCTAATTTGCGCCTGCACTGTTGGCGCGCTGATTAATTCATTATCCAGAAATATACCCACCTGATTGCCAATATTTCGTCCGGTAATTTCATCAAACAGCTGTGCCCCTTCAGTATTAAAGGTCAGGCTGACGACCGGCATATTAGTTTGCCCGGTAAAAGTTACGGTCGCCCGCTTTAATTGCTTACCTGTCAGCTGGGTAGGTATCCAATTCAAATTATTATTATTGTCGGCGGTGGCAATTTTTTTCAGAATGTGTTCTCCCCTAACTTCCAATGAGCCGTCTTCAGCGGTTCTGCTTTCAACTCTTTTTATTACATGATAGCCGAAAGCTGTTTCCACAATTTCAGGATAAATTTCGCCGTCCTTAAGCTTGTCAAATAAAACTGCGTCAAATTCCGGCACAAAAGCGCCCTTCTTGGCAAAACCCAAATCGCCGCCATTAGCAGTACTGCCGGGATCTTCACTATTATCTTTGGCCAGCTGTTCAAAATTAACGCCTGCTAGAGCCTGTTTTAATATATCTTCAGCTTTTTTCCTTTGATCATCATTAAATTTACCAAGTTCAGAAGTAGTTTTTTCTGCTGTTGGTTGAGCTGGTTGAGTCTTGTCCAGTTCTTTAAATTCCAATAAAGGTGTTTCGCCAATCAACTTAATGGCTTGATTTACATCTGTAACGCCCGCTAATTCAACGATGACGCGATAATCAGAGCCGGATCTAGTTGTTTGAACAACCGGTTCCGCGACACCATAGGCGTTTACGCGACGTTCAATCACATCTCTAACTCCCTCAACTGCGGCAGATTTTTCGCTCTCGCCCAGCTGACTGGTATCAGCTTGGTAGACTAAATGAGTTCCGCCTTGTAGGTCTAAACCAAGGTGGGGGTAAAATTGATTGAAGAATCCACTAGCCGGCCAGCCGTCTGGAAATTTTGGCCAGGCTACACCAAAGAAAAAAATCGCCAGTATTAAGACGCCAGCGAAAACAAGCCTGGTCTTAGTAATATCACTAAGGCCTTGGCTTTCATTATTTTTATGATATTTGGATACGTATTTAAACGCCATACGGAAAGTATTCTAGCAGGATTTGGTAAATAATCAAGTGAATAAGTGAGCTTAAAAATATTGACAGAATTTAAATAATATTGTAATTTCAAATGTTCATGAGTTCATTTCAATGTCTCAACACTATCACAGGAGGTGTGTTCCATGAGTCCACTTTCGACAGTTTTTTGCCTATCGCTGATCTTTCTGGCGATTACGGTCGTATTCGGGCTAGGCCTTTTCAGTATGGCTATGAGGATCCGACAGGCGCTTCTGGCCGGAGCAGTGGTAGGTGGCTTCGCCATTTGCCTGATTTATGGGCTTGGCTTGAAGGAGGTGAAGGCCGGCTCGTTGCTTGTTGATACCTCTAGAGCGCTGGATAGTCAGGTAGTCACAATCTATCGAGAGAATCAACACATCTTCGATGGCGATGGGAGGCTGTGCGAACCATATAGGATTGTGGAAACCGATAGCATGCAGACAACCGCAGGCATAATTGTCCACCCGATCACCGATAATCCCAAGGTCCGCGACCTGCGATGTCAGGTGGAGATTGCTCTGCCACCACTTGATGACCGCTCTGATTGGAATTCCATGTTGGTTGAGTTGAATGGCGATGAACCCGCAACTTACGCCAAGCGCTTGATGTACGAATTCGCCGAAAAGCGAAGTCGGGAGTTGAGCCAGTTCTACAATCCGTTGGATGACGGACAGCAACAGAAATTCCGGTTCATGGTAGAGGATGATCTGACGCATCCGCTACTTCAGGCCGGGTTAGGGTTCAAGACGGCTCGTTTTGACCTCAACTAGGTCCTGGCATCAAGAGCGCCCCCTATGCGTAAAGCAATGGGGGCGCTTTCATTTTAATGCAGGTCGCGACTTGCATGTACAGCGGGTAAGAAATATTTATAAGTTCTGAATCAATTGCTATTCCCCATACACGCCCCTTAGCAAATCCGCGTCTTTATTGGTGTCCTTGAGAAGTTTCAGGTTTTTATTGATAGTTGCTTCCAGCAAATTAATTCCTTCCGTATCCCCTACTTCTTTGGTATACAGTTTCCTGAAAGCCTCAAAATCTTTGATAAAGCAATGTCCGCCGGCGCCACGACCGCTTTTATGGATTGGATCCAGATGCGTGCGGCCAATTCTTTTGTCCGCGGCCATGCCATTTTTAACAACTTCATAATCAATACCGAGCTTTTGGCACAGGTCATAGAGCATATTGATATAGACAACCTTATAATAAAACCAATTGTTACCGCCGTATTTAATCATTTCAGCTTCCTCGGCGCGCATTATTTCTTCGTATGGCGCCGGCGGCAATAAACTCATCACCTGTCCGCTGACTTTAAACGCTTCGTCAGAGGCATAACCGATAATATTCCTGTCAGGATTGGAAACGTCATACATGGCAGTGGCTTCTGTTAAAAATTCCGGACTGAATAAAATATAGCTGTCGGGAAATTTTTGTTGCATCTTTCTGGTGGTGCCGGGTAAAATTGTGGACTTAATTAAAGCAATTTTGCCTTTGCCGATTAAGGACAGAACTTCTTCCAGAATGCTGTGGTCAAAACCATCAGGAGTGGTTGGCGTGGGAACGGCAATGTAAACCAAGTCGCAGTCAGCGATTTTTTCCTTATTGATCTGGAATTCCGGCTCCTTGCCGTAGCGGATAATTTCATAATGTCCGCGTTCCTGATACCAGTTGGCATAGTGTTTACCAATCCAACCTTGCCCGATAAAACCTATTTTCTTAATCATGATAGTAAAAAATTAGTTAGTTGATAGTAGTTTAAAATTTTTAGCCGTATTTTTTCAGGAAATCTTCTCTGGTCATGCTGGCATCTCGCAAATCTCTTTGCTCTTCATCCTGATATAACTGTCCGGTTTCGTCCGGAGGTATGTCTATGACTTTAAAGCCCAGCCGTTCCAACAATTTCGGATTCTTCGCCACTATCCAAGAAGAAACTCCACTTACCTTCTCTATTTTTTCATCTGCCTTTACTATTTTTGCGATTTTGTGAAGGCCTTCCCGCAAAAGACTTAATTTATCCTTCATAGCAGTCGCTTCGTTAGGCGGAATGTGAAGTTCTAAAATGCCATCTTTTATACTATATGCAATAAGCTGATTGACGGGAATAATATCATGAGCTTCTAAAAAAATTTGTCTGGCGACTATCTCAAATTTGTCCGGGTGGTCAACTTTCAAATCAGCGATTGGTTTCAAAATTTCAAATATCTTATCTATAAATTCCTGCTTATCTGACGTTTGACAGATTTTTTCTAGCTCAAGTAATACCTGCTCAATTGGGTTGCTTAAGTATTCCGAAGAGTTTGCAATTCCGCGTCGTATTTCTGCAAACCTTTCCTGACCTCCTCCGGAATCGAAAATATCTGCCAAAGAATCACGAACTCTATTATATATAGCCTCTCTGGCCTCTGCCTTTGGATCAATTTGTGGTATTTCCTGATTCATTTGATCGGTTTTAATAACCAAATTATCTTAGCACAAGTGAATAATTGCGCCAAATGATGATATTGACCTAAAATAAATAGTTATGCTAATTTATGGCCACTGTACCTTTCACCCTCGTTCAAAGGAGAAGTCGTATGTCTACGGAAGAACGCGCTACCGCGAAGTTGGACGAAAGTCCTAACGGCCGGCCGTCCTTCCAAGGATGGCTAAAGGCCTCTGGCCTTAGACTTTTCAAGATCTCTCTGCCGGTTCTTCGGCCGCTCGGTTGGATCGGTTTCAAGCTGACTCAGCCGGTAGCCATAATAATTGGGTTGCTGTTTTTTTGGAATGTCTTCTGGCGTAAGAATCGCATGATTGTCTACGGACGGGAGAATCTACGGCACGGGACGTCGGGTAACATGCTGCTGTCTGAGCACTGGTCAATGATAGACTCCTTCATGCTGTCTTCTCTCTATGGCTTCCGTGCCTATTGGCAGCAAGCCATACTCTTCTACAGCCTGCCGGCCGCTAATAATTACTTTAACAGCTGGTGGATGCGGCTGGTGATGGCTTACTACAAGACCATTCCGGTCAAGGCCAGTGAAAAAGGCAGGAGAAGGGACGCGGCTGCCCTGCTACGATCCATTGATGTTTTGGGGCACGCCAATCTTAGCATCTTCTATGCCGGCACCAGGCAAAGGCCCGGGGTTGTCTATCAGGCGATTCGTGGCACGGCAGTTATTCTGTTGAAAGCCAAGAACGCTAAAGGAATGACCCCGATTGCTTTCACCGGCATGGATGAAGTGCAACCGTACCGTAAGGCGCCGGGCGATCCTCCGGCTACGCAGTTCGCCAAGCATCCGCACCTAGACTGGATTCTCGGTCACTACAGCGGTAAGACTATCAGGGTCATGATCGGGAAACCGATTCCCATCGCTGATCTGTGGATCATCTACAACCGAGCAGATACTGCCGGTCTCGACGGCTATCAAGCTGTGGCAGACCACATGGCTAAAGCAGTCGTTGACACACGTTTGCGGCTACTCGTCATATCGAACTCCCCCACTCACGAAAGTTGAATGGGGGAGTTTTCTTTTATCAGTAATGAAAGTATTATTTTCGTTCGCGACTATGAAACCACATTTCCAGGTTGTCATTTGGAAATCTTGGCACCACGTGAAAGTGAATATGCATAACGCTCTGTTCCGCATCTTTGCCACTGGCATGCATGATGTTGATGCCGGTGGCCCGATATTTCACTGTCAAATCTTTGGCAATTTTTTGGCAAACAACCATTAATTTTTGTAAAACATCCGCTGGTATTTCAAAAATATTCGCGTAATGTTTTTTTGTAATGACCAGCGTGTGGCCTTCACTAACCGGATATTTATCAGGAAAAGCTAAAATTAAATCGTCTTCATATATTATCTCGCGTTGTTCAGCCTCTTTCGTGGCTATTGCACAGAAAATACAACTCATGGCAATATGATTATTTTATTAACTCCTCTATCCACAAAGGTGTGGTGGGCAAAAAGCTATCAGGTTTTTCGGCAATCATTTTTAAAAGCTCTTGTTTGTCGAACCACTTTATTTCAGCAACTTCGCTACTGTCAACATTGAACTGTTCAAGGTCATTGTCTAAAGTAAGTAAAAAATAGTGAAGAAAATAGGGATGCTGGCCGTCAATAAAACGCTTCGGCCCGATTTGAGGCTTAATATTCTCTAAACCGATTTCTTCAGCGGTTTCTCTGATTACATTTTCCAAATAGCTCTCGTCTTTATCAACGGTTCCAGCTGCGGCAGGCCCCCACATATTAGGATGAACTTTTTTAGTTGCTAGTCGCTTGGCCAGAAGTATTTGGCCCTTACTATTGGTAATCCATAAAGCAGCGACACGAAAAATATCTCCTGGCGCTAAGGACTGACGATCTTTATAGCCGATAATTTCATCATGTTTATCTACGATTGGAATGATTTCTGCCATGATTATTTATAATTTTTAACCTCATGTCCTCTAAAACCCCGTCAATGTTAGTTAGGACGTCGCTGTTCCAGTAACGGAGAACTTGAATATTTAGTCTTCGCGCATACTCTGTTTTAATTCTATCATATTCAACAGAATCCAGATGTTGAGAACCGTCTAATTCAATAGCCAGCTTGAGTTTACAGCAGTAAAAGTCAAAGATATAATTTCCGATAGAGTGTTGTCGTCTAAAGCGATACCCAAGAAAGCGTTTATTTCTAAGTCTTCCCCACAGAATTGATTCTGGTAAAGTCTGCTCTATTCTTAATTGACGGCGATATTTTTGATACTCAGGACTAGTGAAAACTCTCATAACAAGGAATATAATAATTAGTTCCCTGTTATTGAAATCCCCTCCGGCCTTCAGCCACCTCCCCTTTTCAAGGGGAGGGAGACTATCCCACTTAATTCCGCTAATTATAGTCCCCGACCTAACCTCCCCTTGAAAAGGGGAGGAATTGAAGGAGGGGATTATTTATGTAACATAAAGTTTATCATCTTAACAACCGATTCCAGTGTTACTCTATCGCCATAATATGATCGGTATTCCTCAAACATTTTTTTCTTATTTTCAAATTTTTCGTGTCCGTTAAAGTCACTGTCATTAATCTCTCCCAGAGCTTTTTCCTTGATAGAAACGATAACAGCAGTCGCAAATTGTTCCCCCGTTTCTTTATTAATGAGGCTTAAATCATCCCCGACAATCAAATATTTATCATCAAATAACCGCCAGGTAGCGGTTTTTTCTCCAGAGATAATTAGGGAGATTAAATTTGGTGTGAATTTGAGTTGCTCATTACGTTGATTTTCTCATGTAAACTTCATAGGAGTGCTGATCTTCAACAAAGCCTAAACTATCCTTATATACGTGACGCCTGATTAACTTGATTTCAGTAAAACCATGGGGACTGTATTTGGTTAAATATTCCCGTTCAATAGCGACGGCAGTCTTAATTTCTTTTGGATCAAATTTGCCGGTACCAGGATTAAAGGGGGTCAGATGAGTTACCTCATTCCCTGACCGTTGCCAACCTTCAGATTCAAGTTGCCGACGAACATCTATATCTGGATTCTCATTATTCAAATTGGGTTCGCTATTTTCTAGTCTTTTTGTGGCGATTTCATCGCGCTCTTTTCTCCTGCTCTCAACATCCTGCTCTATTTGCTCCAATATTTCCAGAGCTGTTGCTTTATGATCTAAACAATAAAAGTTGCCTTCAATAAACCAGCCCTTATTATGAAATTTAAAATCATTGCTGGACATACAATTTTCGCATTGCATCGGTTCTCCTTCTGGCAGTTCAGCCTCTTTAATTTGATAGCTTCTCGCTTGTAATCGCTTTTCTAAATTGTTGGCTGCATCCTGAATATCAGGTGTAGATTCACTTGGCATATTTTTTTCCATCGTTTTTACTATATTTTATCGTCATTTTTTCCAGTGTTTTTAATAGAGGTTTACGCCAGTCAGCTTCCAATTGCGTGCGGATAAGTTTCAGCATTTTCTTTTCGTCGGGTGATAATTTCTGTTTCTCAAGTTTATAAATTTTATCCAGGATTAGGTAATCCCGTTTCTCTCCCAGAACATAGCGTTTTTTATCAGTTGGCTTAACTTTTCCCATGGCATTTATTAAACTTTTCATTCCCACACGATCTCTAATGTCTCATAATCTTCATTAGTTTTTCCATTCTTACCAACCATAAAGTGAAGATGAGGACCTAGATGGGCTAACCAACCAGTTGCCCCCGTGTACCCAATAATTTGTCCCTTTTTAACCTTATCCCCAATCTTAACCAGCGTTCCATTCTTCTTTAGGTGCTCATATTCAGAATATTCACCATGGTCATGCTGGATTTCGATAAAGTTTCCCAACTCTTCCAGTTGTCTGTCCTCCCCACCAATCTTGGAATTTGATTTGAGATCCACAACAGTTCCGTCTCCTGCGGCTCTTATTTCAAATCCTTCTGCGCAGATAAAATCTATGGAATTTTTCAGATTGCCGACATGCGCTGGCGACTCCTCGTATGAGATTTTGACCTCATCGAAAATATCTATAGGATAAGCATACTTGTTTTTTGTCCTATTTGCCATGATACTTCCTGATCTTTAATGACTTACGGCAGTGATCAAATCTCTTCCAATGGATATATATCCATTGCGATTTCTTCGTAAGGGTGTACTTTCTTTATGGCCGCAACAACATCTTTAGCAAGATTGCGATCGCATACGAATTCTATTCGTTCTTCCTGAACCGATTCCAGCTTTCCAACCTCGCCGATTGCTGGATGTGCGCCATTCTCTGGTTTGAACCTGCCAACACCCTTTGAAGAAAAACTACAGTAAGTATAGTTTCCAATCCTCCCTGCACCAGCTTCCCCAATCGCTTCCCGGACTATATCCGTGTGTGATTCCGGCACAAATATCACAATTTTTACATTTTTGGATTGGTTCATATCTTTATTTCATTAATTCTATTCTCCATGACACTTCTTAATTTTATTTTTGTGTCCATGAAGATAGTCGCCTTAAAACCTCATCAAACCCTGGAAGTAATTTTAATTTCTTGACTTCTTGAAGCGTAAGCCATTTATAATTACTTGCCTCCCAATCCAGTTTAACTTTATCTGTTTTTACCTCTACTAATACTGGATGCACAATCCATGTCTTTTTATACTTTGTCTCTTCCTGATCAAAAATTTCACCGAGTTGAATTTTTTTAATTTTGGTCTTGGTTATACCAAGTTCTTCTTTCAACTCGTCTGCAACTTTTTGATTCAAACTCCTTCGATCATCAAGAAATCCAGAAACCCCATTCCAATAACTAGGATAAAAATTTAATTCTTTGCTACGTTGGACCACAAGTAATTTATTCCTATATTTCAGAACACAATTTATCACTGGCGCCCAACGCGCATTGGTATAATCAACCTGCCCTGGTTTAGATTTGAATGTTGATTTTTTCGTACTCCTACGCCCCATGGCATTTCTTAAACTTCTTCCCACTCCCACACCAGCATAAATCATTCCGACCGATTTTACGGCCCTCCTCGTCAGTGGGTTTAGGCTGAATAATTTGTTTCTCTGGTCTTTCTTCGGCGCCGCGGAAGGCTGAAGTTGAGCCTTTTTGTTCTAACATTTGCTTGGGATTCGCCAGTGGCGGCGCTGTCATTTTATTGGCGACTGTTACTTTGAATATTGAATAAACAACTTGTTTACGGATACTATCCAGTAAGGCATCAAACAGCTGTTTGGATTCACGTTTGTATTCTACTAAAGGATCGCGTTGTCCATAACCGCGCAGGCCAATACCGGTTCTTAGCAAAGAAATAGTATCTAGGTGCTCAATCCAGTGCATATCAATGGCGCGCAATATCAAACTTTTTTCCAGTTCCACGACCGGATTTTTATCAACAAAAATGTCAGTCAAATTTTGACGAATAAAATATTTCAAGTCCTCATGCTTCTTGGTTGCCAATTGTACTAAATAATCTGTCAAATCGTCCCGTAATTTTTCAGAGCCCAGATTTTTTTTGGACAACTCTTCAAATTCCTTTTGCTCATCAGAACTAAAAGGAAAAATGGTCATCATGGTTTCTTTGATCTCCTTGATGTTCCAATTTTTTGAGCTGGAATCATTTGTATGAAAAGACACTGTATTAATTATCTCGGTAGAAATATCTTCCAAAACTAGTGGACTTAAAGGGCTGTCAGTTTCTTTGCCCTTATTTTGTTCACTCAAAGTCAATATCTGGGTGCGTTTTTCATAAATGAACTGGCGTTGTTTATTGATAATGTCATCGTATTCAACCAAATGTTTACGGATATCAAAGTTATGGCCCTCTACTTTCTTTTGAGCGCTTTCAATGGACCGGCTGATAACTTTATTTTCAATCGGCGTATCTTCATCAAGCCCTAGCCTGCTCATGACAGTTTTCATTCGGTCAGAACCAAAAATGCGCATCAGGTCGTCATCCATAGAGACATAGAACTGGCTGGCGCCGGGATCGCCTTGACGTCCGGAACGTCCGCGCAACTGATTATCAATACGTCTGGACTCGTGTCGCTCGGTACCGATAACGTATAAGCCTCCTAGAGCCTTTATTTCGTCGTATTTCTTCTGGTCAAAGGGAATACCACCCAATTTAATATCAACTCCTCTGCCGGCCATATTTGTGGCTATAGTAACAGCGGCTTTATTTCCGGCTTGCGCGATAACGGTTGCTTCTTTTTCATGCTGTTTGGCGTTTAGCATATTATATTGCACACCGGCTTTATCCAGCAGGCCGGCTAGCAATTCATTCTTTTCAATAGAAATTGTTCCGACTAAAACAGGTTGACCTATTTTCTGACAGCGTTTTATTTCTTCTACAATAGCCCGATACTTCCCGGTTTCGTTTTTAAATATTTTATCGCCATGATCTTTACGCACCATCGGCATATGCGTTGGAATGGTGGTAACTTCCAAATTATAAATTTGAGCCATTTCCTCGGCTTCGGTGGCGGCTGTACCAGTCATACCGGCCAGTTTTTCATAGATTCTAAAATAGTTTTGGAAAGTAATTGTAGCCATGGTGCGATTTTCGCGCTGAATAGCTACACCTTCTTTTGCTTCAATAGCTTGATGTAATCCTTCTGAATAACGTCTGCCCGGTAAAATACGTCCGGTAAATTCGTCAACAATTAAAATCTCGCCGTCTTTAACAACGTATTCTTTATCAATAAAAAATAATGTTTTAGCCTTTAACGCCTGTTCAATGTGGTGAACTGTTTCAATACCCTCTTGCTCATAAATATTGTCAACGCCCAAAGCCTTTTCCAACTTGGAAATACCGGCATCAGTTAAGGTCGCGGCTTTAAGTTTTTCATCAACGTTGTAGTCCTCGTTTTCTTTAAGTGTTTCAACTAACTGCGCAAATTTAACATACTTATCAGTAGATTCCACATCAGGCGCTGAAATAATCAGCGGAGTTCTGGCTTCATCAATCAAAATGCTGTCCACTTCGTCCACGATGGCGTAATTCAATTTTCTCTGCACGCGTTCATTAATATCCTGTACCATATTATCGCGCAGATAATCAAAACCAAATTCATTATTGGTGCCGTAAGTTATGTCAGCTAAATAGGCTTCCTTACGTGGCACCGGTCGCAGGAAATCCTTTTCAATAATTATTCCCTGATCTCTGGTTTCATCTTTTTTCTCTGTGGTATGAGTAGAGTCATAAATAAAGGATTCTTCCGGAACAATAACACCGATTGTCAATCCCAGAAAATCAAAAATCTGGCCCATCCAAACAGCGTCTCTTTTGGCCAGATAGTCGTTAACTGTTACTAGATGCACTCCTTTGCCGGATAAGGCATTCAAATATAATGGTAAAACAGAGGTCTGGGTTTTACCTTCACCGGTTCTCATTTCTGCCACCTGTCCGGCATGAAGAACTATGCCGCCGATAATCTGCACATCATAATGACGCTGATTGAGTGTCCGTTTGGTTGCTTCTCTAGCAACAGCAAAGGCTTCGGGCATAATATCGTCCAGCGATTTTCCAGCGGCTAACTGTTTTTTAAATTCGGCGGTCTTAGCTTTTAATTGCTCGTCAGCTAACTGGCTGATTTCAGTTTCCAAAGTATTTATAATAGCAACCTCTTGTCGGAGGTTGTTAATATGACGCTCGTTGGCGTCTCCAAAGATTTTAGTTAATATTGGCATAATTTAAACTTCACATCCTAACCTTTGCCCAGCCGTAACCAGCTTCTCAATTTTCTCTTGCTGATTCTCTTTTCCTTAACGTCGCGCAATTGACGAACCAGCTTATTGGCTACCTCATCAATAGCTTCACGCACATCAGGACGCTTTTCTACCACTCTTAAAAAATGATTGGGTATATTCAAATTGACCTCTACCCGAAAGACGTCGCCCTTATTGTGATGTGTATCGCGGCTAAGATCAACTCGCAGTGAAATAATCTCTTCGGCAATCTTATGAACATGAGCGATTTTTTCTTCAAGATATACCTTTAAAGGCTCGGTGACATCAATATTTTTGCTATAAATTTGCATGGTATTTTACTTAGCCGCTTTTAGCACGGGTATCTAGAAATTATCACGCTATGTATATTATTGCAAGTCAAGGGATTGGGGTAATTCGTAATTGGAGGAGAAGTGATGAGGTTATTGAATTATTTCAGATTGTTGACAACACCTCATTTTAATGATAAATAGAGCTGTTCTATATAACCTGTTCATTTTCAATAAGGAGGTGTCGGTGTTGCGATTCAAGGATATTGAGATAGGGATGTTTCTGTGGTGGGATTTTAAGGGTCCCAAGGCACAGTGGTCATACCCAGTCATGGTGACCGCTGTTGACATTCGAAGGGGCGGTAGTATCCAGTTCGTTAACCTGGATTGCCTGATGTCAAGCGGACCAAAGAACGCGCAAGGCCAGAGTACTTTGAGTCAGATGCGCTTGACCAGCCAGGAGGAGGTTGACGCTTACATCCAGAACCGGATTCTGGAGCTGAAGAACGCAAAGGCTGAAGCTTTAGGAATCTTGGCCGATAAAACGGCAGAGCTGATTGCCTATGAGATTGGTATCAAAGCCATTTGGAAACGTCTGTCGTAAGCCAGAAAGGAGGTTCGTGTTGAACACTGTAAACAAGTACATTCGATTGACTGCGCTGGAAATGATCTCGGCGGCTGATTCGATTCCGCACTATGCCGAGGACGAGACTCTGCCGGACATGGCCGCGGTCGATGAATTGGTTGTTCATCAGGATCAGATACCACGAGACTTCCGGGTCTATGACCTGGTTTTCCCAAAGGCGATTGAACCCGGTCTGGTCGTAGGTCGTAGCAGGATTTCCGACCCGAGCATCGCCTGCCTGATTTGGAACGGGAGTTACTGGGAAAAACATCTCTTGTTGGCTGGCCGTTACGGCTTGGGTTTCATGGGGCAGCCACACATCTTCGGACCGCGTTCCCGTCTGGTACGGTTTGGGGATTGAGGCATCAAGCATTGAGGCCATCACGTTCGCGTGGTGGCCTCATTAAATTTAAACAGAAAGCACCCCGTCAATTATGGTTGACGGGGTGCTCATTGTTATGAATGTGGAAGTTCCTCCAAAAACTTCCAAGCGTTGCCTTCGGGATCGGCCCCCCAGTCATCCAATTCGGTGGCGCTACACAGACCAACAAAATGAATCCTGTCAGGCAGGACGATAAATTCGCCAATACCCAGTGGCTTGCCGCCTCGTTCATGACTTGATATCACCTGCCAGCGGGTTTCTTCGTCGGCACCAGTGCGTAGAGCCTCAACAGCTCTACTGGTGCTCTCCATAAGTAGCCAGTCCAACTCTGAAACAGAAGAAACATCATTCAGCGACAGCCGCGCGATAGGTTCTTTCTGACCAGCTTCGTACTTGGCCAGCTCAAAACCCACGACTTGGAATGGTCTTCTACCCATGTTTAACCTCCTAGGTTGCAGTTTGCTCTTATTGTGAATCTAAAAGGACAATGGTGAGCCAAGGGTAGCTGTTTTACTTGCAATTGTAAATATCTCGGTAAATAGGTCAATTTTATTGGCGAAATTTCCAATATACGTATTACGGTCAATAGCTTGGAATCAGTTCAGCTGGAGTCTTGTAATCAAT
>CAYTUI010000005.1:0-45989 GCA_964441335.1 uncultured Gammaproteobacteria bacterium
CAATAGTTACTTGGCTAAAACGCTAAAGCCTGTTCCAACTTGTTAAGATTACCCCATTACGATATATTGACAAAAATATAGAATTATGATATACTATCTAGTTACTAGTACCTTTCATTTTAGTGTCAGTCAACTACCCCATACGACCCTACGGGTCAGCAAGGAGATAAGACGTTGAGGAAAATCCAAACGCAGCTGTTGTTCAAGGATCTTCGAGTCGGCATGTTCCTGTGGTGGCACTTCTACGGATACAGAACGCCTGTCATCGTCACATCGGTAGCGAAGACATGTTTGCGCGTTCGCAATCTCTTAGATTTTCAACAGACCTCTCGGCTGGGACTTCGTAACTTGGCAGAGATGCATCCCTGCACTAAGGATGAGGCAATGCGCTTCGTTCGCGAAAAGGCTGAGGGTTTTCGTTCCGAATTGGCCAACCTGGAACAAAGGACGGCCGAAGTTCGGGCGCGGTTGACGGCCTATGAGGCAGGCGCCAAGAAGCATCTCAAGCCCATGACCAAGACCAAGCCTAAGGCGAAAGCCTGAAAGGAGCCGACCGTGTTTCTGAACTTGAAGTTCACGGATCTAACAATCGGGATGGTGCTCTGGTGGTCTCATAGCGACCAGAGATGTGAGTGGTCGTGTCCCGTCGTGATCACCAAGGTCAAACCTCGGAAGAAAGAGTTCTGGTTCCTTGACTTGTCGGACATGACGTCAACTGCTCCTAGGAGCCCCGTGGTGAGCATACGCTTGGTCAGATGCGTGAATGCAGTGAGCACGAGGTCGCTCGATACATACAGCAGCGGACTTATGAGCTGACAAGCGCAAGAGATGAGGCGACCACACAGCTTCGTGAGGCCGAGAGGGAGCTCCTGGAGTACAAAGACTCCGCCAAAAAGCATCTGAAATCATAGGCAAGGCCTAGAAGGAGACGACCGTGATTCGCTACATTCGCTCGCTTCTGCGGTGGTTGAAGTTCAAGCGAACGATGAGGTCCTGGAAACGCCAGGACAGGCTCATTCTCGCAGAGCTGCGTCTTGCCCAGCGTCAGCTGGACGTACGCATTCGGCGGATTCGTGAGACGAAGTCGCAGCTGGATGCGGCCGTCGAGGCCGCTCACCAGAGGTGGTCCTGACCAACTTGGGTAGGACAAAGAGGACCGTTCACATCAGTTGAACGGTCCTCTTAAATTTCTATAGACTACTAGCCACCGGCTACTAGCTAGTTAAACACGAACTGCACTTCTTCCTGCAATTGAATCCCATAAGCATCGCGGACCTGCTGTTTAATTAAACTGACTAGCTTAACTACGTCCTCGGCTTTAGCATTGCCGGTATTAATAATATAGTTACCATGTTTAGGAGACACCTGGGCGCCACCAATGGTTTTGCCTTTTAGCCCCAACAGATCAACTAAATAACCGGCCGGTATTTTTTTAAATTTCTCAAACTTAGCTAAGTCTAAATCTTTGGTTTTTAGTTTTTCAATATCAACGTCTTCAAACTTAATATTTTTAAAAACACAGCCGGCCGACGGTTCAGACGGATGTTCTGTATATCGTATATGCAACCGTTCGTCAATGATTTTTTGGCTCTCCTCCACCTTGCCTCTAAGAAGTTGTAATTCGGCCTCGGCAATTATGTAATCATTTTCCTTAAATGAACTGTGGCGATAGGCAAAATTACATTCTTGGCCAACGCACGTTTTGATTTCACTGGTGGCAGGAATTAAATAAGTTATCGTAGTCACAACACTACTCATGTCCTTACCATAGGTGCCGGCGTTGCCTCTGATAGCTCCGCCTACACTACCGGGAATGCCGGCGGCAAACTCCAGTCCGGTTAAGCCATGTTTTAAAGTTTCGGCAATCAAATGTTGTAGCATTACTCCTGCTCCCACAGTAACTTTACTGTCAGCTATCTCTAATTTCTGAAAATCTAACTTAATAACCAGTCCGCGGTAGCCTTCGTCAGGGAATATTAAATTACTGCCTCCGCCTAAGGCCAATACTTTTTGCTTATTTTGAACAGCCCATTGCAGAGCACTTTTTAGTCCTTCAATATCCTTAGCTAAATAAAAATAATCAGCCGACCCGCCAATTTTAAAGGTGGTTAGATCTTTTAGCGGATAATTTTTTTTAATGTCATTATTCATGGCTGGCTATCTTCCTAGCTAGTATATCAATATCCCCGGCTCCCATAAAGAGCAGAACCATATCCTGTCCTTGGCATTTCTTTAGATAATCCTTAACTTCATCAAAAGTGCTAATAAATTTGGTCTTCGGTCCGGTAATGGCTTTAGCTAAAGCTTCAGCCGGGTCAGCAGATCGGTCTTCATGTCTGCCGGCAACATCATAGGTAGCTGTAATAATTACTTCATCAGCTTCAGTAAAAGAAGCGGCGAATTTATCAAATAAAGCTTCTGTTCGGCTATACAGATGTGGTTGAAATATAGCCAGAATTTTTTTCTTGGGATAAAAACGTCTGGTGGCGGCTATGGTCTCAATTATAGCGGTCGGATGATGAGCATAGTCAGTATAGACCGGACAGCCTCTAAATTGGCCTAGCTTTTCAAAGCGTCTCCATGAACCGCGGAAATCCTCAATAAACGGCAAAGCTGTAAGTGGCGAATATTCCAGATAATCAAACAGCGCGAAAACTGCCAACGAATTCATGACGTTAAATTGTCCGTGTAGATTAAGATTTACTTTGGTAACAAATTTGTCCTTGACGAACAGTTCATAATGATAAAGTCCGTCTGTAGAGTCAATTTTTTCCGCGCGGTAGTCAGCTTGCTTGGACAGACCATAGGTTAATTCTTTGACTTTAGATTTCAATATTGCACTGTTTGGATCATCCAGATTGCGAATTAACAAGCCGTCATCAGGCAAGGAATCAATATATTTTTGAAATTGACTCTGAATATGTTGCAGATCCCGAAAATAATCCAAATGATCTTCTTCAATATTCGTCATAATAATTACTTGCGGCTGAATATTCAGCATATGCGAACGCCACTCGCAGGCCTCAACAATGAAATATGGCGATTTGCCCGGACGATAATTACCAACCGGTTGTTGCAATTGTGGAATTAATCCGCCAACTATGATTGTCGGGTCCAGTTTCATCTGCGTAGCCGCGAAGCCGGCCAGACCAGTAGTTGTGGTTTTACCGTTGGTTCCGGAAACGGCGATAGTGTATTTGTCTTTAGATATTTTTCCGAGGTATTCGTTATAGGTATAAACAGGAATATGACGCCTTTTAGCCTCAACTATCTCCTCATGATTTGACGGTAGTGCTGAAGAATGAACAAACAATTTGGTATCTTTGGGAATATTTTCTCTGTGTTGACCGGCAAAGACCTTGATGCCGAGAGTTTTTAACTTGTCAGTTATACTTGACTCGGTCAGATCTGAACCGCAAACGTTATAGCCCTGATGCAAAAAATACTGTGCCAAGGCTGAAGTTCCAATGCCACCCAAACCGGAAACGTAAACTGTTTCCTTAAAATCAATATTGAGAGCAATATTATCCTTAATCAGTTGAACATAGTTATCCGCGGCAGCTGGTACAAATAGTTGATGAAGATTGTCGGCCAGTTCATTTGCCAATTGTTCATTGCCAAGCAAGGTGCGTACTGTTTCGTTCAATTTTTCAGTTTCATGCTGCTCTACTACTACAGCAGCTCGGTGTTCGGCAAAAAATAAAGCATTAGTCACCTGATGACTGCCTGGCATAGGCACGATAATAATTGGTTTTTTAAAACTGGATAATTCTGTCAATACAGAAATGCCACCGCGGGTAATTACTACTTTAGCTGAAGCCATCAAATCCCCCATTTCCTCTTTAACAAAGTTGAAAGCAGTATAATTTTTATCCAGGCTTAGCCTTTGCTTAAAATTTTTAGTTCCCAGAACGTGATTAATTTGAATATCTAGATCTTTCCAATCAGGAATAGCCAGAGCAACCAAGTCATTTAATCCTTGTGAGCCCTGACTACCACCCAATATTAATATGGAGTTGGGCTGTTCGGATTTATGAGTGCGAATAAATTTTCTGACAGGGTTTCCGGTTATGACTACTTTCCTGCCTGGGAATTGTTTTTGCAGTTCGGAAAAGGTTACTGTAATGACATCAGCAAATCTTGCCATAATTTTATTGGCCAAACCAAGTTCAATGTCTTGTTGATGCACAAATACTTTTCGTCCCAGTAGCCTCCCGGCAATTGCCACCGGCACAGCCACGAAACCTCCTGAAGTTAATATTATATCCGGCTGGTAATTTTTGATGATAATTATGGATTGAACTAATCCGCCGGCAAAATTAAAAATATCCAAAACATTCTTAAAGGACCAGTAGCGTCGCCACTTGCCTGAAGCTATGGGTTTGATTCTGATGCCCTGTGAAGTTAAAAAATCCGCCTCCGGGCCATTTTTGGTGGTCAGAAAGAGGTAATCAGCCTCGCCAAAGTGTTCTTTAATTGCCAGTAGGGGTGAAACCGAGCCCAAGCTACCTCCCCCGGCCATAAGTATTCTGTTCATGAGTTTTGTAATGGGTAATAGGTAATGTGTAAGGGGTAATTGGTAATTCGTAATTAGTAATTGGGGAAAACGTCGATTGACCATCATGCGTTTATCAGATTGTAACTCTAATTACCAATTACTAGTTACCAGTATCTTTAGTATATTTTGAGATATTAGTCAAAATTGCTAAGGCCATCATAACCACTGCCAAATTACTACCGCCCAAACTGACAAAGGGCAATGGCAGGCCGGTCAGAGGTAAAATGCCAATAATTGCGCCAATATTTACCGCCGCTTGCACAATAATCCAGGAAGTAATACCGGTTGCTAGAAGTTTTCCAAACATTGAAGGTGAACGACGGGCTATGGAAACGCCCCTGAAAAATAGAATCAGATATAATACAACAAATAAAGTCGTAAAAATAAAGCCCCACTCCTCTGCTACTACTGCAAAAATTGAATCAGCGGCCACTTCCGGCAAATAGGCGAATTTTTGTCTGGAGTGTCCAAGCCCTAAGCCTAAAAATCCGCCAGAACCGATGGCAATTAAGGCTTGCTTAAGTTGGTAACCAGCACCCTGCGGATCAGCATCAGGATTTATAAAGCTGACAAATCTGGCGATGCGGTATGGCGCCGCTTTTACCATGGCAAAAACCGCGACAAATCCTAAACTAGCGCTGACTAAAAATTGTTTCCAAGTCATGCCGGCCACCATGAACATGATGATGGAAAAAGAGATAAATATCAGCATGGTGCCCATGTCCGGCTGTAGCATGATTAATAACGAAACAATTCCTAACAATATTAAAAATGGCAACAAACCGGTTTTGAAATTTTTTAGCTCTTTTTGTTTGGCCTCAAACCAGATAGCTAAATATATTATAAATGTCAGTTTAGCCAGCTCACTAGTCTGGACACTAACGCCGGCAATATTTATCCAACTGGCGGCTCCATTATAGGTAGTGCCGATTCCCGGTAAAAAAACTAAAACAAGTAATCCAATGGTCGCCAATAACCAAAACCAATTAAAGTGCTTTAGTTTTTCAAAGTTTATACGCACGATAAATATATAAGCTAAAAGACCGGGTAAAAAACCTCTAAATATTTGTTGTTTGATAAAATAGTAACTATCCTGATTATGTTGATTAAAACTTATGACTGAAGTTGCCGATGATAACATCAGCAAACCGAAAAAAATAATAATACCGGCGGTAACCAGTAGTATAAAATCAGGTTGGTGACCATCGGATTGTCGGTTAAATGGTTTCAGCAACCAGCCTAAAAAGTTATTGGCTCTACTATGTCTTGACAACATGTTGTATAAGCTCATTAAATTTACGGCCTCTGTCAAACTCATTGATAAATTGATTGAAACTGGCGCCACCCGGTGAAAATAGTAGAACGCGTCCAGTTTTCAGCTCACTAACTGCGAATTTTACGGCAGACTGTAAATTTTCAAAAGTTTTGAAATTTTTGTATTTGTTAGTTGTTAAACCCTTCATTAGCTTGTCACTGCCGGTGCCGGGAATGATCAGCGTTTGGTAGGCCGATTTTGATATTAATTTAGCCAGCGGCAGGTAATCCAGCTCCTTATCCTGCCCGCCACAAATTAAAATTATTTCGCGGTTTTGGTAAGCCTTGAGGGCGGCCAAAGTCGCGTCAGGCATAGTTGAAGTAGAGTCATTTATAATTTCAGCGCCTCGGAATGTGGTGATCTTCTGCAGACGCATTGGTAGGGTTTTTAACTTCGGCAAATTTTTTTTGATTTGAGTTTTAGAAACGCCCAAAGCCTCGGCTATTTTAATTACAGTGTCAACATTATAGCTATTATGCTGTCCGTTAAGCTTAGTAAGTTTAAACAGCTCCGGTTTGGCCTGGCCAAAGTAAATCTTTTTGGCTTTGCTTTTTTTGGCAATGACGACGCACCTAGAGTCATCTTTATTGGTGATAAATATCTGCTTTGATGTTTGAAAAGCCGTTATAGCCTGCTTAGCTTTAATATAGTCGGTGTAGGAACTGTGCCTATTCAGGTGGTCTCTATAAATATTGGTCAGCACGGCAATGTCCGGTCTTTGAGGATAAATCCAGAATTGCTGTAAATGCCAGCTGGATAATTCCACGATCGCAATATCTGTTTTCTTTAATTTATCTGCCAGAGCCAGCATCGGCGTTTTGGCAATATTACCTGTCAAATAAACAGGCAGGCCGCAGGCTTTAAGTAACTGGTAAGTAAACCAGCTGGTGGATGATTTACCTCGTGTTCCGGTAATACCAACAATTTTTGCCTGACAAAGCTCAAAAAAAAGTACAGCCTCATTTATTATTAAAGCTTTATGACGCCTGGCCGCGGCCAGATATGGAGAGTTATCAGCCACACCGGGATTTCGAATAATAATATCGGCGTTATCAAAATCACTTAGCCTGTGTTCGCCCAGCCGATAAGTTAACAGTTTTGATTTGGGAAGTTTATCTAAAGTTGCGCGCAGTTGCTTGGTAGTTTTTAAATCTGTAACTAAGGTGGGATATTTATGACGCAACAACCACTTTACCACCCCAAGACCGCCTTGGTTTAAACCCAGACCCATAACTACAATTTTCTTGCCGTGCCAATCAATCATGACAGGTAGATTTTATCGGCTATGACCAGAATTAATCCGAGAACGGCTGCAACAGCGGAAATAACCCAAAACCTCATTACTACCTTAGGTTCAGGCCAGCCCAGTGCTTCAAAATGATGATGAATGGGAGTGGAAATAAATACCTTACGTTTAAACAATTTCTTAGAAGTAAGCTGTATTAAAACAGATAATGATTCCACCATTAAAACTAGTCCAATGATAGGCAGAAAAAGAGCTGATTGAGTTAATAAGGCCACAATCCCTAAAGTAATTCCTAAAGACATAGCCCCAGTATCGCCCATAAAGAATCTGGCGGGGTTGATATTGAACCAGAGAAAGGCTAGTAACCCGCCAATAATGACGGCGCAAAAGGCAGCTAGGTCATATTTCTGCATCAAAAATGCAACGGTGCCAAAGGCCGCGTAATTAGATAACAGCACTCCTCCGGCTAAGCCATCTAAGCCGTCAGTTTCATTAACTGAAAAAGCTGTGGCAACAATGACAAATATAAAGATCAGAATATACCAAGCACCGATATTAAAATCCCCGACAAATGGCACATGAAGTAAATCCCATTCCAGTTTATAGTAAAACCACCAGGCGCCAACGGCCGCGATAGCGGTATAAATTAGCAGGCGGTGTTTTACCCGTAAGCCGCCACCTTTACCACCGCCTTGCTTGCGGGAATTAAACCAATCGTCAAGTAAGCCTACCAAAGCAGTAGATATTAAAACCCCCAGCGGTAAGAAAGTTTCAGATCGTGATAAAAAGTTATAATGTCTGACACTATCCGGTAAAAATGCCAGTTGTGAGGCGTAGCCCAAAATCAAAATAATAATCAGCAGAGTTACCCAAATTATTACTCCTCCCATAGTTGGTGTGCCTGATTTACCCTGATGCAACTTAGAATAAATCGGTGTACTTCCGTCAGTTCTGACTGAAACGCCCAACTTATATTTATATAGAAAATGCGTCATCAGTGGCGTTAATAACATGGCCACGATAAAAGCCAACGCACTCAAGGTCATAATTCTGATAAGTTCAATGACTTCTAACATTTTAGAACGGTATTATGGTTAATAAATTCATATTGAAAATGATTGTATAAATAATTGGCGTTATTGCCAGGTAGTAGCTCATGTATTTATCACTGGTGAAAACATTATAGGAAAAAATAAAGTTAAGCAGAATGACCAGTAAATTGATAAGTAAATAAATATATGACATAAACCAGTAGCCGAGGTAATCAATGCCATAAAAAAAGTTATAATGAAGAGTTATTAAATCCTGCTGCGGTCGGATGAATATAATCGTTAATGTCAGGGCGGCCAGAAAAAGAATCAGCGATAAATTAAAAAAAGAGAAAATATATTTTTCTCGGTAAAATAACAATAATGATTTCCAGTTGATCATATGGTTTATTATAACATTTTGAGGCTACTCTAACTAGCCTATGACGACATCATTGACTTCGGGAAAATGGTTGAGAATTTCTTCGCGAATATATCCGTTAAGCGTTGTGCCGGCCAGACGACAGCCCACGCAGGCACCCAATAACCTAATTTTGACAACTTTGTCCTGATAGCTGATAAATTCCAAATCGCCTCCGTCGCTATTTATTGCCGGTTTCAGGGTGTCAATAAACTTCTTGATTTTGTCCCGCATTGCCTTACTATACTTAATTTATGCCATCAGAGCAACTCCAATCCTCAATCCTCATTCCTCATAACTCGCTCCTTGACTTTCGTATTTTGTTCGGTATAATTAGATGAGGGGTTGGTAACTAGTAATTAGTAATTGGGGATAAGCCTTAGAATGCTTTAAAATCGTCCAAATTACTAATTGTCCCGCCAGGTATATTCGTTTAGAATATAGGCGGAATCCCCGCTTGCTATTGCCTGCAGCGCAGCAATGAGGGCAAATTACTAATTACTAATTACAAATTACATATTACCAAAGTCATGCCGCATCTAACCAAGCGACAACGCGAAATACTAGACTTCATAGTCAATTTCCAACTGGAAAAGGGCTACTCCCCTAGTTACCGGGAAATTGCTGATTATTTCCATCTATCCTCTGTTTCCAACATCCATCAGCATATTAAGGGCTTGGAGGATAAAGGTTTTATTGATAAGGATTATAATCGTGCCAGATCGCTGGATATTCTTGGCGATGTTGATGAATATCCTGGGGTGATAAATTTACCTTTAGTTGGTTTAATTACTGCCGGAGAGCCGATTGAAGCTATTGAAGAAAGAGAAAGTATTGCTGTACCTGAATCGTTAGTTGAAAACATGAATAGTTTTGTGCTGAAAGTCAGGGGTAACTCTATGATTGAGGACGGAATCTTGGACGGTGATCATGTTATTGTTGAACGCAATTTTTATCCAAAGAACGGTGATATTGTGGTTGCTCTGATAGATAACACTTATGCCACTTTAAAACGCTACTACAAGGAGAAGGATCGTATCAGATTACAGCCTGCCAATTCATCGATGCGACCAATTTTTGTTAAGAACCCGGCTATTCAGGGAATAGTAAAGGGAATTTTTAGGACGTTTGCCAATTAGGTTTGGCTCAAATTTAAAACAGAGGTAGATATGTGCTGATGCGCAAATGCTACCTCTGTCTTTTTTCACGAAAGCTGAAGAACCAGATAACGGTACCATCCGCCCAATTTTCCCATCAGCTCGATGGCTCTGACGAATGCAATGTTCAGCTTGCCAGTTGTGGTATCTATACTGGCGCAGGGCACTCGAAGGACACCCTCACGATCCAAGACCCCCGAGCCCAATGCGAACAGGTAGCACTCTCCCAGCTGGCCGCTATGGCTTTCCAGCCAGGTTACCAACTCCGCGAGGTCGGCGTGACGAATCCTCTGTATGCGAGCGTCAGCGATGAGCTGCATAAAATCGCGACTCTGAAACGTGTAGATGAGCGGACCGGGTTTTACAACGGCATAATTGCCTGATGCCGGCTCCTGATACAGTGGTACACTGTCAAGGTAAGAGACTCCGCCCCAAAAGGGATGGGGGTTGGATAGACCTATGCGTTGTAGTCGTTCATTGATCAAAACCCTGCGATCAATTGAAAGGGCGACCGTTGGAATTTCGGGATCGATACTCCAAAAGAGCTCCAAACCGTTAGTTTCCACGTTTCCTCCTTGGCGATGAAAAGAACTAAGAGAAAATCAACCGATAGCATTTCGCGGTCAGTTAATCAGCTAAGTTTAGGGCTGTCAATAGATCTCGGCGATGTAAAATATGGTAATATTGTGTATAATTACATCCTTATGTTTTTCAAGAAAACTAATTATCAGCGAAGTAACTCAATTTTAAAGATTGATTTTGAACCATCTCCAAAGTCCAAACTTTTAGCAGAGCATTTATTATTGGTTAACTCCGAGGTTGAATATCGACAGTACAGAGCCCAATTATTAGTAGACAAGTTATCACATTACGCAGGCATTGAACCAGTAAAAGTCAAAATATCCGATACTAAGCAGTATCACAGAAAATCAGGTAGCAGGGTTGTTTTTAAGCGCTATGGCTACTATAACACCCAAACCAAGTATATATACATTCAAAATTTTACCGCTGTCAGGGGTCAGCCACTAGCATCCAAATCATTTTTGGACACTCTTTTGCATGAATGGCTTCATCATTATGACAGCCTTAAGTTGGGTTTAAACTCCATTCATAGCGCCGGCTTTTACTCAAGATTAAAGCACCTTAAACAGCTATTGAAAGTAATTTGAAATGAAATATTGGTGACTTTTTTGGAGATGGGATCTTTAAATTAGATGAAAAATGTTTTGATAGTTGAGCCGTCAGATGTTTTCACTCAATGACGTTCTGATTGTAGCAAGCGTCTCCAACTATCAAAATAATTCTGCCTAATTTGTTTGACTTGATCTGATTGAAAATACTCACCCCAATTTTTGGCATCAATATTGTCAGACGGGGGTTTAATAGTTAGGGCTGACAGCATTCTCCCCAAATCATTATCTGCCGAAGTTAGTTCAGTTGTAGTAATTGCAAATGCTGATTCTTCATGTTGCATAGCAAATATTTTATTTCTGATGTCAAGACGAGGCGTAGTTATTGAGATGTAGGCATTCATGTCTAAATCCAACGATCTCTTAAAACCATCAATGTGTCCGGCGCATGAAAAATCTGTCCGGACATTTTTTAAAGAGTTCGCTAATATCACTATATCCTCTAACTCCAAATCAATGGTAACAAATAAATCAGGTGGCAATTTAGGTACGATTCGTTCAATTTCGTAATTGGATAAGTTAAGATGCTGAAATTTGGCACGCAAAAAATCTTTATATTCCTCTTTGTCCATAACCTCCCGAGGTTTTCTGCCACTGCTTTCCATGAGGGTCTCAACTTTTTCTCGTAGCCCTCCCTTTTCAGTTACAATACTTAAAGAATTTGTTGCTTGAGCCATTTCAATGCTCTTTATGAGGTGTTCACTGTGATCTAGACCATAAAATTGATTCTTGATAAATATTGATGAAGTCTTTAGTAATCTGATTAAATCATGTATAGATGCGGCTTCCTCAACTATGGAAGACAATTTTATTTCTTCGATTCTTTGGCGCTCTTGAATTTGTTTATAACTCTCCGCTCTCTTATAAGTAGGATCTGCCTTAACCAACTCTAAAATTTCCGTAGCTCTTGTCCTGTCTCTGGCACGCAAAGTACGTAACCTATCAGCTAGTTCCTGACGCCATTCTTTGGCATTTGCTATATGACCAGCAACTTCCACAAGCCATTGTTGACGAGTTTCTTCCCTTTCAATAATCGCTTGTGGGCTATCAGGACTCATATTTATAGTTCCACCGACCTCACTATTTGACCCCTCATTAATAGGGCCTAATGTTTCATATGTCATATTGGAATTTTATTGACTGCACTTATTATAACACACGAATTGTAATGCCCTAAAGCAAGGCTATTAACTAATCTAAACAAGCAGAGACGATCAGGTTCACCTTGCCCGGTTCCTCTTAGAATCCTAGTAATTAGCCTTACGCGCACAATTGACAGTCTGATTTTTTTGTGTTAAACTCCTCCCAGTCTTAAAGATATATAGTTTAGATTCTTAACTAAACGCAATGGCACATAAGAAAGCGGGAGGTTCTACCTCCCTTGGGCGAGATTCCCAAAGTAAGCGTTTAGGCGTTAAGTTATTTTCCGGTGAGGTTGCCAAAGCTGGCTCCATAATTGTCAGACAGCGAGGTACTAAATATCATGCCGGCAGTAACGTCCGTAGAGGTTCAGACGATACTTTATTTGCTTCTGCAAGCGGTGTTGTTTCCTTCCGAACGCTTAAACGAAAGAAATTTGACGGCCAATTAAGGCCAACAACTTACGTTGACGTCAAACAAAAAAACTCCAAGTAAATCACTGGAGTTTTTTTGATTCTCTTAACTTTCAATTAGAGACTATTTATTTTCCTGAAGCCAAAATCCATGATCTTTTCCAACATCTTGGCCGCGAACCCGTAAATTAATTTGGCTTAACTTGAAAGGATTGAATTCACGCCCTGTAAATGTAATATCATCAATTTTTACACTCATTGGTTTTCCTTCACTAACTCTGGTCACTCCAGCTGGTCTATTATGACTTCCTGTATCAGTTTCAACTTTAAAAGGTTGAACCAATACTTCTTTAACGCCATCAGCATAACCGAATTTTAATAGAACTGCGTGAACCCATTCGTCATTAGCCTGTGCCTCCAAGCTATCCATACGCCGACTAATATCTGTAAACTTTTGACTATCTCCCGATTTCATTGCTCTATACCAGTCATCCCATAATCTATTTTTTTCGGCAAACGCTGGACCGACTTTCATATCTTGATTCTGTTGCTCTTCGGTCATGGGTTCAAATTTTTCATTACTCATATTTTTTACTTTTTTCATTACATAACCATATTATAGGTTATTTCTGAAGTTAGTTATTAGTTAATTAGTGCCCCTTTTATTTATTTAAAGTTATACTAATTACAGCCGTAAAAAAAGTCAATCGGCGTATTATTGTAAATCACTACTCCATGTTAAATTCACCTCACTCAAACTCTTAGGTATTTCCGTAAGGCCATTGAAGTACTAATCAAATTTAGAATAGCAATACCCAGAAATTGGCCGCCGAAGATGAACCAGAAATTAGCTTGATAGTAGCCTAAGAGATTTACATCAATGCCGGAGAAGAAGGTGGTTAGCGTTGGCGCTGTCAGTTGTAATAAGGGATAAACAATGATGAACGTTATTATAACCGCTGTTAAGGAATACATAACCGATTCAACTAAGAATGGCGCTCTGACAAACCAATTGGTTGCCCCAACCAGTTTCATAATGCCGACCTCTTCGCGATGCGTAAAAATACTTACCCTGATGGTATTAAAGACTACTATGGCGCCGATTAAAATAAAAAATAAGGTGAAGGCTGTAGCAAAGGTATTAAATCGGTCTATAAAAATATTAGCTCGCTCTGTAAAGTCTCGTAGATCATTCAGATTTCTGCCTTCAACCAGCTCATTAAAGGGAGCTGTTTTTAAATACTCCAAAATCGTGGCATACTGATCTACGCTGTAGGCTTTAACAACAATGCTATAAGTTAAAGGATTATCATCCAACGACGGTAAAACGCTATCGGCAATTTCCGGATTTTTGATTCGAAAACT
This sequence comes from uncultured Gammaproteobacteria bacterium, assembly GCA_964441335.1. Classification (GTDB taxonomy): domain Bacteria; phylum Patescibacteriota; class Patescibacteriia; order UBA1558; family 2-01-FULL-52-15; genus CAYTUI01. Next base: position 13,834 of record CAYTUI010000005.1, read on the forward strand.
TTCTAAATTTTCATCCGGCGTCCTGACTTTAACGAGAGCAACCTGTTCTAAAGCGTCCAAATCACTGACAATGCCGGCTACGTCTGTGGCTGACACGCTCTTCTTCAGATTAATTGTGATATCTACCCAATCTTCTAAGGATGATAGAACTGTGGATTTCACATAATTGATGGATACCATAACATTAACTGCGAATAGAGTTATTACTATCAACGTCAAAGTAATTAATGACAACCAGGCATTCCTAACAAAATTCTGTCCCGCTAACGATAAGATTCTGCCAAAGTTTTTCATAGCAAATATTTTCCTTTATCCTGATCGCTAATTATATGCCCCTTTTCCAAGGTAATGACGCGTTGCTTTAAATTATTCACAACATCTTTATTATGAGTTACCAACAGAACCGTTGTGCCGAAGTCATTTATTTTCAGTAGTAAGTCAATAATTTCGCGGGTATTGAGAGCATCTAGATTACCAGTTGGCTCATCAGCTACTAATAACTTGGGTTTGTGGACTAAACTGCGCGCTATAACAACCCTCTGTTGCTCTCCGCCGGAAATTTGTCTAGGAAATCTGGATGCTTTATCGTAAAGACCAACTGTTTTTAAAAGCTTAGCGACTGTCGGGTCGATTTCAGACCTCTTGGTTCCGCACACCTCCAACGCGAAGGCTACATTCTCGTACACAGTTTTGCGCGGCAACAATTTGAAATCCTGAAACACCACTCCAATCTGTTTCCGTAATGTCGGGATTTCGCTATGCTTGATGTTGGTTATATCCCAACCTCCAATTTCAATAGTTCCACTAGTTGGTTTTTCGTCGGCTATTATTAATCTAATGAGGGTAGTTTTGCCACTGCCGCTCTGGCCGACCACAGAAACAAATTCACCAGCTTCAATATGCAAATCAATATCAGCCAGTGCAGTAGTGTCCGGTTTATATATTTTGGATACTTTATTTAATTTAATCATTGATGACCCTGATATTTACGTAAACTTCACCGGCTCCGGTGGTAGCAATAGCTTGAAAAGCCTGTTTATCTAAGTCAATAAGTCTGCCTGTATGCTCTTCCGGACCCCAATCATTAATTACCACAACTGTTTTTATTCCGGTTTTTAGTCTGGTCACTTCAACCTTGGTGCCTTTGGGCAAAGTCCTATGGGCTGCGAATAGCCCGTTTTTATAACCAAAAGTTTTGTAACGCGATTGGTCATACCAACTGGCTTTACCATCAAACGAATCATCATCACCAAATATGGCAATTCGTATACGCGCTTGATTAATCTCAAAGTAGACTCGAGACTGATCAATATCATTATACGAAGGCAGTGCTATCCAGCTTAATTTTGAATAATCAAAATAATAAGCAACTTTGTGTAACGAACTGTTATCAGTATACCTTAAATTTAATTTAAGTGGAACGCTTTGACTATTGCTGAAAGACAAGTCGTAAGCCTTAGACACTTGAGTTCCGCCTTCGCCGTTAACATAGGAGATTAAATTTTTGGAAACCTTGAGCGATGTGACTGCCTGGTCGGCACCGACAGTTAAATCAGCGTCCTGAAATAGCAGTTTGGTGAATGATTGACTAACAGCTGATGAAATTGTCTCAGCAACTTTGGATATAACCGGCTGTGTAACTGGCTGGCCCTTAAAAGTATACTGCGGATTAGCTTTAATTATCGCTTCATTATTGCTAATTAGGAAAAACTCTGTTTTAGCCGAAGACGGAAACATCTTGACTGAAATTTTTTCTCCTTGTTGCGAAAAATCAACAAATAAACGCTCACCGGTGTAATCAGTTTTAACTATTTGTATGGCCACGTCTTGACTTAAATTGGCCGTAATACTATCTTGGTTAAGTGCTACGGGCCACATGGCCGCTTTGGCGGTATGTGCTATTCCTAAATAGACTGTTATTATAAGGAGGGTGATTGTAAATTTTTTCATAGTTTCGTATTACGCTTACGACTGTAATTAATGCCGAGATAGCTTCGCCCACAGGGCGATCAGGTCGGATGACCTGACAGTTTTATCTAAAACATATTGCAGTTTGATAATTATCCACATTCTAGCCGACTTAGCTCAACTGGTAGAGCAACGGTATCGTAAACCGTAGGTTATCGGTTCAAGTCCGATAGTCGGCTCCACATATATTTTGTTAACTTGACAACGGTATCGCCACCGCCAGCGGGCGGGGTCCCGCCTTCATTGAAATCTATAATTGTGGCGGGATAAACCGTAGGTCAGGGGTTCGAATCCCCTTCTCGGCTCCAAGATTGTTTTATTTATCTCGTAGCGATATTGGTTTCGCCCACAGGGCGACCCAGTCGAATGACTGGGCAAGTCCGATAGTCGGCTCCACTCGATTCGCCCTTCGTAAACTCAGGGCTCACTCGTGGCCTTCGGCCAGTCTTAATTAACTCGCTCTACTTGTAATCATGAATCGAGTGTCCTGAGCGACCTTGAGCAAGTCACGCTGAGCGTGACGGTCGAAAGGGAGTCGAAGGACATCAATTAACTTCTATTTATTAATAAAATTACGCACGTAAATTTTTACTTCTGCTTCAGCTATCTTCTGCTGTAAATAATCGCTAAATCCATTTGACGGGACGAAAATTTCCTCCAGCTGATAAGCTGTTTTTTTGTCCTCTTGAATTTTATTCAATAGTTTATAGAGTCTATAACCGTCCGGATTGACTATTATACCGCTGATGTCACCCACGTTTAACGCCATAATATGCTCATAGCTACCAGTCAGTTGCTCGGCGTCAATATATTGCTCGGTCATCTGCGTTTGCAGTTGATCACTATTTTCCTCATCAATCGTAGACTGTTTAAATAAAGTCGCGTCAGCTGTTACCCGATTTTGAATTTTAGTTATTAATGTTAGCGACGGATTCGGCGCATTCAATAAATAATCCTTAACCAGTAGCTGGTGATAATAAATCGGTAAAATAATACGTCTAGTGAAATCTTGATCATTATAACCATAAAGGTCCCAGCTTGATTGTTCCTGGTCACTATCAGGAGATTTTAGCAGGTCCTTCCGCAGACTGTCGATTTGAGCATCATCAATTGGTATCTGATAATCTCTAGCTAAAGATTTTAACACAAACTCCTCCTTTATCTTAGACCAAATTGCCTCTAGCTTGGCCTCATTGTTAAGGGCCTTCATTTGCGGACTATTAAAAGCCGCACGATAATCAGTTAAATAATCTTGGGCGCTAAGTGTCAAACCACTAATCTTAGCTATTGGTAACTGAAAATAGCTGGCAATTGTCAGGCCTATTTTTTTTGGCTGTCCTGTTAAATAGAATATCCCGACTGTTGCTAAAACAGCTAGGATAAGAATGGAAATTATTATAATTATCTTTTTTTTCATTTAAAAAAGTAACCCCACCATTTAGTTGCCAAATTAGTTATTTGACCTTCGTTATTTTGTTCAGCTAAATTTGGATCAACAACAATCAGAGATTCCCCCGGTTTACTAAGATTCAATTTATTCCTCGCTTCACTTTCTACGAATTCCCCGCTACGTAAATAACCAATTAAGGTGCTCAAGTCCTTATTCTCCCGGTTGAGTCTTTCAATCTCCCCCTGTTGTCGCATAATTTCGTTCTGGATTTTTTTTCGTCTTCCTATTTCATTAACTAAGCTGACCGAGCTAAACAAAAAAATAACCAAAATTAAACCAAAAAAAATTTTGGATTGAAGAATTTTGGAGGGTGAAAGCTTACCTTCACGCGGCATAGTGCTATTATAGCAAATTTTTCGTCTATCTTAAACCCACTTTTTCCCTTAATATTCGGGCGATTTTTGAAGCTCTAGCGACGTTATTGATGGTAAATGACGAATCCTTGACAATGATCCGCACCCCATGTCCAGATGTTTGAATTGAATCCAGCTTAATCACGCTGAATGATTTTATGGGTTTACCGAGGCGCCGATTAAAATATAGCAGTTGATTCTCCAGCAAAATTATGGAACGGGATGTTTGTTTACGGATTAAACTTATTAATGCTATAATACTAATAATTATCAGGAATAGCCACAACAAAAAAGTCTGTATGCCCAAGTAAATCGCATAAGGTAAAGTAAAAAATTGACCAATCGTCAGAAGCGACAGACAAATCACTTTCCAATAGAAGCCCTGCCACTTGATGAAGATCTCTTGTTGCGATGGCAATATATTAGACATGACTTATGAAGCATAGAAAGAAAATTAAAATCATTTGGACCATTATCAGCATCCTGGTTATTCTATCCATGGTTTCCTTCATGGCAGGAATTTTTGCAACTGCTAGGGTCTGATTCGGATTATTTTTTCAAAATCGCTAAAAAAGCTTTCTGCGGTATTTCTACTTTTCCGGCCTGCATCATTTTCTTTTTGCCTTTTTTCTGTTTCTCAAGCAATTTTCTCTTTCTGGTGACATCTCCGCCGTATAGTTTCGCCGTCACATCCTTTCGCAAAGCGGATATTCTTTCAGCGGCCACAATTTTTCCGCCGACCGCCGCCTGGATTTTAATGACAAACTGCTTTTTTGGAATAACCTCTTTCAAAGCTTTAACAAAGCGTTTGCCAACTTCTTGAACTTTATCCCGATAAGCAATTGAAGTTAACGAGGGTACCAAGTCTTCAGCCACTAAAATATCCAATTTAACCACATCACAAGGCTGATAACCGGCTAAAATATAGCTGTAAGAGGCGTAACCCGATGACATGTTTTTAATTTTATCGTAAAAGTCGGTCAAAATTGAACTTAGCGGCAATTTATAATTCAATATAACGCGCGTTTCGTCAATAAAATCTGTACCCAGCAACTCGGCGCTGTGTTCTGACAAATAGTTCATTAAATTACCCATGTAATTTTTGGGCGTTACCAAACTTAATTCAACAACCGGCTCTTCAACAAAATCAATATTCTGCGGCTCAGGGAAAGCAACCGGAGCCGTTATAATTTTGGTCTCCCTGGAGGTTAAGTGAACTTTATAGGCCACCGAAGGCGTTGTTACAACTGTCGGTATGCCAAATTCTCTAATCAACCGTTCCTGGAATATCTCCAGATGCAATAAGCCCAAAAAACCGCATCTGAATCCAAAGCCCAGAACCGGTGAATTTTCAGGTTCATAAGTCAAACTTGAGTCGTTAAGCTTTAATTTCAGTAAAGCATCCCTGAATTTGTTAAACTCATTACCCTCTTCCGGAAAAATTCCGGCGTAAACCATCGGTTTAACATCACGATAACCGGCCAAAGGTTTAACCGTTGACGGATCGTCAGTTGTCACAGTATCACCGACTTTAGTATTCTCGATATTTTTAACGTTAGTAATTAAGTAACCGATGTCTCCCGACTCTAATTTATCCTGTTTCAGCATTTGCGGTTTAAAAACTCCAACCTCAATTATTTGCGCTTTCAAATTCTGGGCTAGAAAAGTAATTGTTTGTCCAGCCTTCAATGAGCCTTCAAATATTCTGACATAAGTCACAATACCTTTATACTCGTCATATTTAGAATCAAAGACCAAGGCTCTAGTCGGTCGGTCATGAACCTCTACAGGTTTAATTTGCTTAATAACCTCATCCAAAAGTAATTCAATATTTTGCCCGGTCTTGGCTGAAATGGCTATAATTTCGTCAGGTTTGCAACCTAAAATATTTACAATTTCAGCTGTTACTTTTTTTTCATCGGCAGTCGGTGCGTCAATTTTATTAATTACCGGAATAATCGTTAAATTTTGTTCCAAAGCTAAATAGAGATTAGCCAAGGTTTGGGCCTGAATACCTTGCGTGGCATCAACCAATAGGACCGCGCCTTCAACCGCCGCTAACGAACGCGAGACTTCATAACTGAAATCTACATGACCAGGAGTATCAATTAGATTTAATTGATAGCCTTTCCAATGCATCGTCACCGGTTGCAATTTGATAGTTATTCCCTTTTCCCGCTCCAAATCCATTTGATCTAAAACCTGATCTTTCATGTTGCGACTGGTGACAGTATGTGTCAATTCTAAAAAGCGGTCGGCTAATGTCGACTTGCCATGATCAATATGAGCAATGATACAAAAATTGATTTTATTCATTCAGCTAGCTTCTTAATAAACGCAAGAAACGGTTAAAAAATCTTTTGGCAAAGGTAACCTCGGGGAAATTAAGGACAACACCGATTGCTAGATAGACCAATATTCCTACACAGCCCGCCACCAGACCTTGCGTAAAGATACCCACGAAGGTCCGCATATTGACCACATAGCTCATGGCAAATAATGTACCATATGTGGCCAAGCCGGCAAAAAGAGACGAGCAGAAAATTCTGAAAGTTGAGGAAATCAAATTGCCATCGTCTATATCCCCCACCTTCATCCTTAAGGCCGCAATCAGACCGATTAAATTGATAATACTGGCGATAGTAAAGGCAGATGTCAGGCCTATAACGCCATATTTTGGCCCTAGGACGAATGATAGGATAACATTGACTATAATAGACAATAATCCGATTATAACCGGTGTTTTAGTGTCTTCCAGGGCATAAAAGGCTCTGGCAACCAAAGGAATCAGGCCTTGGGCGAAAATAGATAAGGCGAATATTCCCAAGCTGTTAGCAGTCAATAAAGTATCTTCCCAGTCAAAAGAACCACTACCCAGAACCACTCTAACAATCTGCGCCCGTAATATCAAGAGCAGTATGGAGATAGGTAATAAGAAGAATAATATTCGCCGAAATTGTAAGGAGAAAAGATTTTTAAAACCTTCATGGTCATTTTCAGAAGCAAATTTTGTAATTGATGGAAAGGCGGCAACTGCTAGAGAGATGCCAAAAATACCAATGGGAAAACTTTGTAAATTATTGGCAAAGTTAAATATAGATAAACTACCTGACGGAAGCTGTGAAGCAATAAAAGTTATAACCAAAAAATTAATTTGATAACCTGCCAATCCAATGGTTCGCGGAACCATCAAAGTCAATATTCTTTTCAGATCTTTGCTGAAGCGCATTATTGGCTGATATCGCCAACCGTTCCTGATAGCTTCAATTAGTTGGACTAATAAATGCAGCGCCGCGCCCAGTACTACTCCATAAGTTAATCCTTTTAACCCCCAGAGCGGGTAGAAATAAACTATGCCGGCGATAATACCGAGGTTGTAAACTACAGAGCTTAAAGCAAAGGAAAAAAACTTTTTCCAGGAATTAAGAATGCCGCTTAAAATGTTACTGAAAGTAAAAAACAACAAACTCATCAACAATATTCTGGTTAAGACAATTGTTTTGGCAATACTGGCAGCGTCAAATCCCGGAACTAACAGTGGTACAATCTGATTGGAGAAAATCCAGATGACCAGACAAAATACAAACATAATAATTAAAAAGAAATTGAGTGTGGAGTTGGCCAATATTAGACCCTGTTTAGCATCGGCTCGCCATTTCTTTTGGAAGATTGGTATAAAGGCTGACGTTAAAGCGCCCAGTACCAGAATATTGAAGACAAAGTCAGGAATTTTAAAAGCCGCAAAATATATATCCAAATCACTGCTGGCACCAAACTGGTGTGCCAATAAACGATCGCGAACTAAACCGATGATTTTACTGATAACCGAAAAAAAAGCAATAATAATTGCTCCTCCGCCAATAGTTGAATTGAGGCGACGAAATAAATGCTTCACGCGATATTATTTATTGGCCACTAAAAATGAGTAAAAAACTGTCTTGTCCAAATTACCACTAACACTAATTAAGCGGTCATTAACACTGATTGCAGTATTGTCTAAGGCGTTGCTCCAGACGACTTTAAACTTCGGATCTAAAACTACCGTAGAATTATAGACGCTGTTCTTTTTTCCGGATTGACGGTCAATCAATAGGCTATAAGAGTCAACCTCATTGAAATTAGGGCTCCAATAATTAATAAATTGCGAGCCGGTGTCTGAACTTAAGTTAACCCTAAATGGCAAACGATATTTAAAATAGACGGATGATGTCTGCCCTGGCTCAACCTGCATCCAGTTGGAGAAGACTACCTTATTTAGCTCATTATTGATTCTAGTACCCGAACTGTCATCAATAGTCATATCGCCGCTAATTTTCTGTAAATCAGCATCAACTTCAGCTGTTTCGGCTACTTTATCAAACAGCTCACTGGCAGGGGCCTGGAAGCCTCCAGCGCTGACTAATACACTACCCTGTGGCACATAAATGCGTAAAAAATCAACATTATTCATATAACCCAGCACGTCTGATTTGGGTGCTGAATTGGTTTTGGTAATCTTTGTGGTAACAATAATTTCGCCGTTAGCGGCAATTTCTGCGCGATGATCAATACTCTCGGTGATATAGGCATCGGATTTTCCACCGGCGATATTACTAGACACAACATTAAGATAATCCTTGTCCGTCTGTAATAAACTCCCGTCCCAACTCAAATTTTCTATTAACTTTTGGGCTTGGTTGTCTTGAGCGTAAATCTGAATGCTTTTATCACTTAAACCATTTAGTAATGCTTGAGACAATAGTAATTTGTCCGGGCTTTGTAAAAGTTTTTCAATAATAAGGGGTGCGGCATCGCTTAATATCTTCTTGGGTTGGTTTAATTCCTTGTCATAATCAACCTGAACCTCTTGCTGAATAATATCGTAAAAATTCTGATCATTAATAACAACATCGTAGTCGGGTAAATAGACCGGTCCAATAATTTTTAACAAATCCACCATGACATCGGAATTAATAGCCAAAACATAGTCTACAGTTTGACCCTGCGACTCCTGATAGAGAGCGGCCATCTTTTGGGCCGAGGTTGGAAAATCCGGCCACCAGTTACTATCCCAAAATTGCCAGCGATCAGCAATTAACTGTAATCCATATGGTGGCACCAAAATTTTGCGCAAGCCAGCTTCAGTATCATAGCTACCACCGCCAGGCAAATTAAAGCCTGTAAGTTTACCTTTGGTAAAATCAGCCAAGGCGTAACTGCCCATGAAACCGCCGGTGGCTCTTAATTCACGGTTATTTTGAAAAACAATAAGTACTCTTGATAATCGTTCGTTACCAAGAATTTTGTTAGATAGCTCAATAACATTTGAAGTTAGACTTAACTGCTGAAGCAGGTTTGGCAGATCGGTCTGCAAATTTTGGATTGTTGGTCTTACCTCTTCAGGTACCAGTGATAAATTAATTAAAGCCGCGTCCTTATTAATTTTTTCCAGCGCCTTTTCAACGTTGTCAATTTTTTCTCCTAGCTGTTGTAAAGTGAGATTAACGTCCTGACTACCATCAATAGCCGCGCTAATAATTGCCGCCGCTTGAGATAAATTTTGTCCAATTTCTATAATTTGATTGGCCACTTTAACTTGCGTCCCAAGTTTAGGAATATTTTCAACGATAGTAATGAATGATTGGTTATAGTTATCAATTTTTAGTTCAATGCTAGTTAAATTTTTAGCAGCATCTTCAAATTTAAGTTTAGCTGATTGATAATCAGATTGACCCGCAGATTCAGCACCACTTTTTAAATCCTCTACGGCCAAATTACCCAAAGCTAAAACGTCATTTTTAACACCGCTCAAATTATTCGCCAGCCAAATTGTTTTAACAGGTAAAATAAGCGCCAGCAGTATAATGGCAAACGTTGCCACCGGTAATAATTTCGGATTATTAGCAGGTTGCTCGTTCTTAGATTCCGGCTGGCGCTCTAACTCCATCTTAGGCTCTAGGTAGGAGATTTTCCTCGCTTTTGAGCGGATTCCAGCGACATCAATAGAACCCAGATTAATTTTAGCCGGTTTAACTGTTTGAGTGCTCCGTAACGACGGCAACTGAATTTTACCGAACTTAAACCAGTTTTTATTATCAGGCTTTGTCAGTTTATCAAACCCTCTAGCCTTTATTCTTTCTGCTCTATTCAAATCAACCACATGACGGGATTTGCTATTGGGAAGGACAGGCGTGGCTTTTTTACTACCAAGCTGGTGAACAGAAAAATTGATGGTGTCAGCCGTAATAAGTTGATCTAACTTTTTTTTAGCAGTCAAACGATTCTTTTTATTGCTGGAAACAAGAGCGTCACTGATGTCGCTCTCATTATAAAGAAACTGATCGAGCTCATCATTGAACTGCTGATCAGCGGCATTTCTAAACCCTGGTCGTGATTTTTTCTCTACAGGCATGGGTAAATTATGCCTATAGTATACTATTTTTGTGCTGTTTCGTAAACTGCTTTGGTTTGTTCAACCAGCCTTGCCCAGCTGTATTTTCTGGACTGCCGCAGGCCTTTTTCCACAAGCTGGAGCCTTAACTGCTCGTCCGCTGCTATTAATTTCATTTGATTTAACAGGTCGCTAGACTTACTGGGGTCAAAATAAAGAGCGGCGTCGCCATAGATTTCGGGTAAGGATGTCTTGTCGGAACTTAGGACAGGCAGTCCCAAAGACATAGCTTCCAGCCCGGGTAGACCAAAGCCCTCATAAAAAGATGGAAAAATATAACAGTAGGACTGCTGATATAAAATTTTAAGCTGAAAATCGTCCAAATCAAATTTGAAAATCACGCCGTTAGTTGATTGGTAACTAGCTGTCAGCCGGCGATAAAAAAAATCATCGTGACCTACTAGAGTAATAGTAAAATCCTGATGGTCGCGTCTAAATTCAACAAAGGCATTGAGCATTGACTCCAGATTTTTATGTGGGTAGGCATTGCCAACATATAGAAAGTTAGGCTGTTTGGTGCCATCGCCGTTTTCTTCTGACCAGTGAGAAGCCAAAAATGTCACAGTTATTTTATTCATTGAGACGCCAAATTTTTTACAGATGTCCGTAGCAGTAAATTGTGAGACCGTTAAAATTTTCTGGGAGCGCCTGACCGCACTGCCAATCACTAAGCGATAGCCAATTTCCTTTAGAGTATAAATTAATTTGTTAAGAGTAGTTGCTTTAGTAGAAGGGAAGTTGAATAAAATTAAATCATGAATCGTGACAACGAATTTTCGTCTGTATAAAATCGGCACATTAAAATGTGGGAAATGAATTAAATTCAATTGATGTTTGTATAAAATAAATGGCCAGACCAATTGTTCAACTAATCCGTACCAAGGGATATTGACTCTGACAATCTGAAAATTTGTCGGTAAAGACTGAAGTTCGGCTTTGGGTGAAGCAAAAATTACATAACTATTTTGATGATCAGTATTAGCCAATCCTTCAATCAACTCGGACAGATAACGCCCGATACCCATTTTAATATCAATAAAACGGGCATCTATTCCGATTCTCATTGTTTTATAAAATTAACTGTTAATTCGGCAGTCTTGGACCAACTAAATTTTGACGCAAAATCAGAATTAGCCAGCGTTTTGGTCTTATCAAATGCGATAATCTGCTTCATAACCTCTGCCAATTCAACGTAATTATTTGGATTGACGTAGTGTGCGGATGAACCAAAAACTTCCGGTAGTGATGTTTTATGACTGACAATTATCGGAGTTCCTTGACATAAAGCTTCTAAGGGCGGGAAACCAAAGCCTTCGTAATAAGATGGCCAAACCAACATAGTAGCTGTTTTATAGAGAGCAATTTTCTCATCATCACTGACATATTTTAGCCAGATTATGTCAGAATTACTGGTAATTTGCTTAACCAATGACCTTGACAACCAGCCCTCTTTACCAGCCACGACTAGTTTATAGCCTGTCTGCTGTTGTTTAAAAAATTCAAAAGCCTTGATTAAACTGGCTAAATTTTTGCGTGGCTCTAAAGTGCCTAAAAACAAAATGAATTTTTCCGGCAAAGCCAATTTAGATATAATTCTTTGCTCCTCTTCTTGTGTTAAATTATTCATTTCAACACCCGGGTAAATAACCTGAGCATTATTCTCCGTCAATTGTCTAAAATATTTGAGCAGTTCTCGCCTGGTGCTATCAGAAACAGTAATTATTTTGTTGGCCTTAGTTAGAATCTTTTTTAACTGGATTAGTTTGTGCCACAATCTTGTTTTATTATCAAAAAAAGATGAGTCATGTAAAAATGATAGGTCATGAACCGTCAGAACTAATTTTGCTTTTAGCCGTAGAGGCATAAAATTAAGATTGGGCATAAAAAAAATGTCCAACTTGTCTAATTCGTCCACAAATTTGGGCCTAATACCCAGAAGATATTTTATGTTTAGTAATCTATTGGACTGATTAATGTAAAGCAATTTGTCCTGCGGTCTTAAATAAATAAGCTGACGCACATTAGCTTCTATAAGATTGCGTCCACTGATAAAGTAGGTAATCTGCCAGTCTGGAACCAGGGAGGGCAAATATTTCAACAAATATTTTTGATAGACTCCTACGCCGGTTAACTGATTTTCAACCAACGGCCTGATATCAATTGCTATTTTCATAATCGGATACAGAATTAACAAACTTGGAAATTTTATCCCTGAATATCTGCTCGTCAAAATTTTCCGCTTGCTGTCGTATAGCTTGCGGTGAAAATTCCTGATAATTAAATCTAACAACAGTATCGGCCAAGGCTTCCCAATTTTGATCAAAGAAAAATTTGCCAGTCAGACCATCAACAACTGTTTCTAAAACCCCTCCTTTACCATAGGCAATCACCGGTCGGCCGGAGGCCATTGCTTCAACAGCCGCAATGCCAAAATCCTCTTCCTGTGGATGAATTAAGGCGCGACAATGAGATAATAATCGATTTCTTTCTTGATTGCTGACCTCGCCGACAAATTTGATATTATCTTTAGCCAGTTTCTTAAGATATTTTTCCTCCTCACCAGCCCCGATAATAACCAAAGGAATACGTAAGGCATTGAAGGCCTTAATGGCCAAATCTGCGCGTTTATAGGGCCGCAGACGTGATAACAACAAATAGTAATCCCCCAGGTCATCTGCTACAGAGAAATCTGAGATATTAACTGGCGGATAAATAACCTGACTATCCCGCTGATAGTATTTTTTAATTCGGTCAGCTACAAAATTGGAATTAGCTAAAAAATAGTCCACTCTTTGCGCGGCTTGCTGATCCCAAATTCTCAACTTGCTTAATAACACTCGCAAATACGATTTAACAGGCACAGCTAAGCGCAGTTGATCAACGTAAGATACATAATCACTCCACAAATAACGCGTTGGACTGTGGCAATAGGTAATATGAACGGTTTTGGGTTGTACTATCAGTCCTTTGACGAAGGCGGAACTGGATGACAATACCACGTCGTAATCGGAAAAATCAAAACTTTCCCAGGCGCTGGGCATAAAAGGAAGAAATAACTTAAAAAATTTGACACCGCCAGGAATGCTCTGCAGATAGGAGGTGACAACCTGATTATTTAAAAACAGATCTGATTTCTTTCTATCATGGATCAGGGTATAGATAGGCGCCTGCGGATAGATAGCGGAAAATTCTTTCAAAATATTTTCTGCTCCGCCTACCTGAAATAAGTGATCGTGAGCTAAAGCCAATTTCATTAATATACTGCTTTATAATTGAGAACCGCCAGCGGTGTTTTGATAATTATAATCAGATCCAACGCCAGCGACCAGTTTTCAATATAATAAATATCCAGTCCTGCCTCCTCATTAAATTTCAATTGAGAACGTCCGGAAACTTGCGCGGCTCCTGTTAAGCCCGGTTTAATTGTCAGTAATTTCTTATACTCCCTATTATATTGTGAAACTTCGCGCGGTTCATGTGGTCGCGGCCCGACCAGACTCATCTGTCCCCTGATAACATTAATTAGCTGTGGCAACTCATCCAAACTGCTGCGTCGTAAAAATTTGCCAACCTTGGTAATGCGAGGATCATTCTTCATTTTAAACAGTGGCCCGTCATTCCGTTCATTATATTTCAAGATATCGTCTTTCATTTTGTCGGCTCCGTCGATCATGGAGCGAAACTTCAAAACGTAAAAATTTTGACCGTGCTGTCCCACGCGTTTCAAACGCACAATAATTGGTCCTTTAGAGTCCAGCTTAATACAGAGGGCGATGATTAAAAAAATCGGCGATAAAATTATTAAAAAAATAACACTAAAAATCATGTCAAAAAAACGTTTCACTACTCTACCCCAGCCGTCCAAAGGAGTCCTCTTAACGCTAATAATCGGGTAACTGGCGATATTATCAATATAGAAGTTGATTAATTGCGATTGAAAAAGTCCAGCTAAGTATCGGAAATCAACATGGTTATCATTACAGAAATCAATCAAAGGCTGCATATTCTTCCGTTCATCATCAGTATCGGTCTGGATTATTTCGTCAATAACTTTTTCCTGATGTAGTTTAGTAATGTCATTTTCAAAACCCAAAAAATTATCAAACCGGGCAATTATTAACCTGCCCAAATTCTGACGTTTAATGTAATATTCCGAAATAATTTTAGCCGCCTGACCAGATCCAATAATGACCAAATGATAAGAACCGATACCTCTTCTGAATAAAGCTGCTTTAATCCTATACAACAGTACTCGGCCCATAAATATTACAAATACCGATAATATCCAGGCCAATAAAATTATAAAGCGCGAGGAAAATAATTCACGTTTTAAAAAGATAGTAATGATTATTATCAGTAAGGTTGTAGAAACTGCCAGAAATACTTTTTTAAATTCACTGCCAATTCGCAAAGCGGTTTTCATATTGTAAAGTCCCGACCAGGCGAAAACTATAACTCCCAGTAGAGCTGCCCAGGTCAGGAGATTAAAATAGACGTCAAATTGGACATCAAAAAAAACAGGTCTGACCTGTGTGACAAAATTTTGATAACGCGCCCAGTAGGCAATAGTGCCGGCCGCAATCAACAACAGGTAATCCAACGGAACCAGCACGACACTAAAAATTAAATCGATTTTTTTCATATGCTCAATATAGCCTATAAGCCGAATTCTGTCACCACGTCGTTCGAGAACGACGTGGGTGATGATCATCTATCTGGGTCGTGAATCGCTTCACAACTCTAGCAGCCTACCCGTCGAGCTGAGCTCGACCAACTTGGCCTTGCACCAGGCAGAGTTTACCTCTTTCAGGCTGTCACCAGCCTGACGCGTAGTTTAACTACGTTTTCACCTTTCCCCCAAGGGGTAGTATATTCTCTGTTGCACTTGTCCTATTCCGATTGTTACCAATTGGAATGGTTGGTATTACCAATTGCCTTTTTTATGGTGTTCGGACTTTCCTCCCAACCACAACTACGCTGTGGAAATTCTAAATATCAAATCACAAACTTCAAACAAATTCTAATATCTAAATGTTTAAATATTTAAACTTTAGAATTTAGATATTGTTTAGGATTTGATGCTTGTGATTTAGTGTTTCCAAAGCGCAGCTTTGGCCAGGCGATCATCCGGCTATAAAGAGCAATAAATTTATACTATAGATATTGAAATTTGTCAATATCTATAATCTCAAGACTGGTGTCATTTTATCACTCAAATTAGGTCGGGGCAATTTTCAATTGACAATATTTCTGGGATATACTATAAATACTGGTTCTTTTCAAATATGGCCGACTTTTTGACAGAGACAACAACACCCCGGTTCGCCGGTGATAAGAGGAGATGCGCTATGACAGCAAAGTCTTACTACGGATTTCTACTCTTCGCCTATAACGGCGTAGAAGAGGAGTTGTTATTCCCGTTCAGAATCCAAACGGATTTGGTTGGGGACCCACTGGATCTCCGGAATCAACTTCCGGTGTGTATTCATCGGGATCCTCAAACGCGACAGGAGTTGTGGCTCATAATTTCAACTGAGCCAAGACCCAACGTAATCTGCGAACGAACCATCCAGGCAACGATCTTTAAAGAGCACATCCATCTTGAAGAGGGGTCTCGCTTCGTTGCCGTCAATCCACCAGCTGAACTTAGCAGGCAAATCGCCCGCTTCATGCTGGCGCCTACTTCCCATCAGCATCTTTGCGTGTGAGTCGTCACACGTTCCGATCCGACGTGCAAAGTCCAACCAAGGAGGTAAATCATGAACCGATCCCCCGAACAGTCTGCAAGGCCTGTCAGGAGGAGCTGGGCAAGCCTGATGGTTCCGACTGGAAACTCGCTGTCCAGAAGTACGTCACGACCGGGACTTAAACTGCTATCGCCAAGGAGCGATAAGAAAGGATCCCAATGAAATGGGAAGACGTTCTGAAACGCGACGATATTGTCGGAGGCGATCTGGAGATGCAGGAAACTGGGGCTGTCTCCCGTGGCCCTATGAGTAATATCGTCATCCGTGGTCCTATCAGTAGTATTGAGCTGGTGGACGACAATCAGCTCATCATCGAAACCGCTTGGACGGCTCGTCTGGTCCCTACCAGCGGTGAAGGCTGGAAGCCTTGGCCAATGACCGGTTGTATGGTTGATACCTCACAAAGCAGACCATCCGACATCGGCAGCGGCCGGATTTCGTTCGGTATACCGAAGGTCGGATTTGCTATCATCTTTCCCAAGGGTGGTAGCAAACTTGATCCCAGCAAAGTGGAGGGTCTGGTGATCCCGCCGGAGACTGCGTCTTAGTCCCAGCTGCTACGCTGACCACCGTCGCCCCGTCTCATTGATTCCATCTTGGATCATTGAAGCGGGGCGGCTTTTTTTGTCCAAAAAAAGGTCTATTGAGACCATCTACATATGCCTACTAATTACTTACGATTTACCTTTGCGAGTATTCGCCCGCCTTTCTCTCCTGATTTTCGCAAAAATCTCGCTCTGTCCAAGGAGATCCAAAATAGTGTACTTTAAACCCATTTTTTCATTGAATTTTGATTGCTTTGACAACTTGTAGGTAACCGGTTTCAAAATCACTTGTATTATATTCTCCAGTTTGTATTTTCTTAAATATGCTTTGGCTAAAATATCTATGCGCCGCAAATGAAGACGTTCACTGATCAGTACCAAGCAAAGTCCGGCAGTCTTGGGATTCTTGAAATATTTTAATCGCTTAAGTAGAGCGAAAGATAATTTAATGTTCTCTACCGTATCAAGTGACTTAGGTTCAACCAATATGTCTGATTTGGGGACTCCCAAACTAATCAAATAGTCACGCATTAAGACTGCTACGGATATATTCTGTCCCTCTTTAAAAATTCCGCCGGTGCAGAGAATTTTTGTAATGTAACCGTTTTGATATAAAGAATATGCTTTATCAACTCTGGCGCGGGTATCCGGGGCTATAATATCACGTCCTTTTTGCTTTTGTATCCCACCAGAAAAACACAAACCTATTACTCTGTTTTGTTTCATAATGATTGTGCCATTTCAATTTCCGGGTCCTTGAGGAAAACTTATTTTCGCTTTCGCCGTTGCCATCGTATTAAAAATAATATTAAAGCAACAAAAAATATAGCAGTTCCAACATACGCCAGAAAATTGGTTTCTGGTTCTGGGAAGAAGAATAAAACCACTACTCCCAAAATGATAATTATAGTTATTAAATATTTTAGTTTCATCAATGTGATCTAAATCAAATTCTTCTCCTGACGTTTCATTCTAAATCAGGATTATATGTCCTCCAACTTGCAAAAAGGAAAAAGAGCATCTGGAAAATGGCGTTGAAAAAAGCTTAAGTGACCAGCACCAATAAGCACTATCGTTTTTTTATCATTGTCAATCACCCTTTGTAAATTTTTTAGCATATCTCTTTCTCGCAGTTGATTCTTGATGGGATCAATAAGAGTCTTAACTTGCCCCGTATTTAATTTTTCATTGACTTCTCTCGTATTTGCATCCTTCCACGAATACTTATTAAGTATTTCCTTTTGTTCCGCAATAACTAATTTATTATCATCATCTGTCTTCCCAGAAGCCAGTACGTCAATTGGCGAATCAATCCCTTGCACCTCTATATAATTTTTATGCGCCCAGGCTAAAGCAAAAATCATTTCGTCCGGGTACTTATCCAGTGTGCCTTTTTGAATATCTGATTGAACTATTTCAAGTAAAATGCGTTCCGGCTCATATTGTTCCAACACTTGCCTTAACTCTTCATGGGGAGTTAATCCCGCATGCAGTGTACCTATAAATATTATTTTAGACATACTTGTATTAGCGGGTAATATAGATGAGAATTAATAATAAAATGCCTTAGGGGGATGAGAGAAGGTAAAGCCTTCTCTCAAGTGGATGATGCTGATCTAGTGTTCTCACTTGATCATTTGGATTTGCCATAGGCTACTCCAGCAAAGCCCACAATTGCGATCAATAGGCCAATACCTGCACTGACGAAGTCGCCTGTAAGCGCATAAGCAATCATTATTAATCCACTCACCGCTACGACACTACCAACTACAAAACACAGTGCTTTCATATTGTGCCTCCGTTTTGGTTGAATCATCCCCTTAAAGCATTTTCTGTAAATGAGCGATTATGACATGAGGTATCATGCTCGCAGGTCAAAATATGCTACAGCATCAATTATCTTAACACCCCCAACGCGAATGAGCAATTAACCAATCAATGTTGTCAATAATTATTAAAAGAGGGGCCGAAAGCTATGAGAGCTCTCGACCCCAATTCGGTTTTCAGCCAAAGCTGAAGATCGAAGCGGCAGTACTGGGACCGAAACCAGATTATGCTCTATTGCCTCGCAGTCATTTGGCTGGGCCTGTGCGCTAGGAGTGCAGTCTCTTCGGCCAGGTGAGCATCTTATATCATAGGATTAAGTCTATGTCAAGCTGGTGCAATTTATAGCTAAATGTTGTTGCGATGTGCTATTCTATATCCCTTGACAGACACAAGATATCATGCTATATATTAGTGTTCTTTCAACCGATGGTTCTGACCACATCTCTCTAAAGGAGGATTTCCGTGACCAACAATGCCGTTGAGCTCCGTGCCGACAAGGTTACAGCAGTCTTTGAGGACTGCTTGTTCAAAGACGGGGAGGATACCTCCCAACACGTCAAAGCGGAAGGAATCATCATCACCGTGGGGTTTCACCCTGACCGGCTGAAGCAGCACGAGTCAGAGATTGTCGCTTTGCTGGCCGAACTGCCGAACGAGTTCCAGGAGTCCGGCGGTGGTGGCATGAGCTTCCTTCAGGCCTGCGTGGACCGCCACGGCAATCTGTGGACCGGTCTTCACCAGGTCATGGAACAGCTCTTCCTACTGGGTATCGCCAGTGGCAAGGTTGTTTGCCCGATGCCCCGCAATATGTGGTCAGCGCTTCCTGGGGGAATGCCCTACTACATGGTCAAGCGGGGCTGACACCACATTCGGCCTACAAAGTTGCCCGTCGCTACCTTAGTGACGGGCAATTTATTTAATATTTTTTTGCTGCTCGATCAATTATAGATTTACCCTTCATTTCTCACATCCACAAATCCTCCAATATATTTCGCTCTGTAAATTTCCTTGCCGTTATCTGTAATTACTTCCTCACCCGAAAAATTATCAACTTCTCCGGTGAAGGTATTGGTGTATGACAAATCTCCGCTGTCGTATTTTTCAGGACCACGATAAGGTTTATCTTCAGGAATTAGTTTAAGAGCTGACATTAAAACGCTGTAAACTTTATTTATGTCAGTTACTGATTCATCAACACGACCGTAATAAGTCATAATATATACTGGTTTGTTTTATAAAACACAACTTCTCTGCCGCCGAAAGGCTCACCGCCAAAATAATTGTCATGATATTTCCAATCCCCATTTTCATAAACTAAAGTCGTAGATTTATCGTCATTAACAACTTTCTTAGCCGCATCACCGGCCGCGTAAGTAGATTTTTTAGCTTCTGCAAGAAATTTGCAGAGGTCTGTTTTATTAAACATAGGCTGGAATTATTATAATACTTAAGTCAAACTTTCAATTTGTATCAAGAGAGAACGGGCGGGAATTGGATTCCGCGCCCGTCCTGATGGTGTCAGTCGCCCTTTTCTGCCGATTTCGGCGGGAATTTGGTGGCCGTAAATTTGGCCGGATCCATGAACAGAACAGAACAGCCCTTGCAGGTGTAGCGGGTGGTGGAGATTTGGGCGTAATCACCACCGGGCGTGTGCTCATATTCATGACTATGACAGATAGGACACTCAAAGTTCTCCATCTTCTTTCCTCCTTCGGTGTTGAAAGGACTAGCGCGCATACAAACTCTAAAACTGTCTTAAAACTATCAACATTTTTGCTTTAAGGCAAATTGGTACAGGTCGCTAGAATTGACAAAATAATGTAATAATGATAGATAGTAATGTCGTGTCCCATAGTCTACCAACCCGGAAAAGGAGACTTTATATGGCACTAGCCACGACACAAGGAAAGCAACACGCCCTAAAGGAGCTTCGTACGCATCGCAAGGTAAACGCGGGCAGAAAAAAGGTTGATAACTCACAGCTTCATGCAGGGTCACCTATGTACTACTACTGCAAGAGCTGTAGTCAGCCCATCATTCTGCCCGAAGACCACACCTGCCCTGTACCGGCGCTCTGCGATGAGTGCCAGGCTCTCAAGCAGTTGGGTTGGCTGGAATAGTCACCAACAACAGACCCCGTTCGGACATCATGTCTGAACGGGGTTCGTCATTTTGTAATCACCATACCTAGTCTTCGAGTTTAACCCGCTCAGCGGGTTTTATCGAGAAGCTTTAAATATAGAGGTTATCATCTTAACGTTTCTCGACTCCGTCGCGCTTCGCGCTCCTGCGCTCGAAAACTAAGTTTGGAATTTGTAATCCGTCCTGCCTATCTAAAAAGAGGATTAAAAGTTGATAAGATGTCATAGGCAGTGCAATATTTATTGTAATCACTTAAAGAGGTCTTTCTTCCTCTCGTAATCTTTCGCCAAACTGTTGATATCTAGCCACTACTTTTCTGGCAATACCCAAGGGATCCGGACAGTCTGCCGAATTTTCAAATATTCTTTGATCAACTAAAGACTGAGCAATTTTTTCGGGGTCACCATCTAACTTACCCATCGCTACAGTAATAACCTCACCAAGAGTGCGTGCGGAAAATTTTTGCATAGTCAACTCAACTAATTCAATCTGCCTGGTTACTTCCTGATCATCGGACCGATTTATATTAAATTCATTATCTAACATATATTTTTTGTAAATTGTTAAGTAATTATTTAACAGATAATACGAGCGCATTTATTCAAGACGGTCGACATACTTTTCTAGCACTTCGACTTCTGTATCATCATAAACCTCACTCCAGATATCTCTCCTGGATTTCTCGTCAGTCGCTACAGCCGATGACTTAGCAGCAAGGTCTGCTTCAAATTTGCATATAGCTGCTACATATTCGGAAAGATTTCCTTGTCTTTTACCGTCGCCAATGGCTTTCTTAAGCAGGTCATATAATGCTAAACGTTGTTGCTCAACCTGACGTTCGTTGCCGCCTTGAGATTCAAAATTTACCATTTTTATTATTTAGCGCTTAAAATACTCCTCTTATATGACTCCAAATTTTCCAAAGCAATACCGGTGCCACGGGCGACGCAGAGATTGGCTTCGTCGGCTGTAAAGGCGGCTACACCAGTGGCTTTGGCCAGTAACTTGTCCATATTTCGTAACATCGCCGTGCCTCCGGATAGCACCATACCCTTGTCCATGACGTCAGCTGACAATTCAGGTGGTGTCTTATGCAAAACTGACTTAACAGCGTTTATAATGCCTTGTAGCTCGTTCTGTAGGGCTTCAGTAATGTCATCAGAGGAAACTATGATGGTTCTGGGCAAACCGCTGACTAAATCACGGCCTTTAGCCTCCATTTCCAAACGCTCGGATTTAGGCATGAATTGTGCTGAACCGATTTTAATTTTCAAATCTTCGGCCGTACGTTCGCCAATCGCCATGTTGTATTTTCTTTTTAGAAATTCCTGAATAGCGGCATCAAATTTATTACCGCCGATTCTGACAGAAGTGTTGGCCACCATTCCGCCCAAAGAGATAACGGCAATTTCCGAAGTGCCACCGCCCATATCGCAAATCATATGACCGGAGGCTGAACCAATGGGAATATCGGCGCCGATAGCGGCCGCAATTGGTTCTTTTATAATATAGGCGGCTCTGGCACCGGCATTCATGGTAGCGTCTATAACAGCACGTCTTTCAGTTGAAGTAATGCCAGCTGGTACAGCAATCATTACTTCAGGACGAAAAAATCTCACTCCGCCAGTGGCTTTATTGATAAAATATTTTAACATACTTTCAGTCGTGCGGTAATCGGCAATCACACCGTCCTTCAGGGGTCTGGAAGCCACAATACTATCAGGAGTACGGCCAATCATTTGTTTAGCCTCATCACCAACTGCCAAAACTTTTTTATCAATTAGAGAAATTGCCACCACCGAGGGTTCATTAAGAATAATCCCTCTTTTCGGAATATACACCAAAGTGGTAGTGGTTCCCAAATCAATAGCAATTTTCTTGACAAACATTAGGAAACTTTAGTTATTTTATAGTGACTAAGACCGCCGGGAGTCTGTAAATCAAATTCCTCGCCACTTTTTTTCCCCATCAAAGCTTCACCAAGTGGTGAATCAACCGAAATTTTACCCTGACTAGGATCAGCTTCGGTAGCGCCGACGATTTTCAATTCTAAATCCTTATCGTCCTTACTCAACTTAATATCCGAGCCGACATGAACTGTGGCCGAACCAGTTTTGTCCATGACGCGTGCAGTTTTAATGATGTGTTCTAATTCTAAAATGTGGCCTTCAATAAAGGCCTGCTCCTCTTTGGCGTCGTGATATTCAGCGTTTTCGGATAGATCACCAAACTCCTTAGCAGTTGTTATGCGGTCAGCAATCTGCCGTCTTTTATTCTTTTTGAGATCTTCCAACTCAAGCTCAATTTTTTTCTTACCTTCAGGAGATAGAATAATTTGATTCGTCATGTATTTTTTAATTATTATAGTATGATTGTAAAAATAAACGGGCAGCCCGCACTGCCAGACCTTGCTCGCCGCCCTCCTCCACCAAAACCGTCACCACCAATTCAGGATCATCATAAGGCGCGAAACCGGTAAACCAAGAGTGCGTTTTGTCCCGAGAAAATTGAGCCGTGCCGGTTTTACCGGACACCGGCACGCTAACTGCCTGTAAACTTGTAGCGCTACCGTCTGTGACAGTCCTCCGTAGAGCTTGCTTGATTATATTCAAATTGTCAAGCGAAAGCCAGTCAACTTTTGGCGTTTCAGGAGCGACAATTTCGGCATCAGAGTTAGCTCTTAGTAGGTGAGGCGTAATCTTATTACCTAATGAGGCTATCAGTGCGGTATATTGAGTCACCTGCAAAGGTGTTACCAGAACATCACCCTGTCCAATGGAAATATTATAGGTGTCGCCCAAATACCAGCGCTCGCCTTTAGTATCCAGTTTCCACTCTTCACTAGGCACAAAACCTTCAGCCTCGCCCGGCAGATCAATGCCCAAAACTTTCGTCAGTCCGAATTTTTGTGCATACTCCCTGATACCAATCAGACCCAATCCGGCACGACCGTTGTTGTCTCCTCCACCTGTTATATAGAAAAAAGTATTAACTGAATCAGCGATAGCTTTATAGATATTAGTTAAACCATGACCACCGGGCCTCCAATCAGGAAAAAAGAAACCATTCAAATCAATCCCGCCGACGCTCATGATAGTAAACTTATCATCTATAATACCCTTTTGCAGAGCGCCACTGGCGACAATAATTTTAAATGTAGAACCGGGCGGATATTCTCCGGAAATCGGACGGTTAAACAAAGGTTTATTTTCATCGTTTATAAGTGCCGAAAACTCCTCAATATTTAAACGAGCGGTAAACAAATTATTGTCATAGTCAGGTAATGAAACATAAGCTAAAATTTCTCCGTTTTTAGGATTCATAACTACGCCGGCTGATTTCGGTTTGTTATAATCTTTGCTAATTGACGTTAAAGCATTATAGAGTTTCTGTTGCATTTCCAGATCAATAGTCAGAGTCAAATCCCCGCCTTTAACCGGTTGAATAGAACTGACTTCTTCTATAACTCTACCCAGAGCGTCTGTTTCCACCTCATCGTAACCATCCTGACCACGTAAAAGATTTTCGTACTGGTACTCAATACCTGTCTTGCCCAAAGTATCAGTGGGTAAATAGTTTCGGTATTTCTCCTCTGTTAAATCGGCTTCATTAATTTGTCCGATGTAGCCAAGAGTAGCGCTTAAACCATAATCTTTTAAATATGATCTGGTTGGTTCCAAACGCACCTCTAGGCAGGGGTTGATATGAGACAAAATACTAAGTTTCAAAGCTGTGTCATAGTCCACCTTTTCGGCAATTAGTTTAATATTTTCAGCGTCCTCAAGAATCTTAGCAACATCAGCATTAAGAATACCGTTGAGTTGAGTGATTAAATTACTGCGCTCTGCCTGATCTTCTGGCAATAACGATTTATCCAGATAAAAATAGAAATTGGAATTATTTTGAACCAGAGCTTTACCGTATCTGTCATATATTATTCCACGCGGTGCTTTTTGATAAATTTTTTTTATTCTGTTGCCCTCGGCTAGTTCCAGGTATTTACTGCCGGCCATGACCTCCAGATAGAAGGCTCTGAAAAACAGTGTCAAAATCATGAAAACTAAAAAAACGTAAAAAATCAACAATGACTTGTTGCCTAAACTTTTACCTATCCAGGCGGCTGATCGGCTAAAAATAATGGAATCGCCTTCATTCCGTTCGGCGGTAAAATTTTTAACTAGCGCGTCCCGGACAGTGCCTTCTTGAATTTTAAAAGGATTGCTTATCATGAATGGTATCATTATTTAGAATATTTTTAAGTCGCCCGACTACGAAAACTGCCACGGTCGCGATTAGCACCAGTAGCCACAACCTGCTAGTCAGGAAAGAACTAAACAAAGCATACTTAAAACCCAATAAAAATCCTGTTATGAAATATAAAAGCGCCAAGTAAATTACTGCCGCTGAAGCATAAAGTAATAGTAATGACCTGTAGGTTTGGCTGTTTAAAACATATTTATTAACAATATTTGTCAGTAGGACCACGGCCGCCAAAATTAACATGTACCTGCCGAAATAGGCATGATGAAAATCAACTAAAGCACCGGTTACTAAAGCTGCTATTAATGCTTCCTTAGTTCCGAATATACCGAGCAGACAGATAATCAATAAAAACGGTAAATCAATATAGGCTAACCCGAAAGGTTCTAGCCAGGCAAAGTATACAAATACCGTCACCACAATTATCGCTAGCAAAAGAAATTTATTCATTGTCTATAATAACTGAAACTAACCGCTGTTGGTCATAGTGGGCGGCCGGTTTAACCTCGGCGGTTCTGAAGATATCGCTGTCATCAAGAACAATTTTCTCCACCGTCCCGACAATCAGACCGGCTGGCACAGCATCTTCCAGGCCAGAGGTAATAATTAGATCACCAGATTTTAAATCAACTTCACCTTTAATAAATTGCAAGGCTAGTGTGGATCCCAGCTCTCCGACCACCAAACCCGAAGTGCTATTAGCATCGATTGACATAGCGGCTAATTTTGAAAAGTCGCTGGTAAGCAATTCCGCTACCGCTTTATTATTTTGCACGCGCAAAATTTTGCCGATAACCACCCCATCTCCAACGATGATAGGCTGGCCAATTTTGACACCGGCGTCACTGCCGACATTCAAATTTACTAAATTTCGATTTAAAAGCTCATGGCTCGTGATATAGGTTACCAGTAAGTTTTTCTGCGCTCGTTCTTTAAAATTAAGGGTCTGACGTAAAGCCTCATTTTCAGCTTGGACGCCACTCAAGTCGGCCAATTTGGACATCAGTTGTAAATTTTGATCAACGGTTTCACTTGACGACGGTCTGACGGCTGACTCGCCAGCAAATATCCAACTGCTGAAAGAGCCGCTGACTGCTAATTTAGGTAGCCAAATGACGCCAATGATCAAAATTATTACAATAGACAGAACAGCTAATCTTTTCTTTCCGGGCTTACGCATAGTTAAAATTTATTTGCTTGAGTGGTTGGCAGTAAAAGTTCTTTGAGATTCTCATAATCTTCCAGAATGGCTCCAGTACCTCTAACAACACTGGTTAGCGGATCATTAGTAACCAAGACAGGAATTTTTGTTTCATGTTCAATCAACTGATCAAGACCCCGCAGTAAAGCCCCGCCGCCTGACAAAACTATACCGCGCTTATATAAATCGGCCACTAGTTCGGGTGGTGTATTTTCAATCGTAAGTTTTATATTGTCAACAATAATGCGCAGTGATTTAGCTAAAGCTTCACGCACATCAGTATCGGTCATGACGATTTCCTTTGGCAAACCGGACACAACATCACGTCCGCGAACTAAAGCCTCCAATTTCTTCGGCAAAGGTTGAACTGAACCGATATCAATCTTAATCTTCTCGGCAGTTTTTTCACCCAAATGAATATTATATTTGTCTCTGGCATACTGCATAATTATGTCGTTAAACTTATCGCCAGCCAGTCTTAATGATTTTGAGGTGACAACACCACCCAAAGAGATAACGGCAATTTCAGTAGTACCACCGCCGATTTCCACCACCATACTGGCGGTCGCCTCCTGAATTTGCAAACCAGCGCCGATGGCGGCCGCTACCGGTTGCTCTATTAACATCACTTCTCTGGCTCCGGCACTAGTAACCGCATCTTCAACGGCTTTATGTTCAACTTCGGTAATATCCAAAGGTATGGCAACTACGACGCGCGGACGAGGCATAATTGTGAAGCTTTCAGTATGGACTTTGTCAATAAAATGCTTCAACATATTTTCAGTCACTTCAAGATCAGAAATAACTCCGTCCACCATTGGTCTGGTTACAACAATATGACCTGGGGTCTTACCCACCATAGTTTTAGCATCCTGCCCGACAGCTAAAATCTGATCAGTTCGATTATTGATGGCCACAAATGACGGTTCATTGATAACAATACCTTGGCCGCGTACGTAGACCAAAGTATTAGCTGTTCCCAGATCAATTCCGATATCTTTGGAGAATCTTCCGAGAATCTTCTTAAACATAAAAATTCTTTAACTCTTGGCCGATATCTTTTATTTTAATTTTTTTAACCTCTCCACTGGCGCGGTATTTTATTTCCACTTCAGGCAGATTCTTTTCTCCAACAATGATTTGAACCGGAATCCCGATTAAATCAGCATCATAAAATTTTTCCCCGGCTGATATCTGCCTATCGTCTACTAATAAGTCGTAACTATTTTTTAGTTCATCGTTTATATCCTGACCGGCCTGCCGAACCTGATCATCATCAGATAAAAGCAGTATATGCGCTTTAACAGGGGCTACAGCCTTCGTCCAAATTATTCCCTTGTCATCATGGCTGGCTTCAACGATTGTGCCCATAGCACGGCTGATACCGATACCGAAAGCGGCCATATGAATACTTTGCTTTTTACCATCTTTGTCAATATACTTGGCATCAAAGGCATCAGTGTACATCGTTTCCTGATCAAAAATATTACCGGCCTCAACGGTTTTCTCCTGCATTAAAATAGAACTACACTTAGGACACTTATCGCCTTTTTTCGCCTTAGAAATTTCCATATTTTGCGCCCAGCCGCATTTCTCGCAGAACACCGTTTGATCTTCACCGGCTTGCGTGATCACCATAAATTCATGAGAATATTTTTTACTCATCGCACCGCCCGAGGCCTCAACAGAAAAGGATCTTAAACCCATTCTGGCAAAAATCTTCAAGTAAGCATCATGAACAGCCTGATAAAATTTTTCCTTATCTTCAGCAGTGGCCGTAAAGGAGTATAAATCCTTCATCAAAAACTCGCGACCGCGTAATAAACCGGATTTCGCCCGGGGTTCGTCACGGAATTTGTTCTGTATCTGATAAACGTATAATGGTAAGTCTTTGTAGGAATTGACCTGTCTTTTAACCAAATCAGTAATCATTTCTTCATGCGAAGGAGCTAAACCAAGGTCTTTACCGCTACTGTCTTTAAACTGATACATAATCCCGCCCACCTTATCCTGCCAGCGTCCGGACTTTGACCAAACTTCTTTTGATTGAAAAGACGACATTAATAATTCCTGCGCTCCCAAAGCATTCAGTTCTTCTCTGATAATATTCTCAATATTCTTAATGACTCGTAAACCCAAAGGTAAGTAGGTGTACACGCCGGACATACTTTTTTCCACAAAACCGGCTCTGATAAGCAATTTTGCATTTGTACTAACCTCGTCTTTAGGTGCTTCGCGTCGGGTTTTACCGAATAATTTTGATTGTCTAATTATTTCCATAAAATTGATTTTATTCTTTGTAGTTCTGTTTCCACCAGTGGTCCATCATACTCACCGTTGTGAACCGAAGTTGGATTATAATGTCTGGTGTCTGCTTTTTGATCAAGGTGCAGACTTAGCAAATATTTTTCCGGGCTTTCTTTAACATACAGATGATAGCGTGGCCAGCTTAAGCCGGGACGCAGACGACGGACATAATTTGGCGTATCAGAACGGTTATCGTTAATATGATAACCAACTTCACGCATCATAGAAGTCAGGTTTAACTCCGGTCTTTTTGCCAAATTAAGATCCATTAGAACATTGAAGTTAAACCGCCGACAATACGAGCGCCGTATTTGACTATATCCTGGTAAGTCACCACTAACAACAATAAGATTAATAAGCTGAAACCAATAGTATGCACCAGTCCTTCAATCTTTTCATTGACCGGGCTGCCCTTAATTTTCTCAATAATAATAAATAGTAAACGACCGCCATCCAAGGCGGGGAAAGGTAAAACGTTGATAATGCCTAAATTAACCGACAAAATGGCGGCAAAGTTAAGAACATAAATCCAACCAAGCCGTACAACATCGCCAGTCAGAACAGCCACGCCGACCGGACCGGACAAATCCATTCCTACTGTGCCGGTAGTCAGTAGACTTTTAATTAAAAAGGCGAAAGCAAAAATGATGTTTTGCATAACTACCAGAGTCGTTATAAATCCTCGACCAATGGCTGCAAAAAAGTTATACCTGATAATTCCAGTTTTAATCATACCAATGCCTATCAGTGGCTGAGCCGAACCGTTTAACGTTTCGGCCTGAATTGTCAGATTAACGGTTTGATTAGCTCGCGTTAATTCAAAAACTATTGGTTTAGTATTATTAGAGGCCAAGTATTTTTCGGTCTGATCTAAGTCAACAAATTTTTGACCGTCCAAAGCAATAATCTTATCCCCCAGCGCAATTCCGGCCTTGTCAGCGGCACTACCTGGCGCCACATCAGAAATTACCACACTGACATCGCGAACATTAGGATTATTTAATTGGCTTTCATCCAAGGCCTGTGGCAAACCCGCCATATACCCGATAGTGTAGAGAACGAAAGCAAAGGCAAAATTCATAATTACACCGGCCACAATTACCAATACTCTTTTAAACGCCGGCTTAGCGCTAAAACTTCGCTCGTCAGTGGCGTCATTACCTAATTCTCCCTTAATCTTTACAAAACCACCCAAAGGTATCCAGTTCAGCGTGTATGTTGTTTCGCCTCTTTTAATCCCAAATATCTTCGGAGGAAAACCAAAACCGAACTCCTCAACTTCAATACCGAATTTCTTGGCCATTAAAAAATGACCTAGCTCGTGAACGAAAACTAGCAGGCCAAGTATGACTATAAATGTGACTAGTGGTATTAGCATGTTAAACCGTCATTATTTCTTTTTCTTTAGCCTCGGTTATGACTCTAATCTCTTCATTATATTCCTTGATCATAACGTCCAATTTTTCCAAAGCCATAAACTTCTCATCCTCACTTAAAATTCCATTTTTTTCCTGCTCCACAATGCCTTCTTTAATCTTCTCGCGCTTCTGTTTTAAGGTAACCTTGGAGGCTTCAGCCTTTTGATGCAACATTTTAATCAACGCCTTGCGATTCTCTTCAGTCAAGGGTGGGAAATTAATTCTAATATTATCCTTGTCAACAATCGGATTTAAGTTCAACTCACTTTTATTTAAAGCCGACTCAATATTCTTGGTTAACGATTTATCCCAGGGCTGAATCATGATTGATCGTGGTTCAGGACTGGAAATGCTGGCCAACTGAACCAACTCCATCAGCGAATTGTAAGCCTCAACTTTTACGCCTTCAACCAAAGATGGTGAGACACGGCCGGTACGCAAATTTGAGATATCGGCCTTAAAAAAATTTATGGACTCGTTAAATTCTGCCTTCGCAGTATCAGAGTTATACATATATTTTATCGCGGTTGATAATAACCAAGATATAAACTATCTGGTTTATCTGGGTTAATAATTAAATGTTGCGGCAGACCGGCGGCGATTAGCGGTTTAACCGTCCAGTCAACTCCATTATTAACAGTTTGGTAAAACGCACCCATAGTCGTAAAGTAAATTTCCTGACCATTCATGGGATTTACCCCGATAGCTATAACACTCTCTTCATTGGGCTTATTCAGGATAGAAATCTCCTGCCATTGTCCGCTATCCAGCAGTCTGAAAATACCATAATTACTACTATATATCAAACCGTTATTCTGGGTATAATCAAAGGCTAAGCTTAGAAGTACATTTGCCCCCCCAAAAGAGTTTAAAAGCTTGGTAGCTTGAGTAGGATCCGGGTTAGTTGTCAAGACCTCACGCTCCAGTAGCAGTTGCCAGCTCCCAGCGCTATCAGCACTATAGAAAATGCCGGCCGCTCCCGTTGCCGCAAATACTTTAGTACTATCATTGGGATTTATGATTATCTTGACTATCCTGTCGTTAAAGAATTCATTGACCTGCCAAGAAAAACCGGCATCAAGACTCTTTAATAATGTACCTCTGGATGTGCCCAAATAGACAATCCTATTGTCATGAGGGTCTACAGCTAAAGAAGTAAAGAACTCGCCTTCTAATGAACTTAAATGAATTTCCTGCCAAGTTCTGTTACAGTCGGTTGTTTTGTAAACTCTATTAAATATAGCGGCGTAAATAGTACATTTATTACTGTAATCAACGGCCACAGCATTAACCACTCCGGCCGTAGGTGCAGTATAAAACCAAGCATCACCGCCGTTATATGAATATAGTAAACCGCGATTTTCAGTGCCAAGGTAAATAGTATTACTGTCGTTAGGGTCTAAAACCATCGTGGTAATATTGGTGCCCGCAAAAGTTAGGCCCTGTCCTCCTATACTATAAATGTCCATTTTTGCATTCCAAGTCGCACCCCTGTCTGTTGTTCGATAAAAACCAGTAGGGGTCGCTAACTGTTCGGGTGCGGAACTATTGAACTGCAAGATACCGCAACCGCTCAACAGCAAAAGCAAGACTGGTGTTAAAAAAATTACTTTCTTCATATAGTTATTTTAGTGGGTATTTTAATCATAAAATTTTCCCACGCCAGCTGGACATTAATGGCACTGTCCAAATGACGACGTAAAAATTTAATATTCTTAAATATTTTTAAAATTTGAGCGCCCGTATACTGATGGCTTAGACTAATAATTTCCTTACCGTACAAACCGTTCAACAAATAATCAGGACTAATTTTATGCAATAAAATATCCCGCAAAACCAACTCCAGATGATCAATTAGAACCAAAGTTTCATCAGCCACGTCTGTCGCTTTAATCTTATCACTACTGTTTTTTAAATCCTTCAGCCATAAATCCAAGTTATTGAATTTTGTTTGATAATTGGCAGTCAAAATGTTGAGCGATTTTTTAATCAAATCATGGTATGAAGTCAACTGGTCCTCAATCATATCCAAAGCCCGTCCCGGGCGACCTAAGGCCAATTTAATAATTGTCTCGGTATCGGCAGTTGTCGGCTGCTGCTTCACCCAGGAGTGCATCTCTTCGGTTGATAAAGGGTTTAGCTTAATCAGCTGACATCTGGATTGGATGGTCAAAGGAACAAAATTGATTTTCTCGGCCAACAATATTATAACAGTTTCCGCCGGCGGCTCTTCCACAGATTTCAGCAAAGCATTGGCCGCTCCGTCTGACATAGCATCAACCCGCTCAATTATTAAGAATTTTTTCCTTCCAAGTTGGGTGCCGGATAAACGTAAAAAATGGTTAGCCTCACGAATATCATCAACCGCAATTTGTTTGCTGTCCCCCCTAGGCAAAATAAATACATTGGGGTGTCTTTTCTTCTCCACGCTTTGGCAGGCGTTGCACTGACCGCAAGGCAAATTGTCAGTTTCAGTGCAATTGAGTGATTTGACCAAAAGTGACGTTA
>CAYTUI010000006.1:0-44434 GCA_964441335.1 uncultured Gammaproteobacteria bacterium
ACATATGCTTGGATATTACCACCAAAGTGATTCCAAGCTATTGAACCATTACGTAGGCTTGACGAAAAATATTAAATATGGTATATATAAGTGTTTCTTCGTTAGGAACGCTATTCTGTAGATAATCAGTATCTCCAGTATAGCTTTCCGAACGGATAGCTCGGGACCCCAGCCGTTCTGGGATATGCATAGACGACCTCAAGAGGAGGAAGATTCTGATGCGAACCAAGATTGAGCCGCACAAGGAAGTCGTCAGAGCCTGGAAGACAAGCAGGGCAATGATGGACGAAACAGGAGCCAACTTCTTCATCAACGGTGCCCGGGTCATGGACATCGCCGAGAGGAAGCTCCGGTCAGCCAGATGGCGGCAAGGCGAACTGGCCGCCGAGGTTCTCTTCCTGAAAGCGGTTATCCGCTGCCACGGACCCGAGACGATCGTGGAGATCGTTGCCGGGGAGTTCACTCTCTACTCGAATACTCACGATACTCCCAGTCCAACACTCCGCAGGATCAAGGTCATTCAAGTCTCCGACACCAACGCCCAACAGTTGCTGATGAAATTCGGCTACAACGACCCCGCACTGCCGAACAAGCAAGATGTGGAGGCTCTGCTGGCGAACAACACCATCCCCGAAGAACTGCGGGTCTACGACCTGCTCTTCCCTCGGGTGGTCTCTCGCGGGCTGTCTGAAGGCCAAGGCGACCGCGTCACCGACGACAGCATTCTGATGCTCGTCTGGGACGGGAACACCTGGTGGCAGAAGCACCTCCTAGCCGGACCGAGAGGCTGGGGACGCTCTGGTCCTGACGTCTTGAATCTCAGAGCTCGTCTGGCCGTCTTCGCCTAACGGTCAACGTCCAAGTCTTCTCAACCTGTAGGAGGTTCATATGACCAAACAGGCGAAACGGCGTTTCACCCAGTTGAACGCGAACTATGCGTCAACTGAAACTCCGCCGGACTACAAGTGCGACAGGTGTGGTGCTCACGGCTGTAAACTGTGGCGTGAGAGTTACACCTCCTTGAACGAGCAGACACTCCTCTGCGCCAAGTGCGCCGCCAAAAAAGAGGGCGCCGACATCAGCACCATGGACGACCACGGCCGTAGGAACCACAAATATGGAGGACGAACCTGCACGATCGGTTGTCACGTTCCGGCAATACCCTGTAAAGAAGGCAACTCCTTCTGGAGATTCACCTTAGCTCCGCAGACCGCATGCAACTGGTGGTATCGTCTGCCGACGCTTCCGAAGGCCAACGCGGCCTAACGCCACACCCCCGGTCGAGCCTAGCTCGATCGGGGGATTTAATTTTATAAAATATCTATATATCACCATTCCAAAATAAAAAGAGTTCCCAGAGCTAAAATTATACCCAAAATCTGCCAGGCTAAAATTCCTAGAGCTTGTTTTGGTTTAATCGGCAGCCATGTAATGGCAAAAACCAAAATGCCTAAAACATCCAGCAGCATCAACATCTGAAAAAGATGAGTAGCTAGTCCTTCATCTTCTGCTTGCCGGCCATAATCAACACCGAAGATTAAAACATAGCCGGCAATCAAGCCTAAGGCCGCGGCTGAAAATGCTAACGGCAACCAGGCACTAGGTTTTTTTAACAAAGATGTCATATTTATATAGTAACCATAAATACCAACCTAACGTAAATTTACCGATATCCAAATCTCCTAATAATAAACACTGGCGTAGCGATTGGGGGTCTGGGGGGCTTTTACTGTTTGAGGCCAAGAATAGAACAAGAGAAAATAATCAGAGCATCGCCGAGTTTAAAAGCTCCCCCCAGAACTTTTTGTTACTTTTTGGTTACAAAAAGTAAGCCCTAGCGGAAGCGTCAGTTATTTCTTACTTGTCTGTAACTTACCCCGATAATATTTCTTCCCTTTCAACTTCTCCGGCAAATAACTTTTGTCAGAATACATCTCATACCCTTTGTGATAACCCAAATCTTTCATCAGCTTAGTCGGCGCATTTCTTATTTCCATTGGGATAGGCAAATTACCATGTTCTTTAACATCAGCCAGCGCTGAAAAATAAGC
Source organism: uncultured Gammaproteobacteria bacterium (assembly GCA_964441335.1). GTDB lineage: Bacteria > Patescibacteriota > Patescibacteriia > UBA1558 > 2-01-FULL-52-15 > CAYTUI01. The sequence goes on from CAYTUI010000006.1 coordinate 2,052, forward strand.
ATCATAAGAATCACGGTTCTTAGACGCCAAAGCTAAATAAGTTACGCCATGCGCCAAGTTAATCTGCGCCTCCGGTAGGCCGATAATCTCTACGGCCCGGAAAACCTCATTGGCCACGACCAAAGCTGTCGGCTGGGCCATACCAATATCTTCAGAAGCAAAAATAACCATTCTTCTGGCAATAAACTTAGGATCTTCGCCACTGTCAATCATCCGTGCCAGATAATACAAAGCCGCGTCCACCTGACTGGCTCGCATACTTTTAATAAAAGCACTAATCGTGTTGTAATGCTCGTCGCCTTGTTTATCAAAACGTAAAAATTTGCTCTGCACCGTATTCTTCAACGCTTCCACGTCACTCTTTTTATAGAGTTGCGAAGCGTGCTCCAAAACCGTAATCGCCTGCCTAGCATCGCCGTTAGCCATTCTGACCAGCCACTCCTCCGCTTCCTTATTCAATTTAATGCCAGTCCGCTTAATAATCTGCTTAATCTCTGGTTCGCTTAATTCATTCAGCACAAACACCCGACAGCGCGACAGCAAAGGTGAAATAACTTCAAAACTTGGATTTTCAGTCGTCGCCCCGATTAATACTAACTTGCCACTTTCCACATGAGGCAATAAAAAATCCTGTTGCGCCTTATTAAAACGATGAATTTCGTCCAGAAACAAAATCTTCGGCCCCGGCAAGAGGTCATGCTGATTAAGAACCTGCCTAATATCATCCTTGCCGGCCGAGACAGCCGACAGTTCATAAAAATTAGCCTTGAGCGAATTGGCATAAATCTTAGCCAAGGTAGTCTTACCCACCCCCGGCGGACCCCAGAGAATAAAAGAAAAGACCTGGCCTTTTTCAATGGCCACTCGCAAAGGTCTATTCAATCCAACTAAATGCCCCTGCCCGACGAATTCTTCCAGCCTATTCGGTCTGATTTTTGAAGCTAATGGTTCCATAGTATTGGTATCTTACTACTGGAGGGGAAAAATAAAAAGCCCAGATCAAGCTTGGTTGATATTAGTCATTAATGGCAAGCATGGCGGAAGATGTTAGAACTAAAATGTAAGCTTGTGCAATAGCCTAGACATAAGTCCTAATACGAGCTAGCATTATAACATGCCATTGGATACAGAATCATTTTTTAGCATAATTTTATCAGGCTTTATTACAGTCTGGGCTTTTCGAAAATCCAGTCATTCCAAAAAATCCATCAGTGATTTTGAGTACCTTGGATTTAGCGCTCTTTGGGGCGTAGTTTTAGCAGTTATTTATATCAGGTTTTTCATGAATAACCTGACGCTAGAAAAAACCACTTCTAACCCGTTTGCTTTTGGATTGGTTTTGTCGATTTATGGATTTGCGTCTGGTCTTTTTTTGGGATTGTTAACCAGAGAATATCAAAATATTTTACAAATAAAGCGTGGGGGTAAGCGCCAAAAAAGAAGAGTTAAATTATGAAACTAACAAATGACAGCTATACAATATTTATAGGCACAAAAAACTTCACAGAGAAATATTATCGTGATAAAGATGGTTGGGTCAAAATTTCCGCCAAAGGTAATAAATTTCAGATGACAGCGGAACAGGTTCTCAATCATCTACTGCCAGCAATAGCTGGAGTAAAACCGGGTTTGATTTGGAAAGTGGAGTACAAACCATTGAAGTAGTGTTAAAACACAAAGAAACCGGCAAGATGCGAGATGATAAAATCCATATCGTAAAACGAGATTTTTTATCTATGCGGACAGCCAGCCCAACAGCAAGGCCTGCGCATTCCACCCTTAAGCTTAGAAATTGCTTTTTCAATACGAATACCTCTGGTCTCGGCTTTTTTGCCGGACGTCACCCAGCAAATCCACTCGTTACGGGCTAAGGGTGTAATATCCTCCCAGACAGCCAACGCCTTCGGAGCCAACGTTAAAGTTTTTTGTAAATCTGCAGGCATTTTATGCACAACCCCGACAAAATTTTTTTTATTAGCCATGGGTCTATGATAGCCGAAGCTATACATTTCGGCAATTCCTTAATCTTGACAAATACCCCCAAATACACTATCCTTTTCTGTTCAGTGGCGATTTCGCGGCTGACACACAAGGAGGATGTTGATGGAACAGATGGAGATCTTCGTCAAAGGCCCAAGCTTGGACTACGGAACCCTCAAGCATCACGTGAACGAGTGGTTGGCGAAGAACAAGGGCGTGGAAATCACCGACAGACAGATCGTTCTGGCCTCAAATCACGAAGGGACCACCTGCGTCATCACCATCTACTACCGCGAGAAGAGCTGATCCTAGCGGGCCAGCCCTTGCGCCCCGCGACCCTTCCGTTCATCAGATCGGACAGGGTCGCTTTTTTTACGCAAAAAAACGCCTATGACGGTTGTTTATAATCCAATCTCGGAAAGCGAAACGCACCACGCTAAATATTTTCTATCCCAAACCTCTTGAGTAATCCTTTGGTAATAATTAAAGGAGTGTTGTCCCACCTGCTAATTAGTTTCTCAGAAATACCAGTTTCTCTGCCCGCCAAAAAGTTATCAGACAGCTGTCGGTATATTTCAGGTGCATTTATAATACTATTAATAAGAACGGCCTGGTGACTATAAGCACGCTTCTGCTTAAGCGATCTCAACGCATGGCGCATATATTGACAGAAAATATCATCGTGTTCAGAGTCACGCAAAGGCCCGACTACCATGCCAATCTCAAAGTCAACCATTGTTTCCCCTAAATCACGACCTTTTAATCGAGGTTCAATATCAATCAAAGTTAGCTTATCATGCTTTTCTCCTGGCTGGGCAAGATACTGTTCAGGACGAAATATATCGGTCACAACCGATCTTGGCTTATTAAACTCAATCCAATCCAAATATTTAAGTCCAAGCTGTGCAATACGACTCAAGGCCTCAAGTGTCTTTGGATTGTTCTTATCAATAGGAACCAGATGATTGCCTTTGATGCGTTCGGTTAGGAGCATCGGCTTGACAGGGCCATCGCTAGTCTCTCTAGCTAAAATAAATTGATGGGCGGCTACATCAATATCTAGACTTTCGCCCATCTCATCAAGACGACGATAAATCTTTTCGGCAACTTGAATAAGTTTGGGATCAGCTACCAGAAATCTAGCCTCCTCGTCTGTCGGTACACGAATTAATGCCTCCGGATGATCAGGGTCGTAATAAATTTTATTAGTATCGCCGACTTCAACAGGTTTTATAAATGGTCGGATTTCCGGCGAAAATGGAAGTTCATTCATAACTTAATTATAACAAAATAAAATGGACGACGGTATTATTACTTTGTAAATATATTAGTCAGTATTGGCTCGGGGACAGGGTTTCGAACCCCGATTACTGGGACCAGAACCCAGCGTCCTACCGTTAGACGATCCCCGAATCATTAAAAACTGATAATAATATGTTTGTGAATATACAAAGCTCGCGAGGCGGGCCGGGGAACCCGTCGTCTCCGCCTCGTCTGCGCCGAAGGCGAGACGGGCTACCGTTAGACCTGTCACCCGACCTGTCCACCGAAGCTTCAGCGCAGGTGGAAGCTTTAGCGAAGGGTGGCGATCCCCGAATCATTAATAACCAATATTATGAATGCGTATAGGATTATAATAGATAATTATCTTAGCGTCAATCTAAATGAAAACCGCCCCCGAAGTCTTATGCTAAAGGGGCGGTTTTGTTTCCTAGTGTGAATCCTGTTTCACTGCCGTCTGCCACTGCGCAAGAAAGCAACTGATTTCAATCCGCTTGTGGCGCCAAGCCATGATTAGCAGATTAGTCCAGAAAGCCACCTGCGCCATGGTCATCAAAGCGGCGTTGTCAGGCACTCCCAACAAGCCGCAGATTACCAGCCCGGCGATCAACACGCCTACCCGTAGACCGCGACCAATGATCTTGGCCTCCAACCAATGAACGATGATACCTTTCTCTTTGGCCAGCGGTTTGGCGTATGAAGACAATAGTGCTGTTGCCAAAGCCAGCATCAGCCAGCGACTGGTTTCCAGATCATCTGTCCGCCAAGCCAACCCAATGAGCAGTGCCATCTCCCCGACTTTGTCGCACAAAGCATCAAAGTAAGCACCGCCCGGAGTTGCCTCATTGAACTTGCGCGCGACTAGGCCGTCCAAGACATCCAACAGACAACCGAGCGAAAAGACGACGGCTACTAGTTGCAACGGCCAATGCCAGGTTGCTCCGACACCGGCCCAGATGCAGATCACCGCTCCCAGAGCAGAGATATCGTTGGCCAACGAGCGGTTGCTCGGTATTTGAGGAAAAAGCGTTGACAGCATTTTGTCACCTCCTTGTAGAAAAGAACTTAGCTATCTCTCAATATTCAGCCTAATGTAATATGGCGATTTGTCAACATAAAAAGAATACGGCCACCGAGCTAAGCTAGATGGCCGTCTATTCAACTCTCTACAGCTCCATGCTGTAGACGTTGGTGTTCCTCTGCTGGAAACCCAAGGACTGATACAGCTTGTTGGCGGCGACGCGCATGGGTGAGCTGGTTAGCTCTAGGCTGAAGATACCCTCAAAGCGCGCCTTGTCAATCAGCATCTGCGACAGCTTCCGGCCGATGCCATGACCGCGGTAGTTAAGATCCTCATCCACCACCACATCCTCAATCCGCCCCTCTCGTTTGGTCGGCTTGAAAATCGGCACCAAAGTGGCCATACCGGCGATCTTCCCGCCAGAAAGGGGATCTCTGGCCAACAGCAAGAAGGACTTCTCCTGAACCTCCTCCCAGTGTTCTCTGGTCTGCGACTGGGCATCAGCCGACAGCATGACCAGCAACTCGTTCAAACGAACGATATCCTGATCGCTCAAGCCGCCGACTGGCTCAAACTTATATTGAAGCATTTCCGCCTCCATGTGGTTGTCTTTAGTGATTAAAGCTTAGTCAATCTATTATTTAAATGGCCGAATGTCAAGCAAACGCCCAGGGTAGAGAAACTCATCTCTTGTAGATTAAAATATTTAAATCTCAAGTTCCAAATTTCAAACAAATCACAATATCCAATGTTTAAATATCTTCGCCCATAGGGCGATCGCCCTTTGGCTGAAAACTTTAGAATTTTTAATTTATAATTTAAATATTGTTTGCTATTTGGGATTTGAAGCTTAGGATTTGTTATAGAGCCTGCTTCGTCAGCCTCGGCCAATGGCGACGGGACTGCTTCTCCCGCCTCTTGCGAGAGGCGGAATCGCAGTATCCGTATTTTAAAAAGGCCCGGTCCACTGGGAACCGAGCCTCGCAAGATGTCTAGCCGACATCAAAGAACACAACCTGCTCTTCCTGAACAGCAATCGTGGCTGTCACATTGCCGTCAGAGACTGAACCGGAAGTTACCGGCCAAGGCAGATTCAAAAGTCCCGCCAGCGCCTGTGCTTCTGTTTCCCCCAAGTTAAGGTTGGCGAACTGCCGAGCTCCGATAGCGAACGTAAAAGCATAGACCTGCACTGATCCCTCCTCTGGTTTAGACAAAAAACGCTTCTACAACAGTCTAAGCATAGCATAAAATACGACCCCTAGCATTAATAAGGCCTACGGCATTAAAGAAGGCCTCTGGCCTTTGGCAATTGACAGTAGCCGTCAGACGTAATATTCTGTGCCTGTATCGCTCTTTTGACAATACAACAGAGAACCAGTTTTCAGCTCACAAGGAGGGACAATGCTAGCGCAAGACAGGTTCATGGCCTACGCCGGATCCGCCAACCATGGCTCACTGAACAAGAAGATTCTGACAAGAGTCAACGAAGCTACTGGCTTCGGCCTGAAGTTCACTCATGTCAACCACAAGTATTGGAGCGACGGTGAACGGGCTTTTGTGCTGGAGCGCTTTGAAGACATTCCCGACAAGCACGTTCTGATCTTTAGTTCCGTATACACGGACAAGTTGGAACTGCAACTCCGGGAACTGATCATGGCCTGCAAATACCAGTACCATGCCAAAACCGTAACCGTAGTCATGTCGTTCATGCGCTACCGTCGGCAAGACCGTCAGGAATACCAACACGAGATAACCCGCCTGCGCTGGTTCATCAAGTGTCTCAAAGACTGGGGCGTGGACTTCCTGATTGTCTGCGAACCGCACAACCCGGTGGCCACACTGCAGTTCGCCGACGAGTTCAATCTGCCACTGTTCATTGCCGCTCCCACGCAACTGTTCGCCCAGGCAATCCAGCCGGATATAGACCGAGTTGGCGCCAAGAACTGCCGGATGTACAGCCCGGACTTCGGCTCACTAGGTAGAGCCATTGCCTTGGCCAAAGCAACCGGTACCACAGTCCTTGGAACACCCAAGCGTCGCATCAACCGCCGTTTGGAACTGTTGGAGGATAAAGAATTCCTCCAGCGAGCTGTGGCCATGTACGGGACGGAAATCCTGATCAGTTGCGACCTTAGCGATCTGACCGGTCTGACGTTGTTCATGACGGAAGACGAGATCGACACGCTGACCACTGCCAGCCTGACAGCTGACAAGGTCCGTCGTGACGGCCGTCCCAAGGAGCTCAACCTGGTAGCTACCAATCCGGTCTGCTCGCCCGGCTGGAAAGACAGACTCTTCCCCTATGGCGAGCCGCCTCCCTTCGACAAGATCTGGCTGGGGAACACCCGCCATCGTGGCGACGATTCCACCGGTGAGGAGGAACAACTGACCGGTGGTCGAGTCACCGAAGTGGACATGGCACCTGCCATTGCTCCGGTTCTTCTCAAGGTGATGGAGGAACACCTTAAGGACTAAAAGACGCCCCCCTATGCTTTATGCAAAGGGGGGCGTTCTAATATCAACAATTATTTTCTCAACTTCCTAGTCACTTCCAAAGCGTCCCCAGTATAAATAGTATCAACTCCCAGTTCTTTCAAAATTTCCGCTTGGCGTTCGGCTTTTAACGGTTTAATAACTGTCCCCATTTGTTCCAGCCAAGTAGTGGCCATAGTTTTCAGACCTAACTTATCGGCCATTGCTTGGTATGACTTTATCATCTCCCTGGCTGTCCCGGGCGCCACAACTGAAATAATATTGGCCGCGATAACAACAGCTGACAAGGAAATTGAACTTTTATCTCCTTTCAATAGTTCTTTAAGCTTATCCGGGATTCTGAAAAAAGTATGAGCCATAAGTTTTCCGTAACCTTCACCAGCCTGCTTAGCTTCATCAGCGCTAGGAAAAGCATCGGCGCAAAAGACCAAACGCAGAGGGCCAATTTCCGCCGCTTTCCAGCCCTGTCCATCATTTAAAACAAACTTTTCAAGCTTACTTTTTTTGACATCTTCAGGTTTCTCAATAACCGGTGCAGTTATGAATGGAACTACCCCACCATTTAATATAAAACCTTTCAAATTTGGCAACCTCTGATGCATAGCTTCTAAAATTGACGCTGACAAAGAGGCAATTCGTATAGAATCCTGCAACTCAAATTCTTCAATCAGACCGGCGACTTCTTCCACAGACTCAATATCTTTCAGTTCCAAAATTAATTCATGATCTTTACTGAAAGCACGAAAGAAATCCAAGGATTCACGAGTAGTGGTAATATCCGGATATTGTCGCTTTAATTCCTCAAGAGTTTTCTCGTTTATCTTTGATCCTTTATCAAGGATGCCCTTCTTAGCTTTCAAAGCATGAGCAATAATAGTCTGTCCATCTTTAGTCGTCCGCACATCAACTTCAGGAGTTCGAACCCCACTCTTGATAACTTCCGCTAATGATTCTCCCGACGTCCGGTGCTGAACTAAATCATATTCCTCTTGAAAGGCTAAATCATCAGCCAACCTGTTCACTGAATTTAACAGAGCTTCATTTAACACTATTAAATAACCTCGATATTCCGCTCTTAAGGACTCCTTTTTAACTTCATCATCACTATCTGCAATTGCCTCGGCCAATTCCACGGCCCGCTCATGTATGGTATTAATATCAGTATATCTGGTCAGTTCCCAAACTGGCGATTGAGCAATGTTCTTAGGCTTTGATTCAAAATTCATATTTTAATTTTACCTATAATTAGCCAAAATATCAATACGCTTGACTTTATTTGATATATATGATATACTAATGTGATACACTTTTGTATCAAGCTCTTGCCTAAACCTCTACCTACATGTGCGCAAGGAGGGAACCGTGAAAAGAAAGATCAAGATCAGCTGGGCACTTGACATCAACCCCATGGACGAAGGGCAGATGGCTCTGCTAGCTTTCTTTCTGATGCTAGTGGTGTTCATGGGGCCGGTCGTGATCTCCGGTCTCGCTGGAGAACATCCGTGGCACTCCCAGCGCACCAGCTGGGTCGCACCCGGGGATTACCCGAGCATGAGCCACTTTGAACCTTAGCTCGGCCAGCGAGCCGAACAGAATGGCCCGATCCAAACACTGGACCGGGCTACTTTTTATAACTACCAACTACTCACTACCACTCTACCAATCTACCGCGCTACCAAACTACCACTCTACCAATCTACCGCGCTACCAAACTACCACTCTACCAAACTACCACTCTACCAATCTACCACGCTACCAATCTAAACCACCTGCCCGCCGCCAATAATATCCAACAACTCCTCCACTTCCTTTTCCTTGGCACCGTGAAACTTCTGATGATTGTCCGAATAATTTTTATCCACGACCGACTCTAATCTAATTTTCCTGCCCAAAATATTAGCGATGGCATCTTCAGCCGCCATTTTATTTTTGGACTCACGTACGCGTTCGGCATGAAAATCGTACTGGAAACCAATAGTAATCAGATTATCGGTAATCTTTAAGGGATGACCGACTTTCAAAAAAGCCGCCAAAGAATAGTTGTAATCCTTAATTTGAGTTAAAATTTGTAGCCATTTGTCTCTTAAAATCTCCGACTGACCGTCAATTGTTAAGCCGCCCCGACTACTGTCAGCAGGCGTTCCTTGATTTTCAGTTGACACAACATCAGAGGATTTAGCGTCGTCAATAGAAGCAAAGCCTTGTGAGGTTTCAATAAACTCCACAATACCAAGTTCCAAGGGGAGCTGCGGTATCATAGCAGAACGTGTTTCAGCCGCCTTGGTCATAAAAATTTCCAACAGTCGTAATAATTCAGCCGTGGAAAATTTGCCGGCAAATTCCTTGATCCTAGCCACTACCGATTCCTCAAAATCCGGAGCATAAGACACTCCCATAGCCTGCGATAAAACTATTTGCCGCAGATATTCCACCAAGTCAGACGCTAGATCATCCAAATCAGCACCTTCCTGAATTAAATGATGCAAATGTTTTAAAGCGGTACCGGCATTGCGAAGTAACATATTTTCAACCAGTAACTCAATGCTGGACCAGTTGGACTGCGGTAAAACCATAGAGGCGGTTTCCACCGACACCTTCTTTCCGTCACTTAAACCTATAATTTGCCCTAGTAATGATTCAGCGTCGCGTAAACAGCCTTCAGACCTTCTGGCGACGTTTAACAAAACCTCTTTAGGCACATCAATTTTTTCTTTGGTCATGATACCGGCCAGTCTGTCAACAATTACAGCCGAGGAGATTTTTTTAAAATCAAAACGCTGACAGCGGGAAATAATTGTTTCCGGAACTTTTCTGACTTCAGTGGTCGCCAGAATAAAAATAATATGCGCCGGTGGCTCTTCAATAATTTTCAACAAAGCGTTAAAGGACGCTTTGGACAGCATGTGCACCTCATCAATAATAAAAACCTTATAACCTTTACTGTTATAAGGCGGCACCTGCGCGTTAGCAATAATATTTTCGCGCACGTTATCAACCTGCGTATGCGTAGCGGCGTCCATCTCAATAATGTCCATGGAGCGGTTAAGTTTGATTTGCTCACATGACTGACACTGATTGCAAGGTTCGTATTCATCCGGCTTGCGATTCAGACAATTAACCGTGCGCGCGAAAAGACGGGCCATAGTTGTTTTACCGGTTCCTCTGGGTCCCACAAACAGATAAGCGTGGGCTAACTGCTGGCCGGCAATTTCACCTTCCAAGGTGGTCTTAATATGGTTCTGACCGACCACTTCGGCAAAGGTTTGGGGCCTATATTTTCGATATAAGACAGACATAGTTGCACCTCATGATAACAAAAAAAGCTGACCTTTGGCAAGGTCGCCGGTGATGATCAAATATCGCCCAAATATTGTTTGTTGTGTATGGAAGGTAATGAGTAATGGGTAATGTCAGGTCATCCGACCTGATCGCCCTATGGGCGAAGGAATAGGAATGAGGAATTGTGTGGCGTTTTTCCTAATACCTAGTACCTATAACCTATGAACCGAGAAACGGAAGAACCAATGTACCGAACATCCAGCATGCGCTATTCAATCCCACCACCGTAGTCCTCACGCGGTTGGCCCTTCTTAATCGTATTTTCCACCGCCGCCCAGTCGCTCTGTGCGTCTTTCGGCACCAGAATTACCACTTCATCGCCTTCTTCACCTTTAAAATAAGTAATGCTGGCAAATAAAACTTTGTAAATATGATCTTCAGCGATGACAACAAACTCGCCCCTATCCTGATCCTTGGCGAGCAAACCAACTAATCTTCTTCTTTCTATCGGACCGACTTGTTTATAAATAAAATTACCCCGTCGGTCAATCGTAAGTTTTAAAATATCCCCCTCAACCAGTTTAGATTTGGAGGCGTAATTAGCCGGTATTGAATAAATCTTGCCGTCCGGCCCGATCATGTGACTGCCGTCAAAAACTCCTTCAATTATCCGACCTTCATCAGTTTCTGATTCTCGTCCGACTTCAGACGCTTTAACAACATAATCAACCGCCTGACTGGATGATTTACCCTGCAGTTCACCTAAAATAACTTTCATTTTTTTAAGCTCCATTTCTTGGCGCTGAACATACTCTTCCAGCTCCTGAAGCTTCTTCAATTTGGACATTTTTTGTTTTGTCCGCTAATCCGCGGAACTTTTATTTTGCGCGCGCCGCCCCATTGGACGGCAACTATTTTTGTTTAAATTTTTGGTTTTAAAAATGGCGATTTTGTTAAGTCAGCTCCAGGCTCCGGAACCGACGGTTGAATTTGAGATCTCTTTAATATCTCCGCTTCAATTTCTTCCCGCGGTCGGCCGTATTTTAATCTGGACAGTTCTTTAATCTTAACGGCCATCTCCAGGTTGCCGACTTGCGGACTTCTTGTCTTAATATTGAAAGCCGGCGGATTTTGGTTATCAATTAACAGCTTAATATAAGCATTATATCGCGGAATATTCAAGAGGTCATAATCACTGAAGACCGGCGCGAACTCCTTGGATATATATTCGGCATCTTCTACACCGATTCTAAAGGCTACTTTAGTACCAACGTTGCCAAAAACCGCGTCACGAACTTTAGTATCCCCGTCTTTTGTCAACTGCGCGATGTACTGATGAGCAATCGTCAAGCTCAATTTGTATTTTCTGGCTTCGGATAAAATGACCGCAATACTATCGGTAATAAAATTCTGAAACTCATCTATATAAAGATAAAAATCTGTACGCTCGGCTTCCGGAATATCCACTCTGGATAATGCCGCCATTAAAATTTTACCGACAATCACCATGCCCAAAAGATTACTGTTCATTTCTCCGATCTTACCTTTGGACAAATTAACATACAAAATCTTTTTTTCATCCATCACTTTTCTAAAATTGAAAGAACTGGTCTGTTGCGCGATTATCGGCCTCATTATATCGTTAGAAATAAATTGCGTCAACTTGCTGGTGATGTAAGGAACCATATTTGCCAAGGCTGCTTCACCACCGGCCTTCTGCGCTTCCTTTAACCAGAAGTCTCTAACCACGGCGTTCTTGGTCTTGGATAATTTATATTTACGAAAATCCTCGTCTGACAAAACTTTGGAAACTTCCAGCAACGTTGAGCCTGATTCCACATCTTCCATCATCAACAACATGGTATTACGCATGTATTGTTCAAACATCGGGCCGCCGGTCTTCTGTAAGTCATACAGTTTATCAAAAATCTTGATCATTTCATTGATGACAAACGTTTTCTGATCAATGGTATAAAACTCCAACATATTCAAACCAATCGGTCTGGCCACATCCGAAGGATCAAAAATAATGACATCTTCGGCTCGTTCCGGCGGGACGTTAGCCAAAACACTTTCCACCAAATCCCCATGCGGATCAATAACACAGACTCCTCTACCAGCCTTAATATCCTGAATAATCATATTGGACATCAAAACAGATTTACCAACTCCGGTTTGACCAATAACATAGACATGTCGACGGCGGTCGGCTTCCTTAATTCGAACTGGCGCTGTTTGACCCCGATAATCGCTGTCACCCAAAATATTACCCTGACTTGGCAATTCTCGGGGCGGACTGGCCTTGCGAGCCTCTAACCAGCGGATATTGGGAGTATCAATGGTCTCACCAGGCAAATGCCATAAACCAACTAGTTCCTCGGAATTAAGGACTAGACGAGCTCTATTTCTATAACAACGATAAATAAAATCCTTAATGAGCATATCACGCGAACTTATGTGTGTCGGCTTAAAAGAATTACCAATTTCATAAAAATTAAACTGTCCAAAAGCGTTAATCAAATTGCGTAAATTAGCTTCGGCCTTAACTTTACTCGGCGAGGAGCTAATGATTCTAATATTTACATCCAAACCGGCTTTGTTTGTCTTAGCTTCCAGAGCCTTGGCGATATTCATGTCCATCTGGCTGGCTTCACGGTTAGGTTTAATTGGGCTACCATCTTCTTTCTTAGTTGTCCTCAAGCTGGAAAATAAATCCACAACAACTTTTTCAACATGTGACCAACTATTATTACCCCTAATCCTTAATGATTCATGTAAACTTTTACCCGAACTAATTGAAGCCGCGACTTTAACACCACCTCGGTGCCAGGAAGCTTTAGCTGATCTAATAACATACTGCACCGCCATACCTTCGCCCTCATCCAATTTACTCAAAGCGTTAGCAATAGTTTCCAATGGATCAAATTCAAATTCTTTGTAGGTTTTTAAGGGAAAAATATAGTCCCTCTTAAAAAGTAGGTGCACGCCGGTGATAACTCCCTGCGGCTGAAAAATATTATAGTCAGGAACTTTCTCAACGTGAACATTATGATGAACGGTGGTTATTTGCTGAATAAAAAATTCTTTCAAATTTTTCGGCAAGGCGGCATAAAAAGCTATCTCCCCGTGCCTAGCAATGATTTCCAGTGAAATGTGATCAGAGCGCCCTCGCCAAAAAGCTTTAAAGCCCCGTTCAGCCTTCAACGAACCCAGAGCGGAAAAAAGATTCTCCAGCGTGGCAATCTGCTCTTTCATTGGCCTGTCCGAACGAGTACTTTCTTTACTGCCTCGTTCGTACCTCGGTACAGTCAACAAGTACACATCAAATGGCTCTTCCCGCCTGAACATTTTTCTGGACAGGAATAACAATACTGTCAAAACAACCGCCACTAAAATTAACAGGAGTAAATAACTAAAAAAGCCTGAACCTGATGCGGCAGTGGCCTGATTATTATAGAGAAGTGGCTGTAGTAAGATCATTTCTCATTTTTAAACATATCAATCATTCTATCGGCCTTAATTTTAGCTTCCTGCTCTAAAAAAAACTTATTGATACCCGGCAGCATTTTTAACCATTTGATTAATAAAGCTCTGATTTTTTGAACTGTCGCCTTGCCGGTCGTTAATAAATTCTGAATATTTTTAGCTGTCTGTTCTCCCGTCCTACGGAATTCCTGTCTTTTTTCCGTTGACATAGACATATATGCCTTATCCAGCCCTTCCGACATAATAGCCTCAATTTCCAGCAATTCAGGGGATTTTGCTGACCTGTCACGGCTGGCGGTTTGAACAGGCGCTGTTTTGGTAATAACAGGGATTGCCGCTTCTGTATATTTTTCAGAAGCAACTTCAGTTTTTTGTTCGGGTTTTTGTTCCGGCCTTACCTCTGCTTCACGCGCAACCTCCGGAGTAAAATCTGTATTTGACATGGCTATATTATACCACATTTTTTTGATATTTTTCTTAGACTGATTACAAATCTAAAAAAAACTGTTATAATATCCCTAAACACATGCAAACAAACCTCAAGCAAATACAATACAAAAATATCTCTTGGATCCATGTCACCAGACCGACTGATGAAGACTTAAGTTACCTACGGGAAAAATACGGCTTCCATCCTCTGGATATTGCTGATGTCAAGACAGTCTCCCAACGCCCCAAGATAGACGAATACAATAACTACTTGTTCATGGTATTGCTTTTTGCTTTTTACGCTAAGGATGACAAGGAGATTGAGGCCACCGAAATCAACGTCTTTATCGGGGAAAAATACTTGGTTACAGCCAGTGACGGTAAAGAAAATGAAGTTGAAAATTTCTTTAGAGAATGCCAGAGTGATGAGGCTAGCAAACAGCTTTACATGTCCGACCACCCTGCGCAATTATTACACGAACTTCTACACCGCCTACAATCACAAACTTATCCCCTACTGGATCATATTTCCGAGGATATGGAAAAAATTGAAAAACAATTGTTTGCTGGTCATGAAAAAAGAATGGTCAGGGAAATTTTAACGGTTCGTCGTAATATTGTTTCTTTTAGGAAAATTATGCAGTCGCATAAAAATGTCATAAAAAAATTAGTGGCTACCAGAACGAAATTTTTTATGCCAGACGAAATGGCCGTTTACTTCAATGAAAATTTGGAACGCAGCAAAGACATTTGGGATTATCTGGAAACGCATAAAGAAACCATTGACGCTTACCAGCAAACCAATGAATCTCTGATCTCCTTCAAACTTAATGACATCATGAAAATCCTGACGATTATTTCCGTCATTTTAATACCGGCCAATTTGCTGGCTTCAATTTTCGGCATGAATACCGCCTTCGCGCCTTTCATTCATGATCGGCTGGGCTTCTGGTATATTATTGGGTTAATCGCTATAGTAATCTCCTCTTTCTTAATGTGGTTCAAAAAGAAAGATTGGCTCTAATTCGATAGCTTTTAGCTTATAGCTTGCAGCTTTTAGGCTCCAAGACGCCTCTGTTCTTCAGTTCTTCGGTTCTTCCGTTCTTCAGTTATTTAGTTCTTCCGTTCTTCCGTTCTTCAGTTCTTTGGTTCTTTAGTTCTTCCGTTCTTCCGTTCCTCCGTTCTCCCCTCCTCATTCCTCATTACCAATCTCTAACCCTATCTCCCATCTTCTAACCCCCAATTCCCAACAGAAATGCCAACGTTTTGGACCAAACTCAAACCCCCCATCATCGCCCTAGCCCCCATGGTAGACATCAGCGACTCCCCTTATCGGCAACTGGTCAAAGACTGGGGTGCCGATGTTGTCTATTCAGAAATGATTTCGGCCGAGGCTCTAATTAGAAAAGTTCCTAAGTCCTTGCGTCAGATGAAATTCCAAGCCGCAGAAAAACCGGTAGTTATTCAATTAATGTGCAACAAACCGGAAACTTTAACTAAAGCCGCTAAAATTGTGGAGAAAGTTGGCGCCAGCGGTATTGATTTGAATTTCGGCTGTCCGGCCAGAAAAATCGCCAATAATTTCTGCGGTGTTATGCTGATGCGCGATCTGGAATTAAGCCACCAATTAATTCAAGCGGCCATTGAAGCCGTTTCCATTCCAGTCTCTATCAAAATCAGAACTTCTATTAACTGCGAGGGTACGCACTGGAATAAGGACGGCAAACGAAAAAAAATTACCGTCATTGATTTTTTAAAAAAAATGAACGATTTACCAATTGCCGCCGTTATGATTCATGGCCGCAGTTTTGAAGCACCTTATGACGGTCCGGCTGATTTACAGACAATTGCCGAGGTAAAGAAAATATTTAAGACCGGGCCGGTATTGGCTAACGGTGCTCTAACAACCATTGAAAGTTCAGCGGAAATTTTAAAAATAACCAACGCTGATGGTTTAGGTTTAGCACGCAGTAGTCTGGGCAAGCCTTGGATTTTTAAACAAGTAAAGGATTATTTAAAAACAGGTTCATATAAAGAGATAACCTGGGCGAAAGAAAAAAGCACCATGCTAAAACATGCGCAATTATTTTATGACTTTTATGGTCCGGGTAAATTTATGCCGATGCGCAGGCACCTAGCGCATTATATCAAGGGTCTCCCCCACGCCGCTGACACACGAAAACAACTACTGCTAACCAATAATCCGCAGGAGGTTAAAAAAATACTTGATTCTATAGACCGAGATTAGTGAGTAAACAAAGCAGATGTTGTCTGAGCTGACAAAATCGCTTTTTAGTTAAAATATTTAAATCCTAAACTCTAAATCCTAAACAAATCATAATATCCAATGTTTAAATAACTTCGCCCAGTGGGCAATCGCCTTATGGGTGAAAGTTTAAGACATTAAAATTTTGGATTTCAATATTGTTTAGTATTTAGGATTTTGAAATTAGGATTTTATTAAATACTGTCGGGAGGCAAAACACCCAGCAATCCGCTACCGCGGATTGACAGCGCTCCGCTACGCTACGCGGGGTTGTTTCGCTAGTTTACCCCGAGCGTAGCCGAGGGGCGAAACAAAAAAAGAGCCCCCGTCATCTCTCCTGTCTTAGTCGCATGTCGCAACCCGAGACGGGGAAATTGACGAGGGGCTCTTCGAGCTCCTCAAGCTCTGTCCGCAACCGAGGTGGTTACGGAGATAGCGGTTTACTTGTTGCCGGACATTACTGACCTCAACATGCCTTCCAGACCGCTAGGACCGGAGACCAGAATCTTGTCCTTAGCCGTAAGGGTATCGCTGGCAACGAACATACGAACCAGCTCCAGCACCCATTCGGCTTTTTGGACCTCAGTCCCCTGCATCTTGTCCACAGTGGCCCAGGCTTTCTCGTAGAGAGCCACGCCGGCCAGACGTTCAGCTTCCAACTTCTGAGCGTTGACGGCGGTTTTCTCGATCTGCTTCTTGAGCTCCTCAGGGATGTCGAGGTCAATGATTCGCAGAGCCAAGAGGTCCAAGCCGTAAGGCCTAGCCACATTGACCAGCGATTCACTGCGCTCGTTTCTCACCAACACCGAGGGTTTGTACGTCTTCTTCCTATTTGCGTCAAGCACGAACTTCCCTTTAGGACTAAGGATGGGTTCAGGTGGAAGTTTCACCTTCTTCTTAGCAACCTCTAACAACTTCTGACGTGTCAATTCCGACGAGTATTGCCCATCAGCACCCATGGTATCCGACTTCTGGGGGATAGAGAATGCCGCGCGGAACTCTTTCCAGAGGTTGCGAATTTCAGCTTCGGTCATGATGTTAGGATCACGATCGTAGCTGTTATTCTTGAGGTAGGCGAAGACGAAGGAAATGATGTTGTCCACACTGGCCCACATCAGTGACATTGCGTCAATCTTCATGTAGACGCGCAATGGGATGTGATTCACTATCTCGCGATGGGTTTCTTCCAACTCGTTCTTGATCCCTACCCACCACTTTTTCTGAATCTCCACCGACTGCTTGAGAAAGACGATGGGATTGCTGACCGCCGCTGTTATGTCGGCAATCAACCGCGCTTCCACGCCCATCCCCGTGTCCAGCTTAGCAGTCACTGCACCGGCGGCCAAACTGCCAGCACTCATGACCCAGTTGGTGGACAACGCATCATAGCGCTTCTCCTTGTCGTCCATCTTGAAAACCTTGATCAGGTCTTCTTCAGCTGTGCGATTGTGGCCGTCCACCACGCCGATCATCTCCAGATCCCAATAGAACTTGATGACCCGTTCCTCCTTGACTTTGCCGTCATCTCCCCTAATCTTGCGGGTAAACGTACGAACAAAAATCAAGGGTTGGATTCTTCCCAACTTGGCATGGAGACCAGCTCGTACCCAGAGTCGCCAGGGAGCACTGCCCCACAGGTTGAACACGCCGAAATTCGGGTAGTTCACCAGAAACAGTCCGAAGAACAAGTAGATACCCAGGAACGCTCCTAAGTACAACTTGAAGAATACCCACCAAAGACCGAGAAAGGCCGTTCCCCAAAGAGAGTGCTCAAGACTCTGGGGAATACTCTTTACCCAGAACCAGAGACTCCCTCCGTCATTCAGAAACCGCCCACTGAACCACAAATGCGCAACAGCGACGAGTGCCAACATATTGACCGAGGCTACCAGACCCTTACGCCAATCGGCCGAGGGGATCAGCTTCATAGCGACAGCCAAGATGGCGATCAAGGCCAGGAACCCAAGCACATGCCACTGAGTGATGACCAGGTGGCCAATCACCGTTGACGCAACACCTGCGGCCAAGTAGATGAACATGTCAATGGCGTAGATGCGCCACCAACGCTTGATGCGGTCCTTCCGGAGCTGCTTGTCCTTTTCCTTCTTAGTTCTTGGCTTGCGTGCCATTTTGACTTACCTCCTTGAGAGAAACCGAACACAGAACCGTATCAAATCCGCTCTGGATCTGACATCTTAAAAACCACTAAGTTCTCAAAGAACTAACACACTACTATATACAAAATATTATGTTTTGTCAACAGCAATAACAAAAAATAGGCTAATATTAGCCCTACTTTAACAATTTACATTTAACAATTGACAGTTAACGCGGCCAAACTACCTGCCCGCCATCGCAAGCCGAGCATGCGAGGCGTTGCGGGCGGACTCACTAACCTAAAACCAGCTCTTCTTCTTCCCACCAAACTCTCGTTCCAACTCCTCTATCAACTCTTTCTGTTTCTTCGTTAACTTGGTCGGCACAATGACATTGACAGTCACCAACTCATCGCCCCGTCCACGGCCGTGAATTTTATTAAAACCTCTACTTCTTAAAATAAAAACCTTGCCGCTGGGCGTACCGGCCGGAATCTTTAATCTGACACTGCCGTCAACAGTCGGCACCTTAACTTCACCGCCGGCTGCCAAAGTTGCGTAGCTAACATCTGTCTCAACTAAAATGTCGTCACCTTTTCTGACAAAGCGTCTGTCCGGTCTGACTCTAAAACTTATATACAAATCACCACTCTGGCCGCCGTGTGCCATGGCTTCGCCGCGTCCGGAAAACTTTATAGATTGGCCGCTGGCGATACCGGCGGGAATAGAAATGGTAAACTCCTCTTCCTTTTTCTCAATACCTCCCCCGCCACATCTTTTGCATGGATCTGTAGCTTTCTGTCCGCGACCGTCGCAAGTGGAGCAAGGACTTTCTACTTGCATGGCTCCCAGCATAGTATTCTGAACACGTCTAATTTTGCCGCTACCTTTGCAGGTTGAGCACTGCTCTATCTTACTGCCGGGTTCGGCGCCATTGCCGTTACACTTGGAGCAAACTGAATTTTTATACAAACTAATTTTTTTATCCCCGCCAAAATATGATTCATTAAAATCAATTTCCAGCTCAACTTCAATATCACTACCGCGGTTAGATCTGCCTCTACCGGCACGACCAAAGCCGAAAAAGTCGCCGAAGATATCTCCCAAGTCGCCAAAATCAGCATTACTGCCGTAGCCTTGCTGTTGAAAACCGCCCCAATTAAAACCACCGGCTCCAGCACCACCGCCTGCCTGTTGGAATGTTGAACCGAACTGATCATACTGACCGCGCTTTTCTCTGTTACCTAAAACCTGATAAGCCTCATTAATTTCTTTGAACTTATCGTCGTTACCGTTGGTTTTATCAGGATGATGTTCGTGAGCCAGTTTGCGGTAAGCTTTCTTAATATCCGCTTCGCTGGCTTTTTTATCAACACCTAGGACTTTGTAATAATCTTTGGGCATGTAGTGGAGTAATGAGTAATTGAGTTATGAGTTATGAGTGATGGGTTATAAGGATTGAGGAATGAGGCAATGCGTTCACGAGTTCTTCAGTCCTTTGATTCTTCCGTTCCGCGGTTCTTTCGTTCTTCCGTTCATACGTTCTTCAGTTATTAAGTAATGGGTAATGGGGGGATTATAGCAACAGTTTTGTGGGCACTTTAGTGATTATTTATAGATAAGAAAATGGCGAATCACAAGTAGATTGGTAGCTTGGTAGCTTGGTAGTTTAGTAGCACAGGCGTTTGCTCTACCAATCTACCACTCTACCAAACTACTTACTCTTATCGTCAACAACCTCGCCCTCAACCGGCTCGTCTTTCTTTTCACCGGCGGTTTGCTGCTCACCGGCCGCGCCCGGCTGCTGCGTCTGTTGATACATAGAGGCGCCAATCTTTTGGGCAACTTGCGACAGTTCTTCACTGGCTTTCTTAATCGCTTCATTATCACTGCCGTCCTTAACTTTCTTTAGTTCATCAATTTTAGTCTGCAATTCAGTCTTCTGATCGGCAGTTATTTTATCACCGCTTTCTCTAATTAAGCGCTCTCCCATACCGACAGCTGACTCGGCGTTAATTCTCACTTCCGCCTGTTCTTTCTTTTTCTTATCTTCTTCGGCATGTTCCTCGGCTTCCTTTTTCATCTTGTCAATTTCAGTTTGCGACAAGCCTGAAGAAGCGGTAATAGTAATGGTCTGCTCCTGTCCGCTGGCTTTATCTTTAGCTTTGACATTAAGAATACCGTTGGCATCCAAATCAAAAGTTACTTCCACCTGCGGAATACCGCGTGGTGCCGGCGGAATACCGCTTAAAATAAATCTGCCCAGAGTCTTATTATCAGTAGCCATTTCTCTTTCGCCTTGCAAAACGTGAATCTCTACTGACGGCTGATTATCAGCGGCCGTAGAAAATATCTGCGACTTGGAAGTCGGAATAGTAGTATTTCTTTCAATCAAAGGGGTCCTAACACCGCCTAAAGTCTCAATGCCTAAAGTCAAAGGTGTGACGTCAAGCAACAACACATCTTTAACGTCACCCTGTAAAACTCCAGCCTGAACAGCGGCTCCTAAAGCCACCACCTCGTCAGGATTAACACTGACATTGGGTTTCTTACCAAAAAACTTTTCTACCTCGGCTAAAACCAGGGGCATCCTAGTCATACCACCAACCATAATTATTTCATCAAGATTCTTGGCATCCAAACCGGCGTCTGATAAAGCCTTTCTGCAAGGTTCTAAAGTTTTCTCTACCAACGGCCTAATCAAATCTTCCAATTGAGTTCTGGTGATATCCATAACCAAATGCTGGGGACCGGCGTCGGTGGTAGTGATAAACGGCTGATTAATTTCCGTTTTGGTTGAAGATGACAGTTCAATTTTA
Organism: uncultured Gammaproteobacteria bacterium; assembly: GCA_964441335.1. Lineage (GTDB taxonomy): Bacteria > Patescibacteriota > Patescibacteriia > UBA1558 > 2-01-FULL-52-15 > CAYTUI01. Next base: position 23,202 of record CAYTUI010000006.1, read on the forward strand.
GCTTTTTCTGCGGCTTCCTTCAGTCTCTGCAAAGCCAGTCGGTCATTAGCTAAATCAATACCGTGCTCTTTCCTGAATTGCTCCAATATCCAAGTAATAATTTTCTGATCAAAGTCATCGCCACCTAAATGAGTATCGCCATTAGTAGCTTTAACTTCAACAGTATCATTGCCAATTTCCAGAATGGAGATATCAAATGTTCCGCCACCCAAATCGTAAACGGCAATTTTCTGATCCTTTTTCTTATCAAAACCGTAGGCCAAGGCGGCCGCTGTCGGTTCATTGATAATTCTTTTTACTTCCAAACCGGCAATTTTACCGGCGTCTTTAGTGGCCTGTCTTTGCGAATCATCAAAATAAGCCGGCACAGTAATAACAGCTTCGGTGACTTTTTCGCCCAATCTTTCTTCGGCATCAGCTTTCAATTTCTGCAAAATCATGGCGGAGATTTCCTGCGGACTGTAATCTTTATCACCCAGAGTTACTTTAACTCCCTCACCACTTTTTACAATCTTAAAAGGCATTTCTTTGATATCACGATCCACTTCCTGATCACTAGAGCGTCTACCAATCAGTCTTTTAACGGAAAAAATAGTGTTTACCGGATTAGTCACAGCCTGTCGCTTAGCGGAAACTCCTACCAAGCGCTCGCCTGATTTTGACAAAGCGATAATAGATGGTGTAGTTCTATTACCTTCCTTGTTTTCAATAATTTTAGGTTTACCGCCCTCCATGATGGCCATGGCGGAATTGGTTGTACCCAAGTCAATTCCTAATATCTTTGGCATAATTATTTTCCTTTCTTATTTTTTTACTGCACTTGTCTGTCTGACCCGCCCTGTCTATCAACTAATGACGATAGGTTATCGGCGGTCAGATCATCAGATCGCAGATTCTTTATTAAATCTTTATTACTACTAATATATTTATAAATCTCCAAAAACTCATCCTCACTGATGGCTTTACCTTCTAAAATTTCTAAAGCCTCTATAGCGGCCATATCGGTCAGCATAGCGTTGCCGATTAATCCTTGCGGCGTATTCATAACATTGGCCAAAAGATTAACCTGACAGTTAGCGCAGCGTAAATGCGCCAACAGTGAAAATTCCGTTTCAGTCAGAACTGTTACCATGGCTTGCTGAAAAACCGCCTGGCAAGCCGGGCATCTTTGAATCAGTTTTAAGCTTAAATTATTTGGTCTATCCATTTTATTTTTGTTCCTGCGAATTATTAACTACCACCTTGGCCGGTTTAATAATCTTACCATTCATTTGATAACCGGGACTAATAACTTCAATTATTTCATCGTCCTGAAAACCCTCTGTCTCCTGACTGCTGATTGCCTCATGAATATTATGATCAAACTTATCTCCTGGCTTAACCGCAATCGGCTCAACGCCCAACTGGTTCAATAAACTGCTAATTTGCGACTTAATATGATCCAACCCGATAGCCCAGCCGTCTTTTTTATTCGTTTCAGGAATATGTGTCAGGGCTGTCTGAAAATTGTCGTAAATAGGTAATAACTCCAAAACAATATTCTCACGCTCGCGCAATATGCCCTGACCGGTGCGCTTATCCAGCTCTTTCTTAGCGTTTTCATAATCGGCCAGAGCTCTTTGCCAACCTTCTAAATTATGTTGCGCTTCTTTCTGCAACTCACCTAATTGATCATCAACAGGCAAATCAGCTGGTTGCTTATGTTTTATATCTTTTAACATTATTCCAAATATTTAACTGCTTCTTTTAAAATGCCAATATTCTTTTGGTAATCAGTTCTAATCGGCCCTAATAGTCCCAAAATAGTTTCTTCGGACTTGCCGTTGGAAACAAACAAGGCGCTACAATCTACTCCGAAAGGATTACCGCGCCCCAGAAAAATCGTCGGTTCAGTACTTAAACTGCCGAAGACGCTGGCAGTTAAATCATCTAACTGATCCACAATTGAGCCTAAAGATATCATTAGACTAGAATCCATAAATTCCGGCTGTGAAAACAACTGGCTAAAACCTGTGTAGTAAAACTCATCATCCCCAAATCCGACAATAGCCGCCGAGCCCGAAAGTTTAGCCAATAGTCTGGCCAAACCTTTAATACCATCCTGATGACGACAACTGTCCATTAACTTCAAGACTCTGGATTCAACCGGGGCAATTTGCATCAAATTATCCAAGTAGTATTTCAAACCTTTAATAGTCGGCACGCGACCGGCCGAGGTATATGGCTGGGCAATATAGCCCTGCTCTTCCAAAGCCATCATTTCGTTCCTAATCGTGGCTGAACTAACATCAAAATCACCATGATTGGAAATAATAATTGAACCAACTGGTTGAGCCGTATTAATATACAGTTCCACCACGGTTTTAAGTAAATTTTTACGTCTATCGTCCATTTTTAGCTCTTAGCACTCTAATATGGAGAGTGCTAATTTATTATATCAGCCTATATATGGCTGTCAATAGACTGTACACGCCTCATAAAGACAAGAGCCTCCCCTGCCAAGGGGAGGACCAAGGAGGGGTCTTCAATTTCACTGACCTCCCCTTTCCCCTCCTTTTCAAAGATTACCGACGAATGCCCCCTCCTTTTCAAGGAGGGGCTAGGGGTGGTTATTACTTTTGACATACAACAAGCCTTCCATCCCCCAATCTCCTCCCAATCAAAAAACCCCCAACTACTAAGCCAGAGGTTTCCTAATTTAAGTTAAACCATTTTAACGTGAGACGTTAATAATTTCTGAATTATAAGTTGTACATGCGCCTACTTGAACCCTACCACTTGAACTTCTCATAAAGTAATAGCCTGTTCCGTCACCATATAAGAACCCCGTTGAGCTACTGGGGTCTTGCGGCATTGTCGCCAAATAAGTATCAACTAAATTATTGTCAATGTCCTTACAAGCAGCTGCCACGGTTGAAGACGCCGTGCAATCATTACAAGCTGCACCAGTGCCAATCTGAAACGTTCCATCCTGATCAACATTTCCAGGCCACGTTCCGCTATTATCCACGACATAAGTCATAATAGCATTTAAAATAGCAGTGGTGTCACTCCAGCGAGTAGCATTTTGCGCGTTACCAATTCTTTTGGCAGGATCAATAGCCACAAAAGTCGCCGCCGCTAGCAGAGCAATAATTGTCACCACTATGATTAACTCTAATAGTGTAAAACCTTTATTTTTATTCATATATTTGTCTCTAACTTATACACAAGTAGGTAAATTATAGCATAAAAACCTCATTTTGTCCGTGTTTAATCTAATATCTAATACTCTCGCTAATCTGATAATCACCACCGGGTAAAGGCGTTATACTGACTTTGCGGTTAAGCTGACCGGACGGTAGCGGGTCATTATTCTGACTAAAGGCGTTAGACAATAAATTCTGATATTGCTGGTAGTCAACCAACAAAAATTCATAGCCGATAGAAATCTTCATCTCCTGTCTGGTATTGGGTATAAAAGCCTCTACACTGGGGATAGTGCTAACAACCTGACTGGTTAAAGTTCTGTCAACCAAGTACTTATTAAATGTCTGATACTCCGCTGACAAACTCTGTAAATTATCTGACCAGACCCTATTGGCCAAATCCCTAGTAACATAATCATAAACCTGCAAAGTATCGTCAATGTAAAGATTGGAATTTAGCATATTACGATTTATCCTTTGCCAATATGTTTCATCCAGTAAAATTGTCTGACTCAATTCATTAGAAACTTTGGATCCTGATAGACTGCCTGCCTTAGGGTTATCCGGAGTCAGGGATAAATTATAAGTTAAATTAATTTCCTTAAAATTCAATTGGGACTTAATCTCGGCCGGGACAGCTCCCCTATCGGAGTTCATATACCAACTTAAAGCAAATACTCCAAAAGCTAGCATCAGCATTCCCAAAAAAGCTAAACGACGTCCAACAGAAACAGATTTTTTTTGAGAAATAACCGTCACCTCTTTGCCCTCTATCTTGGTTTCAGGAGCCTTTTGCTTTTTAGCTTGCCGGCTTTCTTTTTTACGTTCTGATTTGGTCTTGCTGGGTGAAAAATTTATCAACTCATCTTTACTCTGAAAAGCCGTTAATGCTAATCCCAAAACCGGCATAAAAGTCGTGGATTCGGCTTTGGACTGCGGTATCTTAAATAAACTTCTGGCTTTGGCGATTTCCACTTCCTGACCAATCTGGGACTTAAAAAAATTCAGGGTCTCAACACTGGCTGAACTGCCACCCGCCAACAGTACTTTATCAATTCTGGCGGTATATTTTTTTTGATAATAATTGGCAAACATCCTAATCTCGTCAATCAAACTCTGATAGGCTTCAGGTATAAATTCCGCCAAACCATTCTCTTCTGCCAACTGCAACTTCTTTCTCTCCGCTTCCTCCGTCTGCAAATTTAATTTTTTGGCAATCTTGGCCGTCAAGGCATTGCCGGCCAACTGAATATTAACAGACTCTTTGACCACGCCGCGCGCCACAATTGAAGCAATCGTCGTTCTGGCTCCAATGTCCAAAATTAAAGTCGGCGTTTCCTTCTTCGGTTCCACCACAGCGCTGGCTAAAGCCACCGACTCCATGGTAATAAAATCGCTGTCTATTCCGATGGAATCAAATAGTTTAACATAATCATCAACTATATTTCTGTAAGTCGCGGCATAAAATACTTCAGCGTTTTCACCACTGGTTATTGTTTGAAAATCAGCCACAATAAATTCTTCATCAACCGGCACATACTCCAAACCCTTTTGTCTGGCAATTTTGGCTAACTCCTCTCCTTTCAAATTCTTGGGTACTGAAAAAGTTTGGGAAAAAACTTTTGATTCAGGAATAGAAAAGGCCACCACTTTCGGTTTCATTGACTGCGGTTTGGCGTCGGCCAACAGTTTAATAACCGCCTGACGAAGTTGTTCTAATGACAAAATTTTTCCGTCTTCTATAATATCCGGCGGAATCCGCAATCTGGACCAACACAAAACCTTATAATGAAGCCCCGCTTTTTGCAACTGTAAGGCTTCAATAGATGCGTCGGAAAAATTGATAGCGACAATGTCTGATGATTTAAACATCTGTGTGTCCGTTAGTTCTTACGTTCTTATGTTCCTACGTTCTTTAGTTCTCACGTTCTTCGGTTCTTAAGTTCTTCAGTTCTTTCGTTCTTTAGCTCATAGGTTATAGGTACTAGGTATTTCGCCCAGAGGGCGATCGGCCTTTGGCCGAAGGTATTAGGAAAAAATCGTCGTACCATCCCCCATTGCTCATTCCTCAATCCTCATAACTCAATTATACCACATTAATTGATTGTATATTTTACTATTGAGTGAAGATTCGAAGTGAAACGGCGAACAGTAAAATATATATTCAATCCGGAAACTAAAATTTTTGGGCGACTAAGCGCATCCAAATCAGAATCGTACATTAGAATTTGGGAAATAGTAAAATCTCTAAGATCTATTTGATAAATATTATGATCCCAAGCAGCATTATCTGCAAAATCCACGTACAAATAATTACCTGTCACTGTTGCCTCACTTGTCCAAGCATAAACATTAGTATCAATGTCCCCAACAACCGACATAGAATTAACATCAATTTTCTTAATATGAATATTAAATGAATCCCCGCCATCTGAACCAACGAGATAAACATAATCTCCTGACAAAGTCGATGAATTATAGGCATTAGTACCAGCGCCTCCCCCACTAACCGAGGATACTGCCGAGCCTTCAAAATTGCTACCAACGGCAAATTTAAATAAACCACTCTTACCGGAAAACGTGCCGGAACCGGCAGTAACGTAGGCTAGACCATTATTTATATCCAAATCTAAGTATCTCGCATAAGCGGCATTAATACTAGCTCTGGCGGTTATACCTGTGCTGGTAAAGTCATTTACACTAATTCGCCACATTCCTAATTTATTACTATTTCCAGCATCGCCAAAAGCTACATAAACATAATCCCCTTCGGCAGCTATGGGAGAATTGTACGGCGTATAAACCGTTACCGAGGGAGCACCACTCATTACTGTTACTCCATCGGCGACAAAATTATTCAAATCTACACGCAATACATTTAAAACGCTACTGATATGATAAGCCACGTAAAGATAGCCCCTATGTACAACAGAGTCATAATACAGACTATCACCAGGAGTCAGGCCGTGCAGGACACTCTCGGACGTCATGGTGCTTAAATTCACCTTGGCAATGGACAACTTATTACTATAAGCGCTATCTCTAAAAACCACATAAGCATAATTACCATCAATGGAAAAACATCTTGAAGTATTGCCAGAAGCGCTGGCGTCGGCGTTGACAATACCGGAAGAAGCCATTGTATTTGTGCTAGCATCCACTTGTGTCTGATACTCATTCACAGTAATCGGGTTAGTACTGAAATCCACCGTTGAAGTAGCCCGCATGACCGTATTATAAAATGCGCTGGTGGAAGACGCCCTGGCTCTTAAAAATTTTTTATTTCCGGTAGTGGCAATATCAACCTGGCAATCAATATTTGAAGGCCCAATGTCATTAACATTTAATAAGGTTACTGCCGAACTACTGCTTCGTAAATCACCAATAGCAGAATCTAAACAACCATCAACTGCCGTGGACAGCTCGCGATTAAAAAGTAAAGAGCCGCTGGTTAAAGAATAATCCAGATTCATAATTGCCAACGACACGACAAAAACTAAAGCTACTGATGTAACAATAATCACTGTCAATAAGGCAATAGCACCCTTCCCATTATTAATTTTTGGGTCATCCTTTGTCATTTATTTGTGTAAACTAATATAATTACTTCATTAACTTCCATTACATGCCAATGATGTCAAACAAGCACTCGCTGTAGCGTTGCAGGCAACCGCACCGTTGCAGGTAGAATCATCTTCAACATATTGACCTTTGTAATAGCTGGCATTCAGCGCGCAGGCTGAAGTCAGATCAGAGTCGCAAACTTCCGAGCCTCCCAAAACATGGTCGCCCGCTACTGCTTCTACCGGTGCTTGGGCATCGGCAACTTGTACTCTAAAAGCCGAGGTGGTGCTGGCAGTCGTTGTAGCGCTGGAAAAAATCGCGCCTTCATTACCAGGAATTCCCATAGTCAAAGATACTTCCAAAGCTGTATTACCGCCAGCCGTAGTAGTAGCCAAACTTAAACCACCGTCATAAACAGCCACATCATTATCAGAGGTCAGGCGAAACTTTATATTACCCTCCCCCCTAATAGTCGTGCAATTGCCGGCATTGCCATTGATAAAAGCTCGGTAACAATCCATCCAAATACTATTATAACCGCCCCCACGCCAATATATTTTAACGGCTGTGGTGCTGGCGACTGTATTGCCTTTACCGGGACATTCCGGCGGTAAAACTGTGGTGGCACTACTGGTATTAAAATACAAACTTAAATAATAGTCTGACGGCCCTTGCGTACCGCTAAAATCATAACATGGTCCGGTATTGTCTTTAGCAAAACCGCTGGAATTTTTTACCAGAAAATCTAAATTAGTTAAAAAATTACTGCCGTCAGTCTGTACCGTTCTATAACTGTTAAATTTCAAACCCGATTGTTTAATAATAATACTTAACTGAACAACACCCACTAATAAAATACTAAGTATGGTGATATACAAAATTATTTCCACCAGGGTGAACCCAGTCCACGATTTATTTGTACCTCGTAATCCGTAATTCATAATTCGTAATTCGTAATTCGCCACCGCCTGCGGGCGGGGTCCCGCCTTCATATAATTTAATAATGGTGGCGGGATAATTAGTAATTAGTAATTGGTTATTAGATATCCCCTCCTTTTCTTCCTCCCCTTGAAAAGGGGAGGTTAGGTGGGGATTAAATTGGCGGTGGACTCTACTAAACTACCACGCTACCAAACTACCCCTCTAACTTAATCCACATCCAAATCAAGATTATACAATGTCGGTGTATCAACTCCATCATTACAGCTGGCCATACTAACCCCATATCTAATCCATTTTTTGTCCGCCAACTCCGGATACCGAGTCAAATCAATGGTGGTGGTGGTCCTGGAGGTATCTGTATTACGGAAAGGACCAAATAAACTGGCCGCTGTCCAAAGAGGGGTGGTATCACCATCAACAGTGTTAGTCGCCTGTAAATAAATATCCAGAACGCAAGCAGAGGGAACCAATTGTGACCAACGCAAAGTTAAAGCGTCACGGTTCTGAATTTCCGGATTTACGCTGTATTGCAAAACAGCCGCAGTTGAAGTGGCATTTCCAGACGCTAGATAACCACCGCCGGTAGCTTGAATTCCAATATTATAAAAAGTTGACGGTGAAGACTGGTTATAATACTGTGTCAGCAGCCAGTCTGCGCTACGGTATGCACTGGAAATTTGCACTTCATCAATTTTGCCATTAACCCCGAGATTAACTTGATCTGAATCAGGACTAAAGCCAATTTCTAAATTGCTCACACTAACCTCCGCAGAGCTTGCTACCACGGAACCCTGCTGCACACCATTAACATACATCATCATTTGGGAACCGTCATGAACACAATAAATATGATACCAAGTATTTTCTACAACAGTGTAACCAGCAGTACTTTGAGTTCCATCCCAGCAATATATTTTGTCTAATCCTCGGGAATTAGTATAAGTATAGATTAGAAAGCCTGCGTCAGACGCATCAGCTTGAGAAATTGGGTAAGTGTAACTCAAATTTAAAAATGAACTAAATCGCATCCAACCACCATAAGAAACCTGGTTACCGCTCATAACAGCGGCAGAAGTAACAGCATAATCACTAGACCCGTCAAAAGTGCCGCTATTGTATATTTTTCCATTGTGGGCAGTGGTGGCATTACCCGCGGCAGTGGCATTTTTGGCGTTTAATGAATCTTTAACCTCTCCGGCTGTGCCATTCCAAGAATCTTCTTTCATATGATAAACCGCGGCATAACTGTTGCTCCAGGTTCCGGTTGCGTTCCATTGGTTTCCGGCATCTGTACTGTTACCGTAATAAATATAAATATCAGTATTTGTAGCCCCGGCCAAAGTAGGAATTTCCACCCAAGCCTTCAAAGTTCCTGTGGTACCGTCGTACTTTTCAATTTCATAATCAAGTTTGGTATTATTAGAATCAACGAAAACAATGTCACCTCCGTCATCCTGGAAAACGTTACCACTATGCGCATTGTCTTTGAGTTGTTCATCAGTTGTAGAAGCCAGCATTGAAAAATTAGTTAAATTAGACGATCCGCTAACCTTGGTATTATCTATCGTAATTTTTTTCCTATAACCCCAGTTGGTACCATACCAAGTGCCGCCAGAACGCAGAGTCAGAACACCGGTAGTTGTTGTGCCCAGAGAATAGGCGGGGTTATATGAGTAGATATCGTCGCTTAAAGCATTACCTGACCAGACTTCTACAGCATCAGTGCCGTCCCAATCGGTTTGATTGATACGATAGGCTTTCCAGTCACTAATATAGCTGTCAATTTGATAAGTATTCGCGCCACCTTCTATTTTAACAATTGTTTTTCTGGTATTAGGATCCCAAATACCCCCACTGGTCACAATATTACCACTAGCATCCCTTTGCACATCATAAAAATAAATATTTCTGGTCAAGCCGGCTCTGGTAGAGGTGCCGTGAAAAAATTCCCAATCCCCGTTAGACGCCTTCCTGATATCGTAAGCCGAAGTGGTAGCCAGATCGCTAATACTACGCCAGGATTTATCACGTAAAGACCGGGTTGCTTCCATAGCTTCACTAGCATAACGTTCTTTAATGGCATTATCCTCTCTACCCTGAAACTCCGAGGTTGAGTTACCGATCGTTAAAGCAATGCCGGCGGCCAAGGCGGAAAAAATTGCCACAGCCAAAATAATCTCCACCAAAGAGAAAGCATTTTTTGACCGACCAATTTTTTTAAAACTTAAATTCATAATTCAGCTACTAATTACAACTCTTATAGACAACTCCCAAAACGCCTATGTTAATATCGCAATCATAGGTTCCGTCTGTGGAAATAAAAATAAATTTGTTGACATCGGTAGTACTGGCGACATCAAAATTACCGCCCCAACCGGTTATTTTTTTATAGTAAATTTCATTCTCGGAATTAGTGCTGTCATAACTGATCAGATTATTATTGTAGGTGATAACCTCGTCATAATCGGAATTTCTAGTAACATAATCTTTTCCCTTGAACAAAACAAAACAATTAACGGTTGAGCTTGAATCGCAGTCTGCTCTAGTCTGTTCCAACCGCTTGATGCCCCAGTCATCATCAAATCGACTGCTCTTGGCATAGGCATGAGCTTTAGAAATTAAAGTTTGAATTTTATCCAGATCGTTATTATAGAGCTGAACGCTATTAGCTCCCTGATAACTATTTAATGACACTGCGGCGCCGCTAAATAAAATAATAATTATGGCCACCACCACAATTATTTCTATGAAGGTGAAACCTGACTTATTTTGCCACATTGGATGTTAACTCGTAGATTGGAGTAATAATAGACAGCGCCACAAAAGCCACCAGCGCGCCAATAATTACTAATAAAATAGGCTCAATAACGCCTGACAAATTTTTGGATAAATTATCAACTTCATCCTCATAAAAGGTGGCTAAATAATCAAAAGTCTCCGCTAAATTTCCTGATTTTTCACCCACTTTTATCATACGTGACACCGTCACCGGGAAAAGTTGATGATAACGCTCCATGACGACCCCCAAACTTTCTCCCTTCTTAACCATCTCCAACAACTTACCGAGCGCACGATCATAGTAAAAATTAGCCGTGTTAGAACGAGCAATCTCAATACTATTATCCAAAGTAATACCGCTCTGGAGCATCAGCGACATAGCCCGACAAAAACCCGCTAAATTGGTATTAGTTGTAAAAATTTTTACAATCGGTAATTTTAAATACAGCCAGTGCAAAACCGCTTTAACTGGCGTAAAACGCTTGGTTAGGCCTATGCCCAGAACCAATATAATAATTATTGCCAACAGCAACTTCCAGTTACTGACAAAAAAAGCTGACATAAAAAGCAAAATCTTTGTTGACAAAGGCAGTTCGGTGTTAAGTGACTCAAAGAAGCCCATCAATTTTGGCAGAACAAAAACTCCTAACGTAAAACCCAAACCTATTACCGCCGTAAATATGATGGCCGGATAAAGTAGAGCGCCTCTAATTTTAGAGGTCAAATCGTGCGATTTTTTTAAATGTGTAGCTAAATTTATTAACGACTGTTCCAAAGTTCCGCTTTGTTCTCCGATATTCACCAAACTGATAAAAAATCGGTCAAAAACTCTGGGAAACTTTGCCAAACTGTCGGCCAAGTGATTACCGCTTTCAATTGACTGTAAAATTTTAAACAGCACACCCTTCATTTTACCTTTGGAATCAGAAGCTAAAATATTAACCGATTCGTTGATAGGCATGCCTGACTTAACCATTAAAGACAAATGTTTAACAAACATCATCTTTTGCTGAAGCGAAACGTTACCAAAAACCAGTTCCAGAGCCGAAACCTTTTTATTAGCAGCAGCCGAAACATCGTCAACGCTTAAAACTTCATAGCCTTGTTCAACCAAAAACAAGTGAGCTTTATTCCGGTTATCGGCCTCCAGCTCGCCTTCAACCAGATTGTTTTCTTTATCGTAGGCTTTGTATTTGAATTTCATGGGGTGTGTTATGAGTAATGAGTTATGAGGAATGGGGATTGAGAATTAAGGATTGAGGAAAAAGGGATGATACGCCGATTTTTTTCCTAATACCTTCGGCCAAAGGCCGATCGCCCTCTGGGCGAAATACCTAGTACCTATAACCTATGAACTTGAGAACTGAAGAACGAAAGAACCGAAGAACTTAAGAACGAAGGAACTGAAGAACGTAAGAACGAACTGGCCTCGAGTCTATATACCTAACTTCTAACTCCTAATCCCTAACTACCTAACTAGCTAAATACCTAACTTCAAACTATTCCGCTGTCGCTCGCAAAACCTCTTCAATCGTCGTCTTCCCTGACTTAATCTTTTCCAAACCATCCTGTAACATCGTAGTCATACCAACACTGGTTGCCGCCCGCTCTATTTCGTCAGCATTGGTCCGTTTCATAATCAGATCCCTAATATTGTCATCTATTCTTAATATTTCGTAAAGGCCGATTCTACCCTTAAAGCCAGTGTGATTACAGTTACTACAACCATTACCCTTATAGACACGAAATTCATTATCAGTCTCGTTCGGCAAAAACTTAGTCAATGAAGGATATTGTGACAAATCTTTCCTTTGCGATTCCGATAAAGTATAACTAGCAATACATTGCATACATATCTTCCTGACCAAACGCTGGGCAATAATAACATCCACAGTAGAAGCGATTAAAAATGGCTCAACTTTCATATCAATTAACCTCGGCAAGGCCGTAGCCGCGTCATTGGTATGAAGCGAGGAAAGAACCAAATGTCCGGTCATAGCAGAGTTAACAGCAATGCCAGCTGTTTCTTCGTCACGGATTTCACCGACCATAATAACGTCGGGGTCTTGTCGTAATAATGAACGTAATCCGGCGGCAAAAGTTAAGTTAGTTTTCGGATCAACCTGAATCTGATTAACGCCTTCAATGTCATACTCCACCGGATCTTCAATTGTGGAGATGTTAATTGTTCGCGAATTAATCAGCTGGATTAAAGTATACAGGGTGGTTGTTTTACCACTGCCGGTCGGTCCGGTCGCCAGAATCATGCCGTGCGGTTTAGTAATCGCCTGTTCAACTATTTTCAAGTCACGTCCGGCTAAGCCCAGATCAGGTAAAGTATAGACGCCGCGCCTGGACGACAATAATCTCATCACCACTTTTTCTCCCTGCGTCACCGGAATAATGGAAACTCTGATTTCCACCGGAATTGCCTGAATCTCGCTGGAAATTTTTCCGTCTTGCGCGCTACGATGCTCATCAGTTCGCAATCTGCTTAAAATCTTAATTCTGGCGACAATCAAATCATGAACAGCCTTTGGTAATGTCAAAACGTCATGCAAAATACCATCAATCCTAAAGCGCACCACCACATGATCCTTCATCGGTTCAATGTGAATATCAGAAGCATCATTATGAAAACCGTAAGCAATCAGGTTATCAACAATTTTAATAACCGGCACGTCTTCGGGTTTAGACTTTTCCGCCTTCGCCACGTTAACTTTAATAATATCCTCAAATTCATCACGAATACTGTTGCGATAAAGTGATAATGACTCACTAATAAGCTGCGGCAAAGTAAAATATGGAACCACCCTCTCCCCGGTCTTCTTTTGCAGTATATTTAACAATTTATAATTGGTCGGGTCGGTCAGAGCAACCTTCAAACCTTCCTCATCTTGCCTAAAAACAATGGCCTGTTGTTTAGCCGCCACTAACTCCGGCAATATTTTCAACACCTGATCTTTAATGGACTCTTTTCTAAGATCAACAAATTTGACATTATAAAAACGAGCAATCAACTGCCCTAATTCGCTAATTTTAATTAAACCCTTTTCCAGCAGTATATCGGCTAATGGATGCTGCTTATTAGCCGCCACTTCTTTTGAGGCCTTAAGAACATCGGGAGTTATTAGCCCGACTTTTGCTATAGCTTGCTCTAGTTGCTCATCAGTAATCATTATATTTTGATATTTATTTTCGCCTCCGGATAGAAAAATTTTTTAATAAATCATGTTTTTTGGCCAATAAATTTCTCCATTGACTGAGCCAAAATATCTGAAGTAGTGTCATCCTTAACTAAATAATCGCTGGCACCCAAGGCTAAACCCCTTTGCTTATCTTCAGCCTGTGACAAATGGGTTAAAAAAATAACCGGTATCTGGCTAGTGGTCGGATTCTTTTTCAGCTCTTCAATCACCTTAAAACCATTCATTTTAGGCATCATCACGTCCAAAATTATCAATTCCGGATGTTCACTAATGGCTTTTGCCAAACCCTCGTCGCCGTCAATAGCCAAAATCACTTCATAGCCCTTCTCTGACAGCTCCGTCTGATAAACTTTCCGGATAAAGCTATCGTCGTCAATCATTAATATTTTGTGGTTGGTCATAATTTATCGGTGTATCAAAGCAAGTCTTGAAACGGAGCAAAAAATATCGCTCAATTGACTACATTATACAATTTTTTATCTCTCCGCGTCAACTAAACTAATTAACAATTACTTCTATCTTCTGTGCTCTATCAGTAAGACAAGCCCCCAACAGCCAGCCCTGATCATTTCTTTGCAGATAATAATAATATACTTCCTTATCCATCTTCCCCGGGTCAGTCGGTAATTGTCTCAAATAATCCCGTGTGTCATCGCTAATATTGAATATTTGCAAGTCCTTTTTTAAAGCCGCGCAATGTGCTTGGCCCGAAATTCTGCCCAGAATAAATGAATCAGGCCAAAGTTTATCAACTGCCGGGCGATACTGGCGTAAATTGTGAAGCGCCGCGGCCAGTTGATTCAGCTCCAGTAGCCGAGCTTTGTCTAGCTCCAGCGCGTTCTGATTTTGGTAACCATAGATACTGAAAGATAATAAAACAGCAACCGCTACCAGCGCGGCTACCGGAACGAATTTAGCTAAACTCGCCGGTCTAATCATTAGCAGAGGCAATAATTTTCTTTGCCAGCTCCCAATATTCCGGCTGACCCTTCTGTTTCATCCAATACCACCACTCCACTCCCCAAAAATAACTTTCGGCAAAATGCGTCCGTCTGGCCAACTCACTGTTGGTTTCCAGTTGAGCCAGATTAAAAGACTGCTCGGCTTGCTGAAATGTTTGATCTTTAACATGACCAAAATCAGCTGGCCACGGTTCTGCCTGTAATTCAGCCACAATCATCTGCGAATAATTTTTATGAATTAATTTGGACTTAAGTTGATAATTCCAGGCCGGCCAGGCTGAATACAAATATCCTAGATATTTATTCCAGGCTACCCGATACATAGTTGTACCGACAATATCGGCTCTTTTCCCTACCTGCGACCACAGACTAAACTCTCCGGAATCGGTCATCACCACCGGTCTAGTATCTTTACTTTTTAGTAGAGCCAGCTGTTTCTGCAAAAATTGATCGTCAGTTTCCGGGCAAATGCCAAACCATTTAAAATAGAATTCGTTCTGAACCTGCCAAGCCTTAATTGATGAAAACTGCCTAAAATGGTCAATCTGCTTGGCTAAACTTTCAAGTTCAGCCTGCTGTATTGCAGTTGTGTCTAAAGTTTGCGCCCAGTTCGGGGTGTGGCATTCCGGCCATCGAGGAGAACGTCGGCCTAAAACTAAAATAAATTGAACCTTCCTATTTTCCCCCTCATTTATCAGCCAATCGTAATTTTTAAAATCAAAAACTCCTTCAGCTGT
This sequence comes from uncultured Gammaproteobacteria bacterium, assembly GCA_964441335.1. Lineage (GTDB taxonomy): Bacteria > Patescibacteriota > Patescibacteriia > UBA1558 > 2-01-FULL-52-15 > CAYTUI01. The sequence continues at coordinate 38,582 of CAYTUI010000006.1, forward strand.
TTCAACCTCATCCCAATAAACAGGCAGACGAATTTTTTTAACCTGCAAATCATCCAACATAGCCAAATAGACTTCCCGTGGTTCCAAACTTAACTCGCGGGCATACTTGGTAGAGAACGTCACACCCCAAAAATTATCCGGCACCAGTTCATATTTTAAACGCAAATTATGCCTGTCTATTTTAAAAAACCACCATAAAAAAACGGCCACTAAAATAATAACCAGTAACCAAAACTTTTTCTTAGTTAATTTGCGCATCCTAAAATGTAATATAATAAAGCCCAATAACTATTAGCACCAGAGCGACAACTTTTTGAATAATAATTTTCTTACTTATTTTCTCCTTAATCATGTGGGGTAATTTCCAGGTCATTATTGCCGCAAACAGTAAAATAAAAACATACTGAATACCTTGCAAAGCAGTAATCAGGGATAAACTGCCACCCATATCAATAGCGTAATTTTGACCCAAGAATCCAGCGGCGGCCAAAGCCTGATTAGAAATTATGCCTAAACGCATCTTTATATGCAAAGTTCTGAAACGAACTAACAATAGATGCCGATTATTTTTAAACATCATTAGAATAACTATAATCAAAGCCGTCCCCACTCTCGGCCAAACCAACCCGTCAACAAAACTTTGATGATCAAAAATATATTGAGTCAACAAAAAGAAAACAGCAAAAGATAAACTTCCTCCCAAAGCCCAATAAGCACCTTTAATTCGCATCAACTTATTTTTAGGCCCGGGCATAATCGTAATTAAAATACTGCCCAGTAATAAACAAGCAAAAGCAATAACCTTCTTGGTGGTAAAATCCTCCAAATTAAAGGTCCAGGAGACCAAAAAAACAATAATCGGCATGGCTCCGCCAATCAGTGGCACCACCCTAGACGCTTCGCCACGTTGTAAAGCTGTATATAATAAATATAGTGACAAAGTAAAAATAGCACCGGTGGCCAAGGAAACCATCAGCCAGTACCAACCTATCCATTGGGTAGAAGGCGCCAAAACAAAAACCAGTAGACTCATCAAACTGACCCAAATAACATACACAATACTATGCATGAAAACTTTGGACAGAAAAAACTTATCAACGATTGAACTAATAGCTAGGACAAAATACGAGACCAGAACAATAATTAACCATTCCATATTATAAAAATTAACTAAGTTAATAAATATTTATCAGCTAAGTATCCCACCAATTGACCAACGCCGGCCGCCAGCAGACCGATTAACAACATTTCCAGGCCGCTAATTAGCCAAGATACGCGCAGAATCCTCCCTTTAATTCCTCCCAATGTTAGCAGAGCGACTGCTACAAAAATAACAGCCAAGGTAGGCGCTATATTAAGCGGGAAAATAAAAAAAGCCAGCAAAGCAATTGAACCGCCGACAACATAAGAAATCCACATATATATAGTATCGGCCCAGGGCAATTTAAAGCCCCCTTCTTCCGGTACAAAACCCAGTTCGTTAACAGCCATAAAATTTAACCACATATTTTTGTCCGAGGTAATTGCCTTTAACATTACGGCAACTTCCTGATCTTTATATCCCAGCTTTTGTAAATACTCTCGGGTCTCTTTCATCTCAATGTCCGGATGCTTGGCAATTTCCTCGGCCTCTTCATTTAGAAAGTGCTGACGCAACTCTTTTTCAGATTTGGTAGATAAATAAGTTCCGGCACCCATTGATATGGCCTCCACAAAAATGACCACTAAACCGGAAATAATAATCGTTCGTAAATCTTGGGTGGCGGCCGCAATACCTATGACCACGCCTAAAGTTGAAACTAAACCGTCTTCTAAACCAAAGACTACTTCACGAAATGATTGTAAAATACCACTGCCCCGGTGGTGAAGATAATTCTTATGATAAGACTTACTATTCATGGGTTACAGCTTCAACTATTTCTTTAAGATATTGCATAACTGGAGAATTATAGTCAGCCTCTGTCAGCTGACGGGCGGCAGACAAAGCGTTAAGAGGTTTTTTATCTTCTCTCTGATACTTGCGCGGATAATTCTTCTCAATAGTTCCATTCGGTAATATATATATATGAAAGCGCTTCATCTCTTCAATGGTTTTCTGACGATTTTTTTTGGTTATATAAACTTGTCGCTGGTTTAGAAATTCTGTCGCCCACCAGCCCAAAGCGTCCTGATCAAGCATAATTAAATAAGGAATTCCGAAAGCTTCCAATACTTCCATATATACTCCGGTGTTGCCCTTGCCATTAGTAAAAATAACTTTAATTTCTAAAGGTCCATGATAAAAACGATCAAGCAGACTGCGCATCAAAATTCTGTCAGACACTCCTTCCACTATTAAAACCTTATCAGCAAAAAATATTTCCAGATTATCGGCGTTAAATTCCTGAACCAGTCTTTGGCGGTTAACCTGCCGATTGGAGGTCATCATTGAATAAACGTGGGTGCCAAGTTCTGCCGTCCGGGCCACACGATATACCTGATGCAAATTCTCGGGAGTGATAAACAACGGTGAATGCGTGGTCATAATTATCTGATTGGTCGCCTGGTCGGCCAGCACGCTTATCAACTTTTTAATCAAAGCCGGATGTAGATGATTTTCCGGTTCATCCAGTAACACCAATTGATAATCCGGGTGCAATGAATAAAGTAGCAGGACAAATATTTTTTGGAAACCGCTACCCAAACGATCAATGGTAACCGTCTCCCCGTGTTCCACAAAAGTCGCGCCTTCAGTAACATCAATATCCAGAGACTCGCTGGGGAAAGACAATCCGGGAAAATATTCGGTCAGTAAGCTTTGAAAACTTGCCAGACTCTTGGGATAATTAGCAATTAAACTATGGTAATCGCGGTCTATTTGCTCAAAATCCAACAGATATATTTCCGACAGTCTGATCATCTTAAATCCCTTAGGTAAGGCCTGGCCGGCCGCAACGGTTTGACCGCCGGGTGAACTAAATGTCAGGCTGATCTGACCGGCTGATTCTTTTTGGCCATTGCCTACGGCCTCAATGGCGTCCAAAATATTAGTCTTACCGCTATTATTCTGTCCAATAAAGATATTTAAAGATGCCGATAACTGGATAGTTAGCGGCTTAATAATACTGCGGAAGGATTTAATCTCCACCTTTTGTATTGCCATTGACTATATTATAGCATATTAGCCGGTGGCCTGTGACTAGTAAGCATAAAAACTAGATCAAGGCATACTCAATGTTAATTGCTAAGAATAGAGGCGTCTAGTCCATGGCTCATTGATTAATAAAGATATGAGGCTCACACCTTTTAAGTCGTCGAGGATACTACCTCCTTCACATTTTTCGTATTCTCGACCCCGAAACGATCTTATATAATGTCGAGGGTATTTGATAATTAAAGATAGTTAACTGAAAAATAGTTGAGGGGGAGAGATCTCCTATGGATTAACGTTTCTTGTCTTGGAGATCTCTCGTCGTATCCTCCTCGAGAATTCGGGACTTATTGGATATTTCTTCTTCGTCAAGGATACTGCCTCCTTCGTATTTTCCGTTTTCCCGAGAGCTAGGCTTTAAAACGCACACCAGTTAATGATAATATTTTGAGTAATTAAAAATAACCCAACAGTCTGTCTGCCAGGTTATTTTTAATCTCAATAATTATGCTTGTTAGATTGCCGAGGATAAAATAGTTATAACTCCGGGCAGACCCTCAAGCTGATGCCAATTGGACCACCATAAGAGACTGGCGAAAGCTATCATGAATAAACTGGCAATAATAGTTGACCTGTGTTGGACTTTAATAGCCACAAAGATATTAACCAGGGCTATTAAGATAAAGGCTAAGATAATAAGTAAATATAGATTATCGCTCCAAGCCACGACCCTCTGTAGCCAATTAGTGGACGGCACCACCACTACGGTTTGCTCGTTCTGTTGAAGGTAGGTATCTTCCAAACCTTGAACAGCCGGACTTTCCGAAGATTTCACAGCTAACTTGCCGTCAACAATAACATTACCGGCCGGCGGCGGTTTCAATCTGTCAGCGTCGCTAGGAACTGGGACAGGTTTCGGGGGTTCAACTACCGGCTGTGTCGGAGTTACTGGCTTAACAATCGGTTGCTCAATAGGTTGGGGCTGATCTTTAGAGGTGTCAACTTGCGCAACTTGAACTGGTTGTGGGATAACTTTCGGCTCTCCGTAGAGTACAACCATCAAATTTGTTTCTCGGCCTTCCATTGTTCCGGTCAGCATAGCAATTCCGACTTCACTATAATTGGCGTTCTTTAAATTTTTATCATGACTGGGGCTGGCCTGAAAAGCTTTGAACACGCCGTTAGCTGTGACAAAGTCAATCGCCAAATTTTCTCCGAAACGTATGAATTGGTATTTATTGGGATCCAACCACTCCCAAGGCTTTAAACCTTCGGGTGAGTAGTGGCTAAAATAATTACGGCTAAACATATCTTGAGCGCGTTCCATAGCTACATTATTCAGATACTCATTTCTGACCAGCGGCTGGGCGCCTAAAGATTGTCTATATTCATTAGTCAGGCTGACCATTTCATTTTCAATAGCCGGTGTAACACGGCCACCTGTCGGAAAAAAAATCAATAAAGCGGAAACCAAAGCAATTTTTGTCACCAATAAGCCAAGTGTCAAGGCTCTAACAGATTTGGAATGTAATATTTTTGGTTTGTGACCGTTTAATTCATTGGGTACAAAGTAGTCTCTAAACCAAGAAATATTTTTATTATATGACTTCTTGACTGTCTTATATTCCTTTTTTATCATTTTACGGTTGCCTTTTTTAGATAAAAAAATATACAGCTCAATAAGACCTGCCAGCAGTAACGCTTTCTTAAACCTATTTCGGCTGTTTTTAGCTTTTGTCATAGCTATTATTAACTAAAACTAGTATATCATAAATACCATATTCTGTCAATCAACGAGAGGCGTAGCCAGTGGCCGGCAGCTTGTGGCCAGTACACAACGCTAATAAACAAGGATACTGCGAGGAACCCCGTCAGCCAAAGGCTGAGCGGGGTGACGTGGCAGTCCCGATTTATCTACTACAGTCGCCAAATTATCAACGGGACTGCTTCCCCCTCGACTTCGCCAAGCTGAGCTTGGCTTCGCTCGGGATCGCAGTTTCCGGAATTAATCGAAGCTACGAATTTTCACGCCACGAGATAGTGCAAATTACAAATTACTTCCCTTTAGCCTCTTTTCTCCCTGCTCTAACTCTATCAATCTCCGACAGAAACTTTTTTCTTAAGCGAATGCTCTTGGGAGTCACTTCCAGATATTCATCTTCATTCATAACGCTCATACCCAATTCCAGAGTTAACTCCATTGGCGAAGTCAGACGGATTGCCTCATCAGCATTAGACGAACGCATATTAGTCAGCTGTTTACCTTTAATCGGATTCACCGCCATATCGTTACCCTTAGACACATTACCGATCACCATACCCTCATAGACTTCCACAGTCGCCCCGATATACAGCGTACCGCGACTCTGCAAATTGTATAAAGAATATCCCAAAGCCTTACCGGTAGCCATAGACACCATAGAACCCAGTTCGCTTTTTTCTATCTTACCGGCATGGGGTTTAAAACCGATGACTCGCGAATAAAAAATACCCTCTCCCCTAGTGTCCACGATAAATTCATTTTTATAATCCAGCAGACCGCGGGTCGGAATTTCAAAAATAATTCTGATATGACCGTGCTCATTTTTCATTTCCATCATAGTTCCTTTACGCTTGGACAGTTTTTCAATCACAATGCCGGACATTGTTTCCGGAACATTGACAGTCACTTCTTCAAACGGCTCGTGCTTTACCCCGTCAATTTCTTTAATAATGACATGCGG